>CAIOZS010000174.1 GCA_903862845.1 uncultured Thermoleophilia bacterium
CGGAATCGGTGGCCGGCTTCGAGCGGAATGGGCGGCCGGCTTGGCTCGGAATACGGAGGGGTCCAGTGCCTCACCGTCCGTGAGACCACCGAGCGGCCAGTCACCATCGACGAGGCGCAGCGGGTCGCCGCGATCGGCCTCACCATCAAGTTCCTCACCGATACGGCGCCGAATGTCCAGGTGATCGCCACCCCGAGCGTCAAACAATTCCCCACCCGGACTCGCGAGTCTCTTCTACTGTGCCGGGCCTCCATTGGCGAGCTCCCCGCCCTGTCCCGGGCGCCGCTTGGGCCGGTAGCTCCTGCCCTCCATGTGCACGCGGAAGGAGGAGCTCACGAGCCGGTCGAGCCGACGGCGGTGTTCGGCGAGACATCAATGATCACCGTTTCGCGGCTTTGCGAAGGATTGCGACGACGGCATCGATGAGACGATCGCGCGCGGCATCCTGGAGCATGCCGACATCGCCCACGATGAGGGACGTGTTGGCCGTGAACAACTTGCCGGGCCGCGCATAGCTCACCCGCTGCAGACAACCGGCCAAGAAGTCGGAAGACGTCAAAGCCTCGGCTGCGCCGTCGGAATAGGGGTTGCTGGTGACCTGACAGAGAATCAGGTCGTCGCGGTCAGCCTCCGCGAGAACAACAGCGGGGCGTAGCTTGGAACGCGGGCAGGTCCGAGAACGGGAAGGGTACGAGGACTACCGAGCCCGCTGCAAATGAGCCCACGCAGCGTCCTCCTCGGGCCGCGACCAGTCAGCCGCCAGAGCCGCCTCGCTGAGCACGGCGCTACTCAAGGCAACGTCCTCGTCGTCGTCGAGAATGGTCAGCAGCGCCTGCCGAGGGCTGCCAAGGCTGACCGGTTCGAGCAACCGGATCGTCCCGTCCGCTTCGATGAGTGCCTTAATGGTACGAAGCATGAGCTCGCCTCCCTCGGAAACCCTAGCACTTCGCCCTCGACACGACGAGCCGCGTCCAGGCACGCTCGAAAGTCGTCGAACGGCAAGCCGATCGCTCTTGACTGGCGCCGTGGATTTCTTGCCACGAAGACCCGCACGACCTCCCGGCCGTTCAAGGCCGGAAGGGGTGGCATCTACATGGCCACTTCGATCTGCCGGGTCTCTATGGTCAGGGGCAGGCCCCTTTCGGCGCGCACTTCCAGGCAGAGTGCGATCGCTTCGCACCTCGCCCATGTGACCTTCACTCAAGGAAACAGCAAGGCAGACGTATCCCCGACCATGCCTTCGCGGACGCAGGACTGGCGCACGGCGCCCCGCCGGCATGGAGAGGGTGTGCGGCGCCTGTCGGTGGCCGGTGCATCGATGGGGCGGGCGTTCAACGGGATCGCCGGTCGACGATCGCCGAGCTCGAGGGGCGGCGAGAGCACGTGGCCGGCGCGGCGGCCTGCGACGCAGCGCAGTTCAGGCCTGCTCCGGCTTCGGCTGTGCGGCCAGCCTCATATCGGCCGAATCGCGCCTGGTGGTCACGGCGCCCGCGTGGCGCTCACGGCGCCCGCGTGGCGCTCACTGATTCGGGCGGCGTCCGGGACGAGGCCGCGGTGCTCTACGTGCCTTCCTTCACGTTGCCGCTGTGCGGGATCCGCGGCGCCCCTGCGCCCGTCCGCCAGACGTGTGGTAGGCGAACGTCTACCGTCGGCATCGCCCTACGTCACCCCCGCTTCGCCCCCAGGCCATAGCCGCCCAGACCCCCGGCTCGAGTACTGTGGAGCATGTGCGATCGCACGGCCACGAAGGTCCCGGCGACTCTTGGCCTGCCACCGGCGGGCCGTCGATGAGGTCCTGACGTCTATCGATAGATTGGAATGGAGTATCGATGAGAGTATCGTTGGGCGGTACAGCGCAAAGGGAGTACCCAGCGAGGTCGACGATGACGAGAGTCGCGCTCTCCAGCAAGTACCAGATCGTGATCCCCGAGGACGTGCGCCGCGAGCTCGGCCTGCGGCCCGGTCAGCAGTTCGATGTCCTGGCACTGGGCGGCCGCCTGCATGTGGTGCCCGCGCGCAGCATGAGCGACATCATCGGACTGTACCCGGGCATCGACACATCCTCGGCGCGCGACGACGAGGACCGGCTGTGATCCTAGTCGATTCGTGCGGCTGGCTGGAGGCCATCAAGGGCGCCGGCCTGGCCGCGTCGTACGCTCCGGCGCTCGCGCAGCCGGACGAGGTCCTGGTACCCACCGTATGCCTGCTCGAAGTGGCGCGCGTGATGTGCCGCGAGCGCGGCGAGCAGGCCGCGGCCGACGCCATCGCCGCCATGACGCTGGGCACGGTCGTGCCGCTCGATGTCACGCTTGCCGCCGCAGCCGCCCTTCTCGGTGAGCGCACGGCGCTGCCGTGCGCCGACAGCGTCATCTACGCCACCGCACAGGCGCACGGAGCGGAGGTGTGGACCCACGACGAGCACTTCCGCGGCCTGCCCGGCGTGCGCTTCGTCGAGTCGCCGCCGGCGGCGGACTGAGCGCCGCGCTTGCCCGTCGGGCACCCTCTCGAGCCTCCGGCGACCCGCTCAAATAGAGGAGAGGTCATGAATCCGAGAGTCAAAGCGGTCAAGCCGAACCCGGACTACACGATCACCCGGGTGTTCACGAATGGTGAAACCCGCCCAGGATTTCTGCCCTGATGCGCTCTTTGCGGACAGCGTGCCCGTCTCATTGTTTGAAGGAAGACTCGCACGATAGCCGGATCCGGCCTGACTCCGGGTACGGGTCTGCCGACCGCTCCCGAAGGCGCTGCCGGCGTAGACGGTGATGAACGGCCGCTTGAGGGCGCCGGCGGAGGCCGGCTACTGCAGGGCTTGCAGACTGCGCAGCGTCTTCTGCAGGGCCTTGATCTGAGTGCCGTATCCGGCGAAGTCGCCGGCCTGCAGCGCCTTCTGCGCATCGTCGAACTGCTGGCTCGCGAGAGCGATGAGGTCACGGGCTTGCTGGGTCAGCGCGCCGCCCGAGCCCGTTCCGCCGGTGCCACCTGTGCCCGTCCCGCCCGTGCTGGTGCCGCCGGAGGCGTTGCCGCTGCTGAAGCTCTCGCCGAAGGCGGCCGTGAGTGCCTCGCCCAGCGTCTGCTTCATGGCGACGACCTGCTGGGCGTTGCCCTGGCCGCCCGCCGGGGCGGGCGCGCGGTAGAAGACGATCACGCGCTTAAGCTGCGGCAGCTGCGTCTGGTCTGACTGGATGTAGAGCGGCTGCACGTACAGCAGCGAGTCTTCGATGGGCGTGACGAGGAGGTTGCCCATGACCACCTGCGAGCCCTGCTGGCCCCAGAGCGTGCGCTGCGAGCTGATGTCCGGGTCCTGGTTGATGGTCGCCTCGACCTGGCTGGGGCCGAACACCGTGGTGCTCGAGGAGAACACGAAGTTGATGGCCTTGCCGTAGTCGGGCATGTCCGAGCGGGCGCCGAGCCAGGAGATCATGTTGCTGCGGCCGTTCGGCACGAACGGCAGCATGAGCAGGAACTCCTCCTTGGCGGCGCCCGGAAGCCGCATGATCACGTAGTAGGCCTCCATGCGGCCGGCCCCCGACAGCGCCACGTTTTCGGGGATCGCCCACTGGTTGCCCTTGTTGTACAGGACGTCGGCGCCGTCCACGTGGTAGGTGGAATACACCTCGGCCTGCACGTTGAAGAGGTCCTCGGGGTACCGCAGGTGGTCGATCAGCACCTGCGGCATCTCGCTCTTGGCCGTGAACAGCGACGGGTACGCCGCCAGGTAGGTCTTGAGCAGCGGGTCCTGCTCGTCGAACACGAAGAACTTCATGGTGCCGTTGTACGCGTCGACCACGATCTTGACCGAGTTGCGCAGGTAGTTCACGCCGCTCTGCGGGGTGGAGTACGGGTAGCGATCGGTGGTCGTGTAGGCGTCCTGGATCCACCACAGGCGGCCGTCGGCGATCACCATGTACGGATCGTGGTCGAGAGTGAGGAAAGGCGCCACGTCGCTGATGCGCGTGCGAATGTCGTTGCGGATGATGATGCGGCTCTGGCTCTCGATGGACGACGTGGTGAAGAACTTGATGGTGCCGAAGGTCGCCGAGAAGGCGAGGCGATTGAGCAGCGGTGAGATGGGGATGCCGCCGCTTCCGTTGTACGTGGAGTACACGTCGCCGGTGGCGCCCGGATAGTCGAACTCCTTGTCCTTGGTCTTGACGAGGCTGTAGCCGGTGCCGCGCTCGCCGTAGTAGATGCGCGGCTGCGTGATCTCGAGACCCGCCACGCTCTGCGGCGGCACGTCCTGCACGAGGAAGTCGGGCGAGCCGTCGCTGGTCACCTGATTCACCGCCGACATCGCCACGCCGAACCCATGCGTGTAGGTGATGTGCTGGTTGACCCAGGTCTGGGCCTGCGCCGGAAGACCGTCGATGTTGAGCTCGCGCGGCGAGAGCATCGTCTCGCGGTACACGCCGCCCACGGTGTAGCGGTCCACGTCGGCGTCGAGGAACGAGTAGTAGGGGCGCAGCTCCTGGAGCTGCCGGTAGCTGGTCACCAGGGTGTTGGGGTCCCAGAGGCGGATGTTGCTCAGCGTGGGCTGGTTGTCCTTGAGCTTCTGCGGCGTGAGCGGAGTCTTGGCCGCGAGCGGCTGCTGCGTGATGTCATTGAGCTTGTAGGCGCTCTTCGTGGCCGCCAGGTTGTGGGCGATGTACTCGCGTTCCTTGGTGAGCTGGTTCGGGTTGACGATCAGCGACTGATACACGGCCGGCACCACGCCGCGCAGCACGATGACGGCGAGCACCCACACCACGATGACGATCGGCCACCACTGATGGCGGCGGAAGATGTTCCATACGAGCACCGCCGCCAGGAGCAGCGCTATGCCCAGCATCACGTAGGTGAGCGGCAGGCGAATGTGGACGTCGGTGTAGCCGGCGCCGTAGATGGTCCCGGCGGTGGAGTACAGCAGGCGCCAGGCGCGGAAGAGCTGGCCGGCGCCGACCACCACGAAGATCGCCGCGAGGATGCCCGAGAGGTGCGCGACGGCGCGGCCGCCGAGCTTGACGTCGATCTGCGGGAGCTGGGGCGCGGCAACGCGCTGGGCGCGGGCGAACGGCGAGCCCGGCTCGCCGGCCTCGCCGGCGCCTCCCGCGCCTTGACCCGCGGCGCGACCCGCGGCGCCGGGCGGCGTCGCCTTGTAGTCGATGCCGCCCATCACGAGGTGCATGACGGCAGCGAGCACGAGCGACGCCACGAGCGCGCCGAAGACGAAGCTCTGCACGGCCTGCCACATCGGCAGCGAGAACACGTAGAAGCCGATGTCGTGACCGAAGATCGCGTCCTTCTCGCCGAACGGCGCCTGCTTGACGTAGAGCAGGAACGTCTGCCACTGCGCCGAGGCCCCCCATCCGGCGAGGAGGGCGGCCAGGAGGCTGACGCCCAGGCCGCCCCACCCGACCCACTTGCGCACGGCCTCGCTGCGCGGCTCGAGCAGATCGCCGGCCGCCGTGACGCGGAAGCTCGGCGCCAGGCGACGGGCGAGCTCAACATTGATCTCGACGATGACGAAGAAGATCGCGAATGCCGCGACGCCCACCAGGATCTGCCACCAGAACCGCGTCCAGAACACGGAGCGGAAACCGACCTCGCCGAACCACAGCCAGTCCACATAGAAGCTCAGCACCTTGCCCGACACGGCGATGAGCGCCACGACCAGCGCGACGACGATACCGATGATGATGCGCCGCCTGCTGGAATGCGCAGGCTTGCGCGGCTTGCCCGGCTGGCGCGGGCGCATGGTGCGAACGTTGTCCACGCCGCTAGTATGTCAGGTTCGCGGCGGTTTCGTGAGCGCCGGCGTGCGGGGTGACCGATCCGCGCCCGTCGCCGAACCAGCCCCGACGCCCCCTCGGCGCGAGCCGCCCGGCGCGATCTGTTCCCCAAAGCGCTGCGCGCCGGCGGCGAATCGCGCCCAAGGCGCGGCGCCCTCCGCGGCTGTCGCCCCGGCGGCCACGCGCCGCAGCCGCGGGATCCGCCGCGAGGTAGTGCTGCGAGGGAAGACAAGAAACGTTGGCGGATCCTTGTCTTCCCCCTCACGGGCGAGCCTGCGGACGGCCGCTGACGACGCGACAGTCAAGGAATCCTTGTCTTCCCCTTTCGCACCACCCGCGCCGCGCGGCCGGACGGCAACGAATCGCAGGGGGAGCTGAACGACTACGCCCCTTTCCCCGATTCGCACTACCCCGCGCGGCGGGTGAGGCCCGCGCAGCCTCGCCTATCGCACCAGGTACTCACGCTCGACCTCTCGGATCAAGAACGGCAGGTTCGGGACCTGGAAGCTGAGGCCAGGAGCGGGAACGCGGTGATGCTTGATGTCCGGTTGGACGTGCTTGTGATGAGGATGCGAGCCGGCCAGCTCGGGCTGATCGGGATGGGGCCACGAGTCGTACCACCACAGCTCCTCGCCGCCCTTCCAGAGCTCATAGCCGTAGCGCTCGATGCGCTGGCGGCGGGCATGTACGACTTCCAGGACGCGCAGCACGAGCCCGCCTCCGAAATGGATCTCCCCTTTGACGCTCGCGGTCAGCGGACCAGCTTGTACGACGACCAGCGTGGACATCTGGATGCAGGCAAACTCACCGGGCAGGCCGTAGATGAACGCCTCGTAGTCGGCGATGGACGCCAGGAGCTCGGCGGTCACGTCAAGAGGGCAACGGCGTCGAGTTCAAGGCCGTGAGCACGGGCTCGACCTGCCGTTCCAGCAACACCCGGTACTCGCGTTCGTCCGCAAGGAAGGTCTCGTACAGTCCCAGCCACTCTATCAGTTCGAGCCGCTGCTCGATCCTGCCCGCCCGGGCGAGGCGAAAAAACTCATTCGAGCGCAGGCGATACTTGCGTTCGAACTCGCGCAGGCGGTCTTCGATGCCCTGCATGTCCAGGATCAGGAGAATCAGGTCCTTGTCTTGTGTAGCCATCGTTTCACGCTCCCAGTTCTCGTCTGAGGGTACCACGTGATGCAGACTCCGGCGAGAGTGCGTGCGGACGAGGCGGACGGGGCGCTCCGCGCCCCCCCGAGCGCTCCGCGCCCCCTGGTCGTGTGGAGGGAAGACAAGCATTTGCGGACTCTCCTGCCGCGCACGGCTGTCCGCAGGCTCGATCACCGTTGGGGAAGACGAGCATTTGCCCGCCGCGGAGGATCGTCCTCAAAGAGCCTGTCTGCCTGCGGGAGGTGAGCCATCGGCCGGACGTCACCCTCGCGCAGCCGCATACGTCCACCCGCGGCGCGGATCGTCACCGTCGCGCATCGCCGGGTTCGCCGGTACCATGAAGCCATGGAGATCGTTGGAGCACTCTTTGAGGCTGACCGGGCGTCTGGGCTTCGCCCGAGGCGCGCAAACGTCAACGTTGACGCCATCGCCTCGTCTGGCATGCCTCGGTCATTCGACCCCGCCGGCAGCGCCGCAACGCCCCCAGCGGGGTTATTTTATTGCGGTTTCCGCGGTGACTGAGCCGCGATCTCCACGGGCGATCGCCTTCATCGATGGCCAGAACCTCTATCACGCGGCCCGGCGAGCAGGGCGTGGACAAGACCGACTGGATCCCCATCGATCGCGCGACCTACGAGGCGTGCCTCGTGCTTTCTGGCGAGCGGTGACCATGCGCTGCGTGCGCTCAAAGCCCGCAGTCATCGGCCTGCGCTGTGGCCGCCTTGAGACGCAGGGCTCTCCGTCGTCGTGCTTATCACCTTGAGGTTTTGGCACTTGCTGACAATAAAACCCTTGACTTTTTGACACTTCAGGTCGAGTGTGCGTCTCATGCGACGATCCGTCACCAAAGCCCTGCTTGCTTGGAGCGACTCCCCGCGCCGCAAGCCACTTGTCGTGCGCGGCGCTCGTCAGGTGGGCAAAACGTGGGCCATCAAAGAGCTCGGGACTGCTCGGTTCGCGGCCGTACACACCATCGATCTCGAGGCGCGCCGCGGCTGGCATCGGCTCTTCGCGGGGAACCTCGACGCGCGGCGCATCGTCGCGGAGCTCGAGGTACTGCTTGGGCAACGCATAGTCGCCGGACACGACCTGTTGTTCTTCGACGAGATCCAGGCATGCCCGCGAGCCCTGGTGGCGCTGCGCTACTTCTACGAACAGCTGCCCGAGCTGCACGTGGTCGCGGCGGGTTCATTGCTCGAGTTTGCCCTCGGCGGGTTCTCCTTCCCGGTGGGAAGGGTGCAGTTCGTCAACGTGTTTCCCATGACGTTCGCCGAGTTTCTTTGGGCACTCGGCGAGGACGTCGCCGCCGAGGTGGTGAGCGCGGCGCCGGCGCCGCAGTCTGACGTCGTACATGAGCACCTCCTTGAGCTCCTGAGGCGCTACTTGTTCGTCGGGGGCATGCCCGAGGCCGTGGCGGCGTTCGCGGCCGGCGGGAGCCAGCAGGAAGCATTCGCCGTCCAGGACGAGATCGCTGTCGCGTACCGCGAGGACTTCGGCAAGTACGCGGGGCGCGCCGACAAGGATTGTCTCGACGGCGTGCTGGCGGGCGTCGCCCGTGGAGTCGGCGGCCAGGTCAGATACGCGCACCTTGTCGAAGGCTTCGACAACCGGGCCATCAAGCGCGCCTTCGACTTGCTGTCACGGGCACGAGTGGTTCGCCCGGTGCGCGCTGCCAGCCCGGCCGGCCCGCCGCTCGCCGCAGGTGCGTCGCAGAAGCGCTTCAAGGCGATCATGGTCGACGTAGGTCTTATGCAGCGCCTCTGCGGCCTGCGCGCCGATGTCGAATATGCGCGACGTGACCTGCTCAAGGTCTTCCAGGGCGCCCTCGCCGAACAGTTCGTCGGTCAGGAACTTCTGGCAGCGTCCGGCGGCGAGCTCTACTATTGGGCGCGCGCAGAGCGCGGCAGCACGGCCGAGGTCGACTACCTCATCGACGTTGCCGGAAGGGTGACGCCGATCGAGGTCAAGGCGGGCCCGGCGGGCCGCCTGCGCAGCCTGCGCATGCTCCTCGAGAAGTATCCGCAGGCGGCGCCGGGCGTGGTCGTGTCGGGCGCCGCCTTTGCGACCCTGCCCGAGCAGCAGCTCATCTTCGTGCCACTCTACTCTGCCGGCGCCATTGCGGCCGCCTCATGACGCCCGCGTGCCTACCCGAGAGCCCAGAGCGCGAGCGCTGCCGGCACGGCGGTCCAGCGCTCGCTCACCTGCAACAAACCAACCATTGACCCGCTGCGTCAATCCGCCGCCGGCCCGCTGAGGCCCGCAAACGGATCGACGATCTC
This sequence comes from uncultured Thermoleophilia bacterium, assembly GCA_903862845.1. GTDB lineage: Bacteria > Actinomycetota > Thermoleophilia > UBA2241 > UBA2241 > CAIXSE01. The sequence goes on from CAIOZS010000174.1 coordinate 9,203, forward strand.
TACGCTCGCGCTCACTGCCAGCAGATGCTTGTCCTCGGTGTACAGCACCTCGCGCCACACGACTCCGCCGCCGCGAGGATGAGGGCTTCCCAGATCGTGAGTGGGCTCGCGCCGGTCCGCTCCATGGCGGCAACGACCAGGTCGGCGGACGGAGTGACGATGTGCGCCGCGAGCAACTGACGTGCGAAGCCGGCGGCGACGGCGTGCGGTAGTGGGATTTGCGGCTCAAAGACGTAGACGAGGACGTTGGTGTCGACGAACACTCGCTCGGCGCCGACGCGCGGCTTCATCGCTCGTAGAGCTCCTCACGCGACCAGGTTCCTGAGCCCCAGTGCAGCTCGGTGGCGTCCATGAGCCGCCTGACCTCGGCGACGGCCTGGGCCGCGCGGTCGCCTTCGGCGGCGTAGTCCTCGAGGCAACTCCGCACGTATGCATTCACGGACGTGTCGTCCTGCAACGCCCGCAGGCGCGCCCTGCGCAGCACGTCTGCCTCGACGGTGATGGTGAGATTGGTCTTCATTGTCCGGCGTACCTTCCCAGCTTGAGGATCTGCCGCGCCTCGTCCGGCGTGGCCGTCTCGCGGCCCCACTCGCGCGAGATGCGCGCCACGCGGCCGACGAGCTCGGCGTTGCCCGTGGCGAGCACGCCCTTGTGGTAGAAGACGTTGTCCTCGAAGCCGAGACGCACGTTGCCGCCCATGGCCAAGGCCGTCATGGTCACCGGCATGTGCCAGCGGCCGATGCCGGTGCAGGTCCAGGTGGATCCTGCGGGCACACGGTCGACGAGAAACACGAGGTTGCGCGGCTCGCCGCTCATGCTGCCCGGCACGCCCAGCACGAAGTCCCAGTGCATCAGCGGGCCGGCCGGGCCGAACCTCTTGATCAGTTTGAGGGCGTTGTCCATCTGCCCGGCCTCGAAGATCTCGAACTCCGGGCGCACGCCCTTCTTCTGCATGCGCGTGTAGAACTCTGTCATCAGCGCCGTGTCGTTGAAGAACACGTCGTCGCCGAAGTTGGCGGTGCCGGTGGTAAGCGACGCCATCTCGGGATCGAGCTCGAGCGGCTGCAGGCGCTCGTCGGCGCTCATGCCCATGGCGCCGCCGGTGCTCGTCTGAATGATGATGTCGCTGCGCTTGCGGATCTCCTCGATGGCGGCCGCGAAGACCGCTTGGGCCTGCGTCGGGCCGGCGGCCGCGTCGCGCACGTGCAGGTGGTACATCGAGGCGCCGGCCTCCGCGCAACGCGCGGCGTCGGCGCCGATCTCGGCGGCGGTCACGGGCAGAGCCGGCTGCGCCGCCTTGGTGGTCTCGGCGCCGACCCCGGCGACCGTGATGATGAGCTTGTCCATCTGTCCCCCCTCCGGTCGGCCTGCTACTTCTGGTACGGGTAGTGCTCCGCCACGAAGGCGAGGCTCTCCTCCACGACCTCGAGGGCGCGGTTCAAGTCGGCCTCGGTGTGGCGGTAGCAGATGTACCAGTGATGATACGGCTGCACAAACAGGCCGCGGCGGATGCACTGCGTGTAGAACTCCGTGCGCCGCTCCTTGTAGTGCTCGTCCGCATGGTCGAAGGTGAGGAACGGCATCGGCGGGATGCCGCTCTTCGTCACGGGCACGCCGCTCTTGTCGACGATCTCGCCGAGGCGCGCGAGGAACTTCGTGCCGCGCTCCCAGATCGCGTCCGGCACCTTCTCGCGCTCGAGGATCTCGAGGCACTTCATGCTGGCCGCCATCTCGAGGCTGTTGGGGAAGTAGGTGGAGCTGAGAAAGGCGTCCTTGACGTACACGCTCAGCACTTCGCGCGCGCCTACCAACGCGGCAATGGCGTAGCCGTTGGCCATGGCCTTGCCGACCGTGGTGAGGTCGGGGACCACGCCGTAGCGCTCGCTGGCGCCGCCCATGCTGACGCGGAAGCCCGTGCGCACCTCGTCAAAGGTCACGACGGCGCCGTGCTCGTGCGCCAGGTCGACGACCGCCTGCAGGTAGCCGGGCGGCGGCGCGATGATCGGCTTGGCCATCGGGTGGCCGACCGGCGTGATGATGACGCCGGCGATCTCGCCGGGGTTCTCCGCGAACACGCGCTGGAGGTCGGCGATATCGCCGTACTCGAACTCCTCGGTGAGCGCCCACACGGCCTGTGGAACGCCGCCGTGATGCTCCACGCACCAGTCGCCCCAGCCGTGATAGCCGCAGCGCGCGATCTTGTCGCGGCCGGTGTAGGCGCGTGAGGCGCGGACGGCCGCGTTGGTCGCGTCCGAGCCGGTCTTGACGAGGATGGTTTGCTCGCCGCAGGGCATGAGGTCGGCGAGCCGCTGCTCGAGCTCGTTCTGCAGCGGCTGCACGAGGCTGAAGCAGAAGCCCTTGTCCATCTGTGCTTTGGCGGCGTCGTTGATCTCATCCTCGACGTAGCCGAGGATGATCGGCCCGTAAGCGCAGAGCATGTCGATGTACTCGTTGCCGTCCACGTCGACAATGTGGCCGCCGTATCCATGGGAGATGAACACGGGGTACTCGCCGATCACGAAGTTGTAGGGCCGGCGGATGCCGCCGACTCCGCCCGGCGTGAGCCGCTGGGCGTCGTCGAGCATGGTCATCGACTTGAGCAGGTTGAGCTTGGGTGCGCTTTCCACTGGTTTGGTCATCGAGGCTCCTTTCGCAATGCTCGCGCGAGAAAATGCAGGAGGCGGGGACCGGGTCTCAGTCCGCATTCCCTCCTGAGCGCGGCGCCGGCAGCGCCGCGCGCGCCGCGCTGTCGCAGCGTATCGGATACGGCACGCGGTGGCATCCCGCGCGCCTGCAGGGCCCGGGTGGCACGAAGTGGCGCGCGGGCTTCTCAAGCAGGTTCCCCTCGCGGGCATGCGACCCTCGGCGGGTCAAGACGCGAGCAGCGGGAGGGCCGCCGCAGCCGTGGGAGCCGGCGCGGCAGGAGGCCGGCGCGGCGGCGGGGCCGGAGGCACTCACGGCGCCGGCTCCAGCGACGTCGCGCCTTCCTCCTCGTGCTTCCCGAGCAGCACGACGAGGAGCCCGGCGACCACGATGAGGGCGCCGCCGCCGACGGTCCACGCAGAGATCCCCTGCCCCAGGATGAGCAGCGCGTACAAGGGCGCGGAGACCGGCTCGAGGTATCCCAGGATCGAGCTGTGCTGCACCCTGATGCGGCCCATGCCGAAGGTCCACATCATGTAGGCGAGAGCGGTGCAGACGACGCCGAGGATCACGCCGGCGACGAGGTCGCGGGTGGTGAGATGGTATCCCGATCCGATCGTCTGCCAGAGCGCCAGCGGCAGCAGGATGAGTGCGTCCAGCCAGGCCTCCGTGAACACGATGGTGACAGCCGACACGCGCTTCGTCAGGTCTTTCACGACGAGCTGAAAGACGGCGTAGCCGACGCCGGCGGCGAGCCCGGCGGCCACGCCGCCGGCTGACAGCCTGAGGCCTTCGCCGAAAAGGGACGGCGCCAGAATGACGGCGAGCCCGGCAAGGGCGACGGCCAACGCCGGGTAGACGATGCGCTCGGTAGGCACGCGGAGCACGCGCGGCGCGAGCAGCGCCACCCACACCGGCGCCAGGAACTGCAGGAACATGCCGATCGCCACGCTGGTGCCGCGGATGGCGACGAAGAAGAGGAGGAGCGTGAAGGCGTCCACGAGACCCATGACCAGGAGACGCGGCCACACGCCCGGCGCGCTCGCCCCGGCGAGGGGCCTGCGGCGGGCGAAGACCGCGCCGAGCACCAGGCCGGCAGTGGCGAAGCGAATGACGAGGAGGGCGCTCTCGGGGGCGGTGGCCCAATCCACCAGCGCCCCGATGAGGCCCATGATCAAGAACGAGCCGGCGACCAGCAGATAGCCCTGGGCGGCGCGGCTTCTCACGAGCTGCCGCCCGCCATCAGAGCGGCTCCGGCTCGCCGGCCACAGCCGGCGAGGATTCGCCCTCGCCGCGGCCGAACACCACGACGAGCAGCCCGGCGCCCAGGATCAGGGCGCCGCCGACGACCGTCCAGACGGTCGGCATCTGGCCGACCAGAAAGACCGCGTAGAGCGGGCCGGCGACCGGCTCGATGTAGCCCAGCACCGTCACGTGCTCCACGCGCACCCGCCGCGTGCCCTCGATCCACAGCGTGTACGAGATCGCTGTGCACACAACGCCCATGACCGCGGCGGCGATCCAGGCGCGCCCGTCAAGGTGGTAGCCGGTGCTGCCGAACTGCCAGATCGCCAGGGGCAGCACGAACAGGGTGTCGCCGGCTGCCTCGGCCATCGAGATGGTCGACGACGACACGCGCTTGGTGAGCCCCTTCACCGACAGCGTGTAAGAGGCGTACCCGAAGCCTGTGAACAGCGCCGCGAGCAGGCCGACCAGCGAGATCTTGAGCCCCTCGCCGAGCAGGTCGGGCAAGAGGATGACGGTGAGGCCGGCGAGCGCCAGGGCGAGCGCCGCGAAGACGATGGGCTCGCGCGGCGTGTGAAAGACCCGCGGCGCCACCAGCGCGACCCAGACCGGCATCAGGAACAGCAGGAACATGGCGATCGCGACGCTCGTATTGAGCACCGCGAAGAAGTAGAGGAGCAGGGTGAGCGACGACATCGCCGCCATGACGACGAGGCGCCAGGCGGCGCCCGGGCGGCGCCAGTCGGCGATCATCGGGCGCCGCAGAAAGACGACGCCGAGGGCCAGGGCGGCGAAGGCCATACGCAGCGCCAGAATGATCGCCACGGGCGCGCCGGCCCAGGCGACCAGCGGCGCGCTGCCGGCCATGCCCAGGTACGAGACCAGGACGATGCTGTAGCCGAGCGCGTCGCGGCGCGGCGGGCCTGCGGCGGCCGCCGCCGCAGAGCGGGTGACCTCACCGGCGCCGGCGCTCACAGGGGCTCTGCCTCCGCCAGCGCCGCCAGCGACCTCTCTCCCTCGGCGCGCCCGAAGACGACGACGAGCAGGCCGGCGGCGATGACCAGCATGCCGCCGGCGATGGTCCACGGGCCCGGCCGCTGCCCGAGAAGGACAAAGGCATAGACGGGCGCCGCCACGGGCTCGACGTAGCCGAGGATCGAGACGTGCTCGACGCGCACGCGGCGCGTGCCCTCGGTCCAGAGGGCGCGCGCGAGCGCGGTGCAGACGACCCCCATGACGAGGAGCACCACGAGGTCGCGCGTCGTGAAGCGATAGCCCGTGCTCGACAGCTGCCACAGGGCAAACGGCAGCAGGAAGAGGACGTTGAGCCAGGTCTCCGAGAAGGAGACCGTGGTCGATGCTACGCGCCGCGTCAGGTCCTTGGCCAGGAGCACGAGCACGGCATAGGCGAGGCCGGCGCCGAGGCCGGCGGCGAGGCCCGTCGCGGACATCCTGGCGCCGCCGGAAAGTCCCGGCGCGAGGATCACGACCAGCCCGGCGAGCGCCAGCGCGAGCGCCGGCAACACGACGGGCTCGCGCCGCAGGCGAAAGACCCGCGGCGCCGCCAGCGCCACCCACACGGGCATCGTGAAGAGGAGGATCATGGCGACGGCCACCCCGGAGGCACGAATGGAGACGTAGAAGAGAAGCGCCGAGATGGACGACACGGCGCCCATGACGAGAAGCCGGGGAGCGGCTCCGGGACGGCGCCAGTCCGAGAGTATCCGGTGGCGCGCGAACAGCACGGCGAGCGCCAGGCCGGCGAACACCATGCGCGCCAGGAGGACGACGCCGGTCGGGGCGCTCGTCATGTCCACGAGCGCCACGGCGCCCGCCAGGAGCAGGTACGCGGCGACGACCATCACGTAGCCCGCGGAGTCGCGCCGCCCACCCGGCGCCGGGCCGCTGACGGCGCTCACAGCGGAGGCTCCGACTCCAGGTCCCCCTGACCGCGCAGCACGACGAGGATGCCGGCGGCCAGGATGTGGGCGCCGCCGGCCACCGTCCACGCCGCGATGCTCTGACCCAGGAGGACGAGGGCGTAGAAGGGCGCCGCCACCGGCGCGAGGAAGCCCAGGACCGCGCTGCGCTGCACGCGCACCCGGCGTATGCCCCCCATCCATGGGGTGTGGGCGACCGTGATGCACACCAGCCCGAGCACCCGTGCCACGAGCAGGTCGCGGCCTGTGAGCGAGTCGCCCGCACCCACCGTCTGCCAGAGTGCAAGCGGGAGCAGAGTGCTCGCCGGCACCGTGGCCCACGTCACCAGCGTCCCGGACGGGGCGATGAGCAGGTGGGAGGCGGCCACCATCCCGTAGCTCCGGGCGACGCGGCTGGTCATCCTACGAGCTCCGGCTCGGCTTCCTCGCGACCGAACAGCACGACAAGGATGCCGGCGGTCACGATCAGGGCGCCGCCGGCCATGGTCCACCGCGAGGGCACCTGGCTGAGAAAGACCAGGGCGTAGAGCGGCGCGCTCACGGGCTCGAGGTAGCCGACGATGGAGGCGTGCTGCACGCGGATGTAGCGCAGGCCGTCCATGAACAGGCTGAACGCGAAGGCTGTGTTGACCAGGCCGAGCAGCGCCGCCATGAGCAGGTCGCGGCCGCTGTAGTGATAGTGGGCCGCCGAGACGGCGAAGAGCCCCGGCACGAGCATGACGGCGGCGGTGAACGCGCTCTGCGTGAACACCACCGCCGTGCTGCGCACGTGACGCCCGCGCAGGCTTTTGGCGAAGAGCAGGTAGACCGCATACATGACGCCGGCGGCCCAGCCGTAGAACAGGCCGACGGCCGAGAGCTTCGTACTTTCGAGCAGGAGGCCCGGCACGAGAATGACGCCCATGCCGGCGAGACCGATGGCCAGCGACACGTACACGATGCGGTCGGTGGCCTCGCGCAGGATGCGCGGCGCGACGAACGCAAGGTACAGGGGCGCAAGGTACGAGAGAAAGATGGCCACCGCGACACCGGTGGAGCGAATGGCGAGGAAGTACAGGATGAGGTTGAGCGCCAGCGACACACTGATGCCGAGGAGGCGAAGGGGCGCTCCGGGGCTGCGCAGGTCGCGCCAGCTCCCGCTCACGAGCACGACGCCGCCGAGCGCCGCGGCGGCAAACGCCATGCGCAGGAAGAGCAGCATGGTCGCCGGCATGTCGGCGTAGGTGACCATGACGCCGATGGACCCGTTGGCCAGAGAGGCGACGCCGACCTCGAGGTAGCCGCGCAGGCGTTCGGGCTGCGCCGCCGGCGCGGCCGGCGGCCCGGTGGCGGGCGGCCCCGTGGCGGGAGATCCGGCGGCGGGAGATCCGTCTCCGCCGCTCACGAAAGCGGCTCCAGTAGCGGCTCCGTGTCGCCCTTGCCGAGGACGATCACGAGGACGCCGGCGGAAACGATGAGGGCGCCGCCGGCCAGGGTCGTCCACGGCGGCTTCTCGCCGATGAGCAAGAAGGCCCAGAGCGGCGACGTCACCGGCTCGATGTAGCCCAGGATGCCGGCGTGCTCCACGCGCACGTGGCGGATGCCGTCGGTGAAGAGGCTGAAGCACAGGGCCGTGTAGATGAGCCCGCTGACGAGCACGATCCACGTGTCGGTCCAGGTGAGCTGATAGTGGCTGGTGACCGTCTGCCACACCGCCAGCGGCGTCAGCAGCACGACGCTGCCGAAGCAGAAGAAGAGCGCGAAGGTGGTGCCCCGCACGTCCTGGCCCATGCTCTTGATGAGCATCATCGCCGTGGCAAACATGAGCCCCGCAAGCAGGCCGCAGACGATGCCGGGGATGCTGGTGCGGCCCTCGCCGAGCGTCAGGCCCGGCAGGACGAGCAGCGCCATGCCGCCGAGGGCGACGCCGACGGCCACCATGTCGATGGTCTGGCGCCGCGTGCGCAGCACCCACGGCGCCAGCAGCGCGACGAAGACCGGCGCCATGTACTCCAGCGACACGCCCACCGTGACGTTGGCCAGGCGGATGGAGGCGAAGTAGAAGATCAGCTCGAGGGCGACGACGAAGCCGACGAGGATCATGCGGCGGAAGTACCCGGAGCGGCGTACCTCGGCGATACCGCCGGTCTTGAGGAAGATCACCCCGAGGACGATGCCGGCCAGCGCCATGCGCAGCACGACCAGCAGGCCGGCCGGCATCGTCGATACCTGGATGAGCGTCGCGGAGGTGCCTAGAATGAGCGACGCAACGCCGATCTCGGCGTACCCGCGAAGGCGGCGGTCAGGGAGCGGTGCACCTGCGGCGCCCCCCTCGCTGATTCCGCCGCGCCGGTCAGTCGCCGGCGAAGCCGAGTCGACCGGCGAAGACATCCAGGAACCGCTTGTCGGTGGCGAGGTCGAGGAACTCGATACGGTCGCGCAGCCGCGCCATGCGGCGGCGCGCCCGCACGTCGATCAGGGCCATCTGCGCGCCCACGCCGGCGGCGTTGCCGACGAAGGCCACGCGACCTTTGGTGACCGGCGGGAACAGGCCGAGGAACTGCGCGGCGTCGAGGTCGAGGTAGTTGCCGAAGGCGCCGGCGATGAACACCCGGTCGAGCTCCTCGACGGCGACGCCGAGCGTGTCGAGCAGCAGCTCCCAGCCGCTGTGGATCGCGCCCTTGGCGAGCTGCAGACTGCGCACGTCGTGCTGCGTGAACACGATATCGCCGTGCGGCCCGGCGGTGACGAGGTACTCGCGGCCCTCCTCGCCCTGGCGCACGTGGGGGTGCTCCTGCATGCGGCCGCTCCTGTCGACGATGCCGGCGTGGACCAGCCCGGCGAGCAGGTCGACGACGCCGGAGCCGCAGATGCCGATGGGCTCGGCTCCGGCGATCGTCTGGACGTCCGTAACATTGCCGTGGCGCGTGATGCGCACGCGCTCGATGGCGCCGGCCACGGCCTTCATGCCGTTGCGGATCTGGTAGCCCTCGAAGGCGGGGCCCGAGGCGCAGCTCGTGACCGTCACGCGGCCGTCGTGAGCCAGCGCGATCTCGGTGTTGGTGCCGATGTCGATGGCCATGGACGGGCGCTTCTTGCCGGCGAGGCGCGTGGCGGCGATGACGGCCAGCGCGTCCGAACCGACGAAGCCGGCGATGGGCGGCGGAAAGTGCACGCCGCCGTCCGGGTTCATGTCGAGGCCGAGCTCACTCGCGCGCAGCGTGAGCGGCTCGGCTGCGGCCGGCGCGAACGGCGCCTGCCCGAGGCCGACCGGCGAGAGGCCAAGGGCCAGGTGATGCATGGCGGTGTTGCCCACCACGGTCATGTCGCAGACATGGTTGGGGTGGATGCCCTGGCGCTCGTACAGCACGCTGAGGTCGGCGTTGATGCCTTCGCGCACCGCCAGCGCGAGGGCGGCCGTGTCGTTGTGCTGGGCCGCCTGCGCGATGCGGCTGATGACGTCCTCGCCGTAGCGCATCTGCGGATTCTCCACGGCCTCCTGGTCGATGAGGGAGCCACGCGTCAGGTCGAACAGGTAGACGATGACCTTGGAGGTGCCGATGTCGACCGCCGCTCCGAAGAGCTCCGGCGCGTGATGGTCGACGGCGTGCACGTCGATCACGCGCTTGCCGTACAGCGTGGCGATCACCCGCCAGCGCCCGTCGCGGAGCGTCTTAGGCAGGCACATCAGGACCTTGAGCGGCACGTTGACGCCGCCGAGGGCCTCGTCGAAGCGCGCGAGGTCGGAGCGCGCGTCGGCGAGCGACGGCGGCTGCAACTCGACCATCCGCGTGACCACGGCGGGATGAGCAGGGCCGTGATGGAGCCTCGAGGTGGTGAGGATGCGGCGCTGGCCGGCGGTGCCGCGGACCTCGATGCTGACCCGCGCCGAGCGCGGCGATGCCTGGCAGGCCAGGCGCCAGCCCTCGGCGCGCAGCTTCTCGGGGATGCGCTTGAGCTCGCGCTCGGTGGGCGCCGTGAGCTCGCCGGAGCCGACCCTCACGAGGCACTTGCCGCACGTGCCACGCCCGGCGCAGTCGGTGGGGATGTCGACCGCGGCGCGCAGCAGACCGTCGAGCAGCGTCTCCTGTTCGTCGACCGGCAGGGTCAGCCCGATGGGCTCGACGAAGACTTTCGGCATGCCGGCCGCCTCAGACCTTGGCCGGCCCGAAAACACCCGCCATGCGGTTCTTGCGGTCGACGACTTTTTGCATGCGCGCCGCCCACACGTCGGAGAGCGTCGGCTCGGGGCTGTCGAAGAGGCCGGCCACGCCGAGCCGCTTCTTCTCGGTCTCGCACCCCTCGCAGTGACACTCGCCCTCGACGTACTCCTTGGGCTCGGTGTATTTGCTGATCACGCCCTCGTAGTTGCGCAGGATGATCTGGTGCGGGGCCTGGCTGATGACGTAGTTGGGGAACACCGGCGTCTTCCCGCCGCCGCCGATGGCATCGATGATGTAGGTCGGCACGGCGAAGCCCGTGGTGTGCCCGCGCAAGCTCTCGTAGATCTCGATGCCCTTGGCCACGCTGGTACGGAAGTGGGCGGTGCCTTCGGCGAGGTCGCACTGGTAGTAGTAGTAGGGCTTGACGCGGTACTCGACGAGCCTGTGGACGAGCTTCTTCATGACGTTGGCGCAGTCGTTGATGCCGGCCATGAGCACCGTCTGGTTGCCCAGCGGGAAGCCGCCGTCGGCGAGCATGTCGCAGGCCCTCTTGCTCTCGGGCGTGAACTCCTTGGGGTGGTTGAAGTGCGTGTTGATGTAGAGCGGCTGGTACTTCTTGAGCATCGTCACGAGCTCGGGGGTGATGCGCTGCGGAAGGACCACCGGGGCGCGCGTGCCGAGGCGGATGATCTCGACGTGGGGGATGGCGCGCACGCGCCTGATGATGTCCTCGAGCTGATCGTCTGAGAGGACCAGCGGGTCGCCGCCGCTGATCAGCACGTCGCGCACTTCGGGGGAGCGCTCGATGTACGTGATGGCGTTGTCGATCTCGGTCTGACGGACCATGGCCTCGGTGCCGCCGACCAGGCGCCGCCGCGTGCAGTGGCGGCAGTACATGCTGCACATCTCGGTGACCACGAAGAGCACGCGGTCGGGGTAGCGGTGCGTGATCCGCGGCGTCGGCGAGTCGAAATCCTCGCTGACGGCGTCCTTGAGATCCTCATGATGGATAACCAGCTCGGCCGGCGAGGGTGCGCCTTGCAGGCGCACCGGGCAGCGCGGGTCGTCGGGGTCCATCAGCGAGGCGTAGTACGGCGTCACGGAGACGCGGAACTTGCCCATGCAGGCGTCGAGGTCGGCACGCTGCCGGTCGCTGAGGTTGAGCACCTGCTCGAAGTCGGCGGTGGTGGTGAGGCGGTTGCGAAGCTGCCAGCGGTAGTCGTTCCACTCTTCTTCGGTGACGTCTTTGAAGAGCGGTATGTCCTTGTAGCTCCTGGTCATCGTCTATCTCCTTGTCGTGAGGCGCCGGCGGCGTAGCCGCCCCGGCGCCGGATGCATCCGGGCATCGGGCTCCTAG
>CAIOZS010000175.1 GCA_903862845.1 uncultured Thermoleophilia bacterium
CCGGTGTCGTTCAGGGTGAAGAGCTCGTCCTCCATGTCGCCGATGCCGGCGACCAGGGGCACGATGATGATCTCGCCCTCGATCTCGCGGGCGACGACGTCGTCGGAGGGCTTGTACACGTCTTCCAGGGCGATGCTCATATGCGCTCCACTCTCACTTTCCAGTCCGTGATTCGCCAGGCGCGTTCGCCGGGCTCCAGCAGGTGCGCTCAACGGGCAAAGAGCCGTTCTACAAGCGCCTCCCGCGACAGGCCGAGGTGAGCGGCCACTTCTCCAAGGATCGCCGCGACCGTGCCCACGCGGAGCGCATCGTGTCGGGGGATCGTGATGTGGTGCTCGCCGTGCTTCTGCGTCGCGAGCCGCATGTGGCTGCCCGTCTGGCGCGTCACCGTATACCCCAAAGCCGCAAGAGCGCGAGCGAGATCCTCGCCGGAGAGGTCTCGCGGGAGCCTCATACCGCGATCAGTCGGTCCTGGACGGTATGGAGCCGGATCACCCGCGGCCGCTCGGCCTCGTCCTCAAAATGGCAGAGCACCGCATCGCGCACCGCGGACTGCAGAGTATCGAGGTCATCCGCCTCGGTGAAGATGGGCACGCCCAGCGCGCGGGCCACATACCCGCCTTCCGGGGCTTCCTCGACAACGAAGATGATCTCGTTCATGTCACGACCTCTGAGGTAGGGTGGACAGCGACGTCATTGTACTCCTGAGTCGTCTGTCGCGGTGCTCATATGCGCTCCACCCTGGCCTTCCAGTCTTCGATCTGCCAGGCGGATTCGCCGGGCTCCAGCAGGCCGAGGTCGCGCGCCTGTTCGTGGGCGACCTCGCAGAGGTACTCCACGGGGGTATCGAGCGTGCCGCTCTCGGCCCACGACTTGGCCGGGCACTGTTCGCAGAGGCCTTTGAGGAAGCAGACCGCGCAGCGGCGCAGGTACTCGGGGTTGGTGGCCTTCGTCTCGCGGAGGCGCGGGAAGGCCTCGGTGAGGGCGTAGCGCAGGCGGGCGGCGTCGAAGGTGGCGGGGGCGGCGGCGGAGCCGCCGCCGGGGCCGCCTGGCTTGCCGCCGGGGCCGCCCTCCCCCCCGCCGCCCGGCTGGCCGCGCAGGCTCACGGTGGTCTCGGGGGCGCGCATCGGCAGGCAGGGCTGCACCTCGCCGTAGGCGTCGACGCAGGCGCCGTGCCCGGCGCCGCAGGAGAACAGCACGTCGCCGGGCGGGCGCATGAACTTGGTGCAGAACTCGCGCATGCCTTTCACGTAGCGCTCGCGGTCGCGGGTGAGGAAGGCGACGCCGTCGGCCGGGGAGAGGCGCACGCGGCGGATCGTCGCGTTGCGACGCTCGGCGTCGCAGAGGGCCGGCGGCTCGGCGGGAGGCGCATCGGCGGCGGAACCGCCGCAGTCCCGCCGCCCGCGCAGGTCGAAGAACATCGAGTAGCCCGGCGGCTTGTCCATGGCCGGCAGGGTCGCCGCCCAGGCTTCGAACTCGGCGACCTCCCCGGCCAGCCCGGGTAGCAGCGCGCCTTTGACGACGAAGGGCACGCCGCGGTCGATGAGCAACTCGACGCCGCGGCGGAACTCCGCGTAGGATCCGCGGCGCCTCGTGGCATCTTCGTAGGTGCGCGCGCTCATGCCGTACACGCTGACCTCGACGAGCTCCAGCGGCGGCACGCGGGCCAGCAGATCGGCGAGCTCCGGCGTGACGCCGCGGGCGTTGGTGAAGAGCATCACCTTGAGACCCAGGCGCCGGGCGAAGAGGTAGAGCTCCTCGAAGTCGTCGCGGAGCAGCGGCTCGCCGCCGGTGAAGCGCACCGAGAGGGCGCCGAGGGCGGCGGCCTCCGTGAGCACGGCCTCTACCTCGGCCGTGCTCATCTCCCGCCGCTCTGCCTCTTCGTCGTCCTCGAACAGGCAGATGCAGCAGTGCAGGCAGACGTTGTCGCAGCGCTCGGTGAGCTCGATGTCTATGCGCCCGAGCAGCGGCTTGCCGTGCTGCCACAGGGGCTGCTCGCCGACCTTGCGGCGGGTGACGTAGTCGGACCCGCCGCTCACGGCAGCGCCGGCTCCTCCTCGGCCGCCAGCGCCTCGATCACCGGCACGATCGCGCCGCTCTTGTCGAAGCGCATCTCGTAGCAGGGCACCTCGTTGGCGAGGTGCTCGATCGTGTCCAGCGACTTGTGCCACCAGTCGGCGGTCACGAAGGGCTTGATGATCGTGCCCATGAGCTCGCGGCGCACGGCAGCGCGGTCGAGCAGCGGCTCGATACGGTTCTCCTTGCTCTGACGCAGAAAGAGGATGCCGGCCAGCGGCGGGTTTGCCGACGAGACGATGGGCACCTCGCCGTGGCTCCAGGTGCCGTACACGCGAAAGCCGCCGCCGGGTTCGCGGCGCACGATGTTGCGGTCGTCGCAGAGCACTTCGCCGACGCCGTCGAGCAGCTTCATGGTCGTCGACTTGCCGGCCTCCGAATGGCCGACGAAGAGGAAGCCCTTGCCGTGCAGCACGACGCCGCCCGAGTGCAGGTAGCAGCCGCCGCGGTCGGCGAGCACTCGCGAGAGCATGATCTGGTCGGTGGGGAACATCGTCACCGAGGCGATGCCCCCGTCCTTCCAGCTCTGCGTGCGCGTCTCGTCGTTGTACACGCGCAGGCGCGTGTGGTCGTCGCTAAACACGGCCAAGCGGTGGATGCTCTCGTCACCCTCCGTCGGCGAGATGCCGAGGTAGATCCAGGAGCTGCCCTTGCGGTAGATCGCCCACGGCGGCTTGCGGTACACAAGCTCACCGAGTTCCTTGCCCTCGAGGTCGGGGAGCGCGAAGTGGTGGCGGATGGTGAGGAGGTCGTCGTCGGGGGCGCCGGGCGCCGTGGTCTCGAACTGCGTGAACTTCTCGGCGAAGGTGTGCGCCTCGATCGGCAGATCGGCATCGACGCGCACGGTCATGCCGCCGAGCGCGTAGTAGCGGCGGTGCTCGCTGGCTTGTCGCTCCTTGCAGGCGCGGTTCTCGCGGGCGACCTCGCAGAGGTACTCGACCTTGGCACCGTGCCGGCCGTGCTCGAGGTAGCCGTAGACGTCGCACCAGCGGCAGTCGGCGCGCAGGTCGCAGGCGGCGCAGCCTTCGAGGTACTCGACGCCGCCGCGCACTTTGCCCGCGAGCGCGGGGATGAACTCGTCCCAGGCGGCGGCCACGGCGCCGGGGGCGATGCCCGAGGCGGGGCGCGCGGGGCCGCGCTTCGCGCCGCCCGCGCTCGCGGC
>CAIOZS010000176.1 GCA_903862845.1 uncultured Thermoleophilia bacterium
AGGCCGAAGAAGAGGTGCGCCGCCAGGCCGAGCAGCTGCGGCGCACCGTCGAAGGCGCCGTGCTCGCCATGAGCCACGTCGTCGAGACCCGCGACCCCTACACCGCCGGCCACGAGCGCCGCGTCTCCGAGCTGGCCACGGCGATCGCCGCCGAGATGGGCCTGGAGGGCGAGGCGCTCAGCGCCCTGCGCCTCGGCGGCCTCATCCACGACGTCGGCAAGGTCGCCGTGCCCGCCGAGATCCTCGCCAAGCCGGGCCTCCTCAGCGAGGTCGAGCTCAACCTCATCAAGCAGCACCCGGAGACGGGCTTCGAGATCCTCGCCGCCATCGACTTCGGGCTGCCCGTCGCCGAGATGGTGCTGCAGCACCACGAGCGCCTCGACGGCTCCGGTTACCCAAAGGGCCTGAGCGGCGCGGAGATCCTCCCGGAGGCACGCATCCTCGCCGTCGCCGACGTCGTCGAGGCGATGAGCTCGCACCGCCCCTACCGCGCGGCGCTCGGCATGGAGGCCGCGCTCGCCGAGGTGCGCGCCCACGCCGGCGTCAAGTACGACGCCGCGGTGGTCGCCGCCTGCGTGCGCCTCTTCGAAGAGCAGGGCTTCGCCTTCACGCCGTGAGGTGAGGGCGCGCGGCGGCGCGGCAGGCGCCCGCGCGGGATCGACTCTCGGCCGTTACTTCAGCCGCGCCCCGTAGATATGGATGTGGCTGAGCACCCTCTGGGCCGGCCCCGACTCCCAGACGACCGTCTGCCCGCTGATCGCCGGAAACAGGCACGTCTGGTTGTTCTGCGTGATCTTGACGGTATTCTTGCTGCGCGCCACGTTGCGCACGTAGATCGCGGCGCCGGCTACGTAGTCGATCGCGAACGTGCCGCCCTTGCCGCCGCCGTCCCACGTCACGAGCTCGCCGTCGATGCCCGGCCGCGAGCCCTGGGCGACGTAGCTGCGCTGGCCCGTCTTGAGGTTCTTGAGCATCACGCGGCCGCCGGCCTCCCACCACACGACGCGGTTGGCGCTGATGGCGGGGCTCCATTCGAAGTCGCTGAGCTGCGAGACGCTGAACGGTGCTCCGGCGGGCAGGTTGCGGCCGCTGATGTCGCCGCTGGACGAGGTGTACACCGCGGTGTACACCGTCTTGGCGCCGACGGTGCGGCGGCTGACGCCCAGACTGCTCAGCACCGTGCTGGTGGCGATCCTGTAGGTTTTCGCGGCCGCGAGGTCCCTGGCCTTGATGGTGTAGGGGCCCGCGATGTCTTGGGCCTCGATCCAGACCACCCACTGGTCGGCGATCTCAGGGAACCACTTGAGCGCGCCGCTGCGCGCCACCACGAAGTCGTGCTTGGTGGTGATGTTGCGCCCGTAGATGTCGCCGCCGTCGTGGTTGCGCTTGTCGACCCACACGGCGACGTACTCGGTGTGGCTGCCTACCGCGGTGGCCGCCACGCTGGGGTTGTCCTGCTGGGTCTTGTTCTTGCAGACGGCGAAGTCGCGACCGGCGTTGAGCCGGCGGCCGTAGACGTCGAGATTGCCATTACGGTTGTCGGTCCACACCACCATGTCGCCGGCGATGTCCGGTCCCGCCTGACCGCCCATGTCGATGCACACGGGGAAGACGGTGGGGGCGGCCTGGGCGGCGGCCGGCGCCGCCGCCCAGGCC
>CAIOZS010000177.1 GCA_903862845.1 uncultured Thermoleophilia bacterium
CGCGTGGCTCTGCCACGCGCCGCCGCACCTGGCTAAATCTGTCAGACGCGACCGGGCGCAAAGACCACGGCGATGCGGAACGTCTCGCTGCCGACGACGTCGACCTTGTGCCGCACTCCCTCATTCATGAGGAGACAGTCGCCCGGCTCGAGATCGAACACCTCGTCCTCTACGCACATCTTGGCGCGACCGGCGATCACGAAGTAGACATGCTCGCAGCCGGGGTGGGTGTCCCAGTCGGCGCCACCGCCCTGCCTCATCTCCGTGATGTAGAACTCGCACTGCGTGTTCTCGGTCTTCGCCGGCTTGACGAGCACCCAGGTGTCCGTGTTCACATGCAGCGGCGGCACGATCGGTGCGACGTCGCCGCTCTTGATCAAGACTGCAGCCTTGTCCATACCATTCCTCCGGCTCGTGAGCGCTGAGCTCGGGCGTTCGCTGTGAGCGCCCCTTACCAGCGAGTGATGACCACTTTGCTGTCCGTGAACAGTTCGAAAGAGTCGCGCTGCCCGTGCGTCGAGCCGAAGTGAGAGTCTTTCTGGCCGGCGAACGGGAAGTACGCGACCGGCGCCGCGACGCCGAGGTTCACGCCGATGTTCCCTGACTGGACCTCATACCAGAACGTGCGTGCGCTTCTCCCGCTCGTCGTGTAGATGGAGGCCGCATTGCCGAACGGGGTTGCGTTCGTGATGCCGATGGCCTCCTTCAAGTCCTTGACGCGGACGAGCATCGCCACCGGACCGAAGATCTCGTCCTTGCAGACCGTCATGTCCGGGGTGCAGTTGTCGAACACGGTCGGCGCCACGAAGTGGCCGCCCTCGAAGCCCGGCACCGCGACGTTGCGGCCGTCGAGCAGGAGGTCAGCGCCTTCCTTGATGCCGCTCTCGATGTAGCCGTGGATGCGCTTCACGCTCTTGTCGGAGATCACGGCCCCGACGTTGACCGACTCGTCGAGCCCGGGTCCCGTGGAGAGCGCGGCGGCGGCGGCCACGAACTTCTCTTTGATCTCATCGTAGACGTCGCCCACGGCCAGGAGAACGGAGGCGGCAAGGCAGCGCTCCCCCGCGCACCCGAAGAAGCTGGCCATCATGTTGCTGATCTGGCGGTCGATCTCGGCATCGGGCATGACGGTGATGAAATTCTTGGCGCCGCCGTTGGCGCAGATACGCTTGCCGGCATCTGCGGCCCGCTTGTAGACGAGCTTGGCGACCGGCGAGGAGCCGATGAAGCCGACAGCCTGCACGAGCGGTGAGTCCAGGATCGCCCCGGAGGCTTCGAGGTCGCCGTGGACCAGGTTCATGACGCCGTCAGGCAGGTCGGCGTCTTCGAGGATCTCGAAGAAGCGGTTGATGGTGAGCGGCGTCTGCTCCGACTGCTTGATGACAAAGGTGTTGCCGGCGGCGATCGCATAGGGCCACCAGAAGCCGGTCATCATCATGGGGAAGTTGAAGGGCGTGATGCAGGCACCGACGCCGAGCGGCTGGCGTACCACCATCTCATCGATATTCTTGGCCGCGCCGTCCTCGAGATTGTAGCCCATCATCATGCTGGTGACGCCGGTTGCGACCTCCACCGTCTCGATCGTCCGGCGGGTCTCTCCGCGAGCCTCGTCGATGGCCTTGCCGTGCTCCTGCGTGGTGATGCGGGAGAGCTCCTCGAAGTTCTTCTCCATCAAGTCCTTGATCTTGAACAGGTACCTCGCACGCACCACCGGCGGCGTGGAGCGCCAATCCCAGAACGCGTCCTGAGCGGCCTGGATGGCGCGATCAGTATCCGCCGTCGTGCTGCAGGGGACCGAGGCGATCGTCTCGCCCGTGGCAGGATCTTCGACGTCGAGATAGCGCTCCGTCTCCGGCTCGACCCATTCGCCGCCGACGTAGTTGCGCAGCGTGCCATAGTGCTTCTTCGGCGCTTCAAGAAGGTTGAAGGTCCGTTTTGATTCGTCGCTCACGGCACTCCTTTCGTACTTGTCTCGATTTCGCATTGCGGGTTGTGCTGTCCGATCATCCAGAGACGCGGCCCTCAGGCTCCCACCACGTACTCGTCGGCGATAGCGAGCACCTCGTCGATCACCGCCAGACCTTCGGCGAGCTCCTCACGGGTGATCGTGAGAGGCGGGCAGATCACGAGGATGTTGAAGTGGGTCATCATGAAGAGGCCGCGCTCCATGGCGGCCTTGCCCATGCGCGCCATCGGCGCGGCCGCCTCGCCGCCGGCGTTGAACGGCACCAGCGGCTCGCGCGTGGCGCGGTCACGCACCAGCTCGAGACCCCAGAAGAGCCCTAGACCGCGGACCTCGCCGATCGACGGGTGCCGCTCGGCGAGCTTGGCCAGCTCCGCCGCCAGCACGTCGCCCATGGCGGCGGCGTTTTCGACGATGCCTTCCTCGCGGAAGATGTTGATCGAAGCGACGCCGGCGGCGCAGGCCAGCACGTGGCCGCTGTAGGTGAGCCCGCCGGCGAGGTACTTGTCCTGCAGCCACTCGTTGATGGGCTCGCTGACGACCATCGCCCCCAGCGGCACGTAGCCCGAGTTGATGCCCTTCGCCACGGTCATGATGTCGGGCGTCACGTCCCAGTGCTCGCAGGCGAACCAGCGCCCGGTGCGGCCGAAGCCGGCCATGACCTCATCGAGGATGAGCAGCACACCGTAGCGGTCGCACACCTCGCGGATCGAGGCGAGGTAGCCGTCGGGGGGCACGATGATGCCGTTGGTGCCGGTGACCGTCTCGAGGACGACGGCGGCTACCGTGTGCGGCCCCTCGTACTGCAGGATCTCCTCGAGGTGTGGTCCGCCCGAGCAGACAGGGCAGGCGGCGACGTGCTCCGCGACGGTCTCACCGCGAGACCCGGCCGAACAGCGGTAGGTGTAGGGATCGAACATGCGCACCACGCCGGGGATGCTCGGCTCCGCAAACCAGCGTCGTGGATCTCCGGTCAGCGCGATCGCCCCGGCCGTGGCGCCGTGGTATGAACGATAACGGGCGATGATCTTCTGCCTGCCCGTATACCAGCGGGCGAGCTTGATGGCGTTCTCGTTGGCCTCAGCGCCGCCGTTCGTAAAGAAGGATGCCTTGAGGTTCCCGGGCGTGACCTCCGCCAGCAGCCGGGCGAGCTCGGAGCGCTTGTCGACCGCCACGGTCGGCGCCATGGTGCAGAGCGTGCGCGCCTGTTCCACGATCGCCTCGACGAGCTTGGGGTGCTGGTGCCCGATGTTGAGGTTGACGAGCTGTGAAGAGAAATCGAGGTAGCGCTTGCCTTCGTAGTCCCAGAAGTAGCGTCCCTCGCCCCCAGCCACGGGCAGCGGCTTGATCTGCGACTGCACGGACCAGGAGTGCAGGACGTACTCGCGATCCAGCTCGCGCACGCGCTGCTCCTGGCCTGCGTTCATTTCGGTGTTTCCCATCTGCCTTCCCTCCTCGAGAATGCCGACGCGAGACGCGCTGCGTCACTCGCGTAGGCTGCGCCAATACCGTCGTCTACCATATCGCGCGCGAGCATCCGGCCCGCCGCACCCTGCCTGTCCACGTCTGCACCGACCCAGCTCCCGCTCGCCGTCCGCGGCGCTCACCCCCGCGACGGCGGCAACGCCGTCGGGCAGCGCAGTGGGAACGTGGGTCTCGAGGATCTCACGGCCGCCGGCTCATCGTCGCCGGCGCCGATGAGCCGTGCCTGATCTCCCGAGGCATCATATAGCATTCCCGCTCTCCTTGGTCCATGAGCCGTGCCGCGTGGTCGCTGCGCGCTCCGGGCGCGAGCTCGGCCTATTCAACGCGAAGCGACGCCCGGAGGTCTTCGATCACCGAGGGGTCCTCGATGGTCGCAGGAATCACAAGCTCCGTTCCGTCGGCGATCTTGCGGATCGCGCTGCGCAGGATCTTGCCGGAGCGCGTCTTGGGCAGCCGGTTCACGACCACCGCGCGCTTGAAAGCCGCCACCGGCCCGACCTGCTCTCTGACCATGCGCACGAGCTCACTGGTGACGTCTGCCGGGTCCCGAGAGACTCCGGCCTTGAGCACGACGAGTCCGAGAGGCACCTGCCCCTTGAGGTCGTCGGCGGCACCGACGACCGCGCACTCGGCCACGTCCGGGTGGGCGGCGAGCACCTCCTCCATGCGACCGGTCGACAGCCGGTGGCCGGCGACGTTGATGATGTCGTCGACGCGGCCCATGACGAAGACATAGCCATCTTCATCGATGCTGCCGGCGTCTCCCGTGAAGTAGTAACCAGGGAACAAGGTCAGGTACGTGGTCGCGAAGCCTTCGTCGTTCTGCCAGAGCGTCGGCGAAGTGCCGGGGGGCAAGGGCAGACGCAGTGCGAGCACGCCCTCCGCCGGTGGTTCGAGAGGATTCCCGGCAGCATCGAGCACCACCAGGTCGTAGCCCGGCACCGGCTTGGTGGGCGAGCCCGGTTTCATGGGCAGCTCGTCCAGCCCTCGGCAGTTGGCGCAGATCGCCCAGCCGGTCTCGGTCTGCCACCAGTGATCGATCACGGGCACTCCGAGGACGTCGCGCGCCCAGAAATACGTGTCGGGATCGAGGCGTTCGCCGGCGAGGTAGAGAGCTTCGAGCGAACTTCTGTCGTACTCTCTCACGAGCTTGCCGTCGGGATCCTCTCGGCGGATGGCGCGAATGGCTGTGGGGGCCGTGAACAGCACCTTGACGCGGTGCTCCTCGACGACGCGCCAGAACGCGCCGGCGTCGGGCGTGCCCACCGGCTTGCCCTCGTACACGACCGTCGTGGCGCCGGCCAGCAGTGGCCCGTAGACGATGTAGGAGTGGCCGACCACCCAGCCCATATCCGAGGCGGCCCAGAAGACATCTCCGGGACCCACGCCATAAATGGCCTGCATCGACCAGAGAAGGGCGACGGCGTGACCGCCGTGATCTCTGACCACGCCTTTGGGCTTGCCGGTGGTCCCGGAGGTGTAGAGGATGTAGAGGGGGTCGGTGGCCGCGACGGCGACGCAGGCGGCCGGCTCGGCCCTCTGTACCAGCTCGTCCCAGTCGTGGTCTCTTCCGCGCACGAGCTGCGCCGGCTGCTGCTCCCTTTGGCAGACCACGGTGGCCGCCACCCGCCACTGCGCCGACTCGAGCGCCCGGTCGACGAGGGGCTTGTAGGGGATCACGCGACTGGGCTCGATGCCGCACGAGGCCCAGACGATGAGCTTGGGCTTGGCATCGTCGATCCGTATGGCGAGCTCCTGCGCCGCGAAGCCGCCGAAGACCACCGAGTGCACGGCGCCGATGCGGGCGCAGGCGAGCATGGCGATGAGCGTCTGCGGGATCATCGGCATGTAGATGAGGACCCGGTCGCCGCGCTCGACGCCCAGATCGCGCAGGCCTCCCGCGAAGCCCGAGACCCGCTCCAAGAGCTCCGCGTAGGTCAGCTTCCCCGTTGCGCCGGTGATCGGGCTGTCATAGATGACCGCGGTCGCTGCACCTCTGCCGGCGAGGACGTGGCGGTCGACGGCGTTGTGACAGGTGTTCAGGCTGCCGCCCACGAACCAGCGCGGCGCGGGGCTCGCCGAGCGGTCAAGGACTTTGTCCCAGCGCCTCGTCCACTCTATGCTTTCGCCGGCTTCGCCCCAGAAGCTCTCTGGGCGAACGATCGACGCCTCATAGGCCTTTTCGTATGCTCCACTCATGCAACTCTCCTGGCTCCGCACGGTGCCGGGCCCGTGGCGCGCAGCAATGAAGCATCTCGCCGGCAGCAGGGCGGCCGACCCGCGCCGGCCGCAACCACGCGGCACCTGAATCGTGGACGTCAGCCGAATGGGGTGGACTATAACCTCCCCCCCGACCATGTCAATTGCGCGGGGCGGCAGCGAATGTCCCTCTGGCAGAAGCACCGGCTCTCGCCGCGCGGGCCGCGCACTGCCCTCCTGACGATAGAATCTGCCGGGCGTGGTTCCCGGCACGCGCCGGCCGGCGAGATGCTTCTCGGACGCGCGCACAGATGACCGACGATGGGGGCGAGATGGCACTTGAGCGGCCGTTCGTGGTTCTGGGGATCCAACAGGTCGCCATCGGCGCGCCCGACAAGCGTCGCCTGACCCGGCTGTGGGTCGAGATCCTGGGCCTGGCGCCCACCGGCAGCTACCGGTCGGCGGCGGAGAATGTGGACGAAGACATCGCGTCATTTGCAGCGGGTCGCCAGCACTGCGAGATCGACCTGATGCAGCCTGTCGACTCCAGCGCGAAGCCTCGCGTCGACGAACCGGCTCTCAACCACATCGGGCTGTGGGTGGACGATCTCGCGGCAGCCTACGACTGGCTGAGGGCGAGCGGCGTGCGCTTCGCGGCTGGTGGCATCCGCAAGGGGGCCGCCGGGCATGATGTCTGCTTCGTCCATCCCAGAGGCGACGAGCAGTCGCCGATCGGCGGCGAGGGCGTGCTCATCGAACTGGTGCAGGCGCCGGCGGCGGTGGTCGACGCCTTGGGCGGCGTAGATCAGCGCCCGCAGGTGGGCGAGCCGGACTGAACGCGTCCGCGGCGGCAGCTCCGCCGGTTAGGGTCGGGCGCGAGCCCTCGCTACCCCGATCGTCGTCCGGCGAGCACGAGGAGCTCGTTGGCGGCCCTCGCCGGAGTCATCTCGCCGCGCGCGACCGCCTCCTCCATCTCGGCCAGCCGTTCTCTCACCGCGTTGTCGCTCACGAAATCGCTGCGCAGCTCGGCCTCGATGAAGCGCCACATGCGCGCGATGCCCTGACGCTGCCGACGGACCGCGGCGGCACCGGCGGCGGCCCGCGCATCTCGGCAGCGCTCAAGCTCCGTCCAGAGCTCGGCGACGCCTTGCCCGGAATGGGCGCTCACCGTCACGGCGCGTGGCCGCGCGGCCGCTGAGACCGGACGCAGCAAGCTGAGGGCATCGTTCATGCGCGCGCATGCCGCTGTCGCCGCGACCGGGTCAAGGTCCGCCTTCGCATAGACGATGACATCCGCCAGCTCCGTGCTGCCTCTCTTGATCGCCTGCAGGCCGTCACCGGCAAACGGAAGCTCGAGCAGCACGAACACGTCGGTCATCCCGGCGACCTCAGCCTCGGCCTGGCCGACGCCCACCGTCTCGACGATCACGACGTCGAACCCCGCGGCCTCGCAGACCTCGATGGCTTCCGGCGTGCGCGCGCTCACGCCGCCGTGGGCACCCGCGGACGGTGACGGCCGGATGAAAGCAGCCTCCAGGCGGGAGAGGTCGCTCATGCGCGTCTTGTCGCCGAGCACCGACCCTCCCGAGACCGCCGACGAGGGATCGATCGCCAGCACGGCAAGCCTGTGGCCGCAGGCGACGACATGCTGACCGAGGGCTTCGACAAGCGTCGACTTGCCTGCTCCCGGCGCCCCCGAGAGGCCGATGCGCAGCGACCCCCCCGTGTCTGGACGGAGCTCTTCAAGGCGGGCCAGGGCCAGGGGCAGGTCGTCCGGGCGCGTGGACTCGACGAGGGTGATGGCTTTGGCGAGCGCGCGCCGGCTCCCGCCGCGGACGCCCTCCGCGAGCCCCAGCGGAGATGAAAGCCCTTCTGGCTGCGCCGCGGGTGCGTTCACGCGCGGGAGGCGCGGATGCCCGCCAGCAAGGTCAGCGCGCAGTCGGTGATCGTCGTGCCCGGCCCGAGGACGGCCACGATCCCGGCTTCGTGGAGGGCCGGGACGTCGGGCGCCGGGACGACGCCGCCGGCGAACACCGCGATGTCCGCGGCCCCCCGGCGACGAAGCTCCTCGACGAGTGCCGGGAGGAGCGTCCTGTGGCCCCCGGCCAGCGTCGAGACGCCCACCGCGTGGACGTCGTTCTCGATGGCCTGCCGCGCGACCTCGCCCGGAGTCTGAAAGAGGGGGCCGATGTCCACGTCGAAGCCAAGGTCGGCGAGCCCGGAGGCCACCACTCTGGCGCCGCGATCATGGCCGTCTTGCCCGAGCTTGGCGACCAGCACACGCGGCCGCCGGCCTTCCCGGCGGGCGAATTCGTCCACGGCAGCCAGCGCCTGGCGCCAAGCCTCGTCGCCCTCGCGCAGAACGCCGTACACACCGACCACGCCGGCGGCCGTGCCCCGGTAGCGACCCCACACCTGTTCGAGCGCCTGCGAGCACTCCCCGACCGTGGCTCGCAGCCTCACGGCGGCGATCGTGAGGGCCAGCAGATTGTCGCCCTGGGTACGGGCGCTGTCGGTCAGGGCACTCAGGGCAGCCCGCACAGCGCCCTCATCACGCCCCGCTCTGACCTCGCGCAGCCGTGCCTTCTGGGTAGCGAGCACGGCGCTGTTGTCGATCGTTCTGATCTCCACCGCCTCGCCCTCGGGAGCGGGGTACTTGTTGACGCCAACGACGACGTCGCTGCCCGCGTCGAGGCGCGCCTGCTGCTCCGTCGCGCAGCGTTCGATCTGGAGCTTCGCCCAGCCCGACTCGGCGGCGCGCGTCATGCCTCCCAGGCTTTCGGCCTGCGCGATGATCTCCCAGGCGCGACCGGCCATGTCCTGGGTGAGGCGCTCCATCATGTAGGAGCCCGCCCAAGGGTCGACCACGCCGGTGATATGCGTCTCCTCCTGGATGATGAGCTGCGTGTTGCGGGCGATGCGCGCCGCGAAGTCGCCGGGCAACGCCAGTGCTTCGTCGAAGGCGTTTGTGTGCAGGCTCTGCGTCCCGCCGAACACGGCGGCCAGGGCTTCGATGGCGGTGCGCACGATGTTGTTGTACGGGTCCTGAGCGGTCAGCGACCAGCCCGACGTCTGGCAATGGGTGCGGAGCATGAGCGACGCGGGCTTCTGAGCGCCCATCTCCTTCATGATGCGCCACCACAGAAGCCGCGCAGCCCTGAGCTTGGCGACCTCCACGTAGAAGTCCATGCCGATGCCGAAGAAGAAAGAGAGCCTCCCCGCAAACTCGTCGACGCCCATGCCGCGCGCCAGAGCGGCTTTCACGTATTCCTTGCCGTCGGCCAGCGTGAGCGCGAGCTCGAGCGCCGGAGGCGCTCCGGCCTCGTGCAGATGGTAGCCGGAGATCGACACCGAGTTGAAGCGCGGCATGTGCTGCGCCGTGTAGGCGATGATGTCGGAGACGATGCGCATGGACGGATCGGGCGGGTAGATGTACGTGTTGCGCACCATGAACTCTTTGAGGATGTCGTTCTGGATGGTCCCGGAGAGCTCGGCCTGCGAGACCCCCTGCTCTTCGGCCGCCACGATGTAGCCGGCGAGCACGGGCAGGACCGCGCCGTTCATGGTCATCGACACGGAGACCTTGCCCAGAGGGATGCCCGCGAACAGCAGCTTCATGTCCTCGACGGAGTCCACGGCCACGCCCGCGGCACCCACATCGCCGGCCACCCGTGGGTCGTCGGAGTCATAGCCCCGGTGCGTGGCCAGGTCGAAGGCCACCGAGACGCCGTGAGCGCCCCCGGCAAGAGCCTCGCGGTAGAAGGCGTTCGACTCCTCCGCGGTCGAGAACCCGGCGTACTGGCGGATCGTCCACGGCCGCCCGGCGTACATCGTCGCGTGGGGACCTCTCAGGAAGGGCTCGAAGCCGGGCAGGGTGTCGGGGTGCTCCAGATCTTCGGCGTCCTTCGCGGTGTAAAGGACCTTGACCGCGAGGCCGTCCGGCGTGATGCGCGCCGCCGCGGCGCCTTCGCCCCCCGCCGAGCGCGCGGCGCCGTACCAGTCGGCGAGGTCTGCGGACGTGCGAAGCGGCGGATCGCCGGGATCGTGCGCGGCGTCCCGGCGCGGCGCGCCCGTCATCTGAACTCCATGACGCGCTGGCCGACCGCGACGCTGTCGCCGGGCTGGACCAGCAGCCGGTCGACCACGCAGTCGCGGTCGGCTCTGAGGACGTTTTCCATCTTCATGGCCTCGATCACGAGGAGCGCGTCGCCGACCCGCACCGGCTGATCCTCGTCGACCTCGAGCCTCGTCACGAGACCGGGCATGGGAGACAGCAGAAAGCGGGAGAGGTCGCGCTCGGGCTTCTCGGGCATGCGCAGCAGCAGCTCGGTCGTGCGCGCGGTCATGACTCTGACGTCGGACCGCGTCCCGCCGTGGGTCAGTCGGTACATCTGGCCGACGTGCTCGACCTGGACGCAGAAGGGTCTCCCGTTGCGCGCGCCGCACAGCAGCGGCTCACCGAGGCGCCACCCCGAGACGATCTCACTGCTGTGCTCGTCGTCGATGACCACGTATCCGTCGGTCACCGGCCTCACGGTCACGGGGTAGCGCTCACCGTTGAGGACGACCGTCCACTCCTCGGCGACCTTGAGCTCGTGCCCCGGAAGCTGACCGCTGACCGAGGCTTGCCGGTCGATGCGCGCGCGGTGCACGAAGGCGGCGACCGCCACGAGCAGCGACCTGTCGACGTGAGGCATGTCGGCGGCGTTGAATCCGGAAGGGTACTCCTCGGCCATGAAGCCGGTGTGGAAGTCCCCGCCGATGTATCTCTCGTGGCGGAGCAGGGCAGCCTGGAAGGCGATGTTCGTCTCGACGCCCCTGACGACGAACTGATCGAGCGCCCGGCGCATCATCGCCACGGCGCCGTCTCGCGTCGCGTCGTGAGTGACCACCTTGGCGATCAGGGAGTCGTAGTGAGGCGGGACCCTCCCGCCCTCGGCCACGCCCGTGTCGACGCGCACCCTGCCCTCGCTCTCGCGCGGCGGAATGTACCGCACCAGGCGCCCGGTTGACGGCAGGAAGTTGTGGAAGGGGTCCTCCGCGTTGATGCGGCATTCGATGGCCCAGCCGTCACAGCGGACGTCCGCCTGGGAGAAGGCGAGCGGCTCGCCGGCCGCGATCCGTATCATGGCTTCGACAAGGTCAAGTCCCGTGATCATCTCGGTGACCGGGTGCTCGACCTGGATGCGGGTGTTCATCTCCAGGAAGTAGAACGCTCCATCCTTGTCGACGACGAACTCGACGGTCCCGGCCGATTGATAGCGGGCCGCCAGCGCCAGCGCCACGGCCTGAGCCCCCATGGCGTCGCGAGAAGCCTGGTCGAGGCGCGGCGCGGGCGCCTCTTCGATGACCTTCTGGTGGCGTCGCTGGATCGAGCAGTCGCGCTCCCACAGATGGACCACATGGCCGAAAGCGTCGCCCAGCACCTGAAGCTCGATGTGGCGCGGCTCCTCGATGAACTTCTCGACGAAGACCCGGTCGTCGCCGAAGCTGCTGCGCGCCTCGTTGCGGCAGGCGCTGAAGGCCTCGCGAAGCTGGGCATCGTCCTCAGCCAGTCGCATGCCCTTGCCCCCGCCTCCGGCGGCGGCTTTCAGCATCACGGGATAACCGAGCTCCGCGGCGCTGCGGCAGGCGGCGTCCTCGTCCTCGAGAACGATGCCCGATCCGGGGATCACGCTGATGCCCGCCTCCGCCGCCAGCCTCTTGGCGGCGATCTTGTCGCCCATGGTGCGGATCGAGTCGGCCGTGGGGCCGATGAACGTGATGCCTTCCCTCTCCAGCCGCTCGCAGAACCCCGCGTTCTCGGCGAGAAAGCCGTAGCCGGGGTGCACCGCCGTGGCCCCCGTCTTGAGGCAGGCAGCGACGATCCGGTCGATGGCAAGGTAGGACTCGCGAGGCGGCGCCGGCCCGATGCCGACGACCTCGTCGGCGAACTGCAGGTGCAGGGCATTGCGGTCAGCCTCCGAGAACACCGCCACGGTGGCGATGCCGAGCCGGTGAGCGGTGCGCATCACCCGGCAGGCGATCTCACCGCGGTTGGCGATCAGGATCTTGTCGAACATGCCGGCGCGCCGGTAGCACCGAGTCCTAGAGGGGCATGGTGTTGTGCTTCCGCCACGGGTTCTCCAGTCGCTTGTCACGGAGCATGGACAGGGATCGGCAGATGCGCTTGCGCGTGGCGCGTGGCATGATCACGTCGTCGATGAAGCCACGGTGCCCGGCGACGAACGGGTTGGCGAACTTGCCCGCGTAGTCCTCGGCGCGTTCTGAGATCCGCTCGGCGTCGTCGGCGTCGGCCCTGAAGATGATCTCAACGGCGCCTTTTGGCCCCATCACGGCGATCTCGGCCGACGGCCAGGCGAAGTTGACGTCGCCGCGAAGATGCTTGGAGCTCATCACGTCGTACGCGCCTCCGTAGGCCTTGCGCGTGATGACGGTGACCTTGGGCACGGTGCACTCCGCGTAGGCGAAGAGGAGCTTCGCGCCGTCCTTGATGATGCCCCCGTGTTCCTGCTCGCTGCCGGGCATGAAGCCGGGCACGTCGACGAAGGTCACGATAGGGATGCCGAAGGCATCACAGAAACGCACGAAGCCGGCCGCCTTCACGGCCGAGCGCACGTCGAGGCAGCCGGCGAGCACGAGCGGCTGGTTGGCCACGATGCCCACGGGGCGGCCCGCCATGCGCGCGAACCCGGTGACGATGTTGCGCGCGTAGTCCGGCCGCAGCTCGAGAAACTCCCAGTCGTCGACCACCTTGAGGATGAGCTCCTTGATGTCGTACGACTCGTTGGGGTCGTCCGGCACCAGGCTGTCGAGTGACGGCTCGAGGCGGTCGGCCGGGTCGCTGGTGGGCTGTACCGGGGGCATCTCGCGATTGCTCGACGGGAGGAAGTTCATGAGGCGGCGAACCATCATGAGAGCGCTGATGTCGTTGTCGAAAGCAAGATCGGCGACGCCCGATTTCGTGGTGTGCGTGAGGGCGCCGCCGAGCTGCTCGGCGGTGACCTCTTCGTGGGTCACCGTGCGCACGACGTCCGGGCCCGTGACGAACATGTACGAGGAGTCCCTGACCATGAAGATGAAATCGGTCATCGCCGGCGAGTACACGGCGCCGCCGGCACAGGGGCCCATGATCACGGAGACCTGCGGGATGACCCCCGAGGCGAGGACGTTGCGCTGAAAGACCTCGGCATAGCCTCGCAAAGAGGCCACGCCCTCCTGGATGCGGGCGCCTCCCGAATCGTTGAGGCCGATCACCGGGGCGCCCACCTTCACGGCATGATCCATGATCTTGCAGATCTTCTCGGCATGGGCCTCGGAGAGGGATCCGCCGAACACGGTGAAGTCCTGGCTGAAGACGAACATCAGCCTTCCGTTGATGGTGCCGTAGCCCGTCACGACGCCGTCCCCGGGGACCTTGCGCGCGTCCATGCCGAAGTCGCCGCAGCGGTGCTCGACGAACATGTCCCACTCCTCGAAGGAGTCGGGGTCGAGCAGCACTTCGATCCTCTCCCTGGCCGTGAGCTTGCCCTTCGCATGCTGAGCGGCAACGCGCCGCTCGCCGCCACCGGCGCGCGCGGCGGCACGCTTGGCGTCCAGTTCGCGAAGAATGTCGAACATGCTCTTGACCATGTGCCCGAGCCTTCCGGTCTGAGGCCACGCGGATACGGCACACTACGGCAGCCCTCGTGACGTTGTCAAAGCTTCGCGGCGCGCGCGGCGCTCTCTCTCGCGCGCGCCGCACGCATGCGGCGTTCCGCGAGCAGACACGCGCGCGGCCGCGGACGCGAGGAATCAGGCCTGCGTCAAGAGGATCTCGTGCAGGTGATCGCAGGCCCACGAGACATAGCCCTCGCAGGACACGTACTTGTCGTCCGCCTTGAACCTCTCGTAGCCCTGCTGGGTGCCGATGCCGTAGCCGACGAGCGCTCCGCAGGTGAGGGCTCCAAACTCAGCCTCGAAGCGCCGGAACATCTGCTGCAGCTTCTCGGTGTCGGGGGACGCTCCGTCCGGCCAGGAGAGCGCAAGAAAGTGATCACGAAGCCCCAGGGACATGGCGGCTCCAGACAAGGCTCCGCACACCTGACCCATGCGCGTGATGCCCCCGCCGAAGTAGCGCGCCAGCACGACGGAATCCTGGTCGGCGCCGAGCACGATCGCGGCAAAGCGGACCACTGCCTGGGCACAGTTGAGATGGCCCGCTCCCATGTCGCGAAACCCCGCCAGGGCGGCCTCTTTGGCTTGCTGCAACCGATCCTCGACCATGGTTTCCTTTCTCCGCGGTGGACCACGCACGCTCTCCGTCGCTGCTCCTGCTGGAACGCCAGTCTAGCCGCTTTTGCGCGCCGGCTGCTTGCAGGTCGGGCTGAGGGTGCGACTACGGCTGCGGCTGCGCCACAAGACCGTGCTCTTCGAGGAAGGCCGAAAGATCGGGCGGCAGAGGGCTGGCAAAGCTCATCTGCCGCCCGTCCTCGGGATGTGGGAACGCAAGCTGCGCGGCGTGCAGGAACTGGCGGCCGAGCCCCGCCGGCCGCGAGCGGCCGCCGTACTGGACGTCGCCGGCCACAGGGTAGCCGAGCGCCGCAAAGTGCACGCGGATCTGATGCGTGCGGCCCGTCTCGAGCTGCACCCGCGTCAGCGTGTACCCGGCGGCGCGGGCCAGGACGCGGAAGTGCGTCACCGCCGGCCTGCCGGCGGTCGTGTGCAGCGACATGCGCTTGCGGTCGCGGACGTGACGACCGATGGGCGCGTCGATGGTGCCGTCGTCCTGGGGCAGAGCGCCGCGCAGCAGCGTGATGTAGACACGCTTGATGTCGCGGCGCTCCATGGCGGCCACCAGCGCCTGGTAGGCGCGGTCGCTCTTGGCCACGATGAGCAAGCCCGAGGTGTCTTTGTCGAGGCGGTGGACGATGCCGGGCCGCAGCTCATGACCGCCGCGGGCACCGTGATCGATGAGCCCCTGAACCAGCGTGCCGTGCTCGTGACCCGGCGCCGGATGGACGACGATGCCGGCCGGCTTGCCCACGACCAGCAGCCAGTCGTCCTCGTACACGATGTCGAAGGGAACGTCCTCTGCCGTGAGTGCCGCGCTCGGCTCGGGGCCGCGCTGCCAGGCGACGTCCTCGCCGGCGCGCAGCTCGTGGCGTTTGCGGGCAGACCCGCCGTCGACGGTCACGCCGCCTTCTTCGATGAGGCGCTGGGCGGCCGCGCGGGAAAGGCCGGCGCGTGCCGCAAGGACCACGTCTAGACGCGCCCCGGCCTCGTCGCGCCGCGCCGCGAAGCGCCCCTCGCGCTCAGGCCCGCCAGCCACGCAGGACCTGCAGAAGGAGAATGGCCGTGCCCGCCACGATCGCGGCGTCGGCCAGGTTGAACGACGGCCAGCCATACACGCCGATGAAGTCGACCACCGCGCCCCCGAGGCGGAGGCGGTCGACGAGGTTGCCCACGGCGCCGCCGAGGATCACGCCCAGAGCCGGCCGGTACCGCGGCGGCGCCAGCCACAGCGCCGCCGCAACGCCGGCCACGACGGCCGCAACGAGGACCACGACCGCCGCGCCGGCGCCGGCGAATCGGCTGAACGAGATCCCCGAGTTGTAGTTGAGGTCGATGCGCAGGCCGCCCACGAGCCGCCGCGGCAGGTGTGAGTCGCGGCGCACCAGCCACTTGCTCGCCTGATCGACGACGAAGACGCCGGCCGCCAACGCCAGCGCCAGGCCGAGCCGACGGCTACTTCTTGCCACGCGGCTTGCGTGGCGCGTCCAGCTCTTCCACGTCCCTGTGGCCCATCGGGCAGGTGGGCTCCTTGGTCTTTCCGGAGCGCCCACCGTCGCTGACCACGATATTGAGCGGGTAGGTCGCCTTGCAGATCCTGCAGTAGGCGAGTCTGGCCATTCTGGTCTCCCTCTTTCAGAGGCGGAGCTTCCGCCTTGCTTCTTCGAGTGTCACGCCGCCGACGTGAATGACCTTACGGCGTCCCGTCGCACCCCTCACGATGTCGACCTGCCGCCGCGGGACCCCCAGCGCCTCGGCCACCAGGCGGACGAGCTCCGCGTTCGCTTTGCCCTCGTGAGCCGGAGCGGCCAGCCGCAGACGAAGGTAGCCATCGGCGACGCCGGCGACCTCGCTTCGCGGAGCCCCCGGCGTGACCCAGACGGCCAGGCTCACGCCGTCGGCCGCGGCACGCAGCGGCCCTTCTTCACCACTTGAACTCGTTCTCGTTCACCCCGGTATCGACGTCCGCCAGAAGATCGTCCGTCTCGCCGAACAGGATGCGCTCCCTGGCCGGCGGCCGCGCGGCGGCGCCGGGCCCCGGCTCGGTAGGCAGGTTCGGCGCCGGCGCCGCAGAGCTGCCGGCCGAATATTCGGGCGGCTCCGCGACGGCAAGCGCCGCAGCGGCGACATCTGCCGCAGGGACCTCGGCGGTCACGTCTGGCGCTGCCGGCGCCTCTGAGGACGGCTCGAACGCCGCCGGCGGCGGCTCTGCGGGCGGCTCGAACGCCGCCGGCGCCTCTGCCGCCGGCAAGGCCTCTTCGCGCGCGATCGCTTGCTTGATGGCCTCGGCGTGGCGCGCGAACTCGGCCTGCGCCATGCCTTCCGCCGGCGCCATGGCCACGCCGGCCGGCGCATCCTCGAGGTGCTTGAGGTAGCCCGCGAGGAGCTGGCGGAACTTGAAGCGGAAGTCCTGCTCGGCGCTCTTGAGCTTGGCCAGCGACTGCTCGATGCTCTGGCGCTCGCCGTAGGCCTCGTTGACGAGCTGACGCCCCTTGAGCTCGGCCTCGTGCAGGATGAGCTGGGCCTCCTTGGTGCTGTTCTGCTTGAGCTCGTCGGCGCTGACTTGCGCGGACACGAGGGTCTTCTGCAGGGTCTCCTCGATGCGCCTGTAGCTCGACACCTGGGATTCGAGCGTCTCCACGCGTTCGCCGAGGTCGATGTTGTCCTTGAACACACGTTCGAACTCGTCGGCGACCTCGTCGAGGAACTCGTCGACCTCGACGTCGGCGTACCCGCGCATGCCGCGTTTGAACTCCTTGTGGCGGATGTCCAGCGGTGTGAGCTTCATGCGGTCCTCCCTTCGCGCGCGTTGCCCGCGCCGCGAATCGTGGTCATCCCGTCTCCCATTCTAGCGCGCCACCGTCACGCCAGTTCCTTGGCGCGCGCGACGGCGGCGGCCACCGCGTCGGTGACCGTCAGGGCCAGCTCGCGCTCCGCGAGCTTCTCGACTGCCGCCGCGGTCATGCCGCCCGGAGTAGCGGCGGCGGCGAGCACCGCCGCCGGATCGCCGTCGCGCGCGACGATGGCGGCGGCGCCATGCACGCCGCCGATGGCAAGCCGCACGGCCACGTCCCCGGCGAGACCGTGGGCCACGCCGGCAGCCGCAAACGTCTCGACGAGATAGGCGAGGATGCCGGGCATGCAGCCGGCCACGGCCGTGGCTGCGTCGAACAACGCCTCATCCACTGCGATCACGTCGCCGGCCAGCGCGAAGAGGCCCTCGACCTCGGCGACGCCGGGCCCGAGAGTCCCGGGCACGAGCAGAAACACTCCCAAGCCGAGCGCGGCGGCGACGTTGGGCATGACGCGGGCGACGCGAGCCCCCGTGGGCAGAGCCGCCTGCAGCCTCGCGAGCGTGACGCCCGCTGCCACCGACACGACGCGGCGCTCGCCGACGGCCGCGCCGACGTCCCGCAGCACGCCCTCGACGAGTTGGGGGCGAACGGCCACAATGATCAGATCGGCCTCCGCGACGAGCGCGGCCGCCGTGGCGGCGGCCGCGCCGCCGGTCGCGGCGGCCAGCTCCCGCGCCTTGGCGGCATCGACATCGAAGAAGACGACAGACGGTGCGCCGGGGACGCCCGGCCGGCTCCAGCCTTCGGCCAGAGCGCGCGCGATGTGCCCGGCGCCGATGAGGCCGACGTTCACGGCCGCGTCGGCGAGCTAGAACTGATTGAAGAAGCCCTTCTCAATGAGGCGCGCCCGCTCCTCGGCCGAGACCTCGACGTTGCGCGGCGTCAGCAGGAAGATCTTGTCGCCCACCCGCTGCATGCCCCCATCGAGCGCGTAGGTGAGGCCGCTGCAGAAGTCGATCAGCCGCTTCGCGAGATCCGTCTCCGAGCCTTGCAGGTTGATGATCACCGGAACGTCGACCTTGAACTTGTCGGCGATCTGCTGCGCGTCGTTGAAGTTCTTCGGGATGACCAGATGGACCTCGACCCTCGCGGGGCGCACGGGTTCGATGGCGCGCACGACCTGCGGCGACGACGCGCTGCGGCGCCGCGGCTCGTCGGCGAAGATGTCGTCGTACTCGTTGCGTCCGCGGCCGCCCTCGAGCTTGCGCACGTTGGGCCGGTCCTGGTACGAGCGCTCGAGCTCCTCGTGTGGAGCCAGAGTCTCGTCCTCGTCGTAGTCGGCCTCGTCGTCGGCGATGCCGAAGTAGACCGCCACCTTGTGCCACGAATCGCCGAGGCCCATAGGTCCCTCCCTGCCGGGTCAGAAAAGCACGCTGCCGACGCGCACGATGGTCGCCCCTTCTTGCACCGCGACCTCGTAGTCGGCACTCGTACCCATCGATAGCTGATCGAAAGTATACGTTCCCTGCCACTTTGACGAAAGTCGCTGCGCCAGTTCGCGGGTCTGCGCGAAGTGCGGACGTGCCGCGGCCGCGTCTTCGCAGAGCGGCGGCATGCACATCAGCCCGCGGAAATGCACCTTGCCGCAGACCGCGGCCGCTTCGAGAAACGCGTCCGCCGCAGCCGGCGCGACGCCGCTCTTGCTCTCCTCGCCGGCGATGTTGACCTCGAGCAGTACCTCGGCGCCGTTCACGGCGTGCGCCTCGATCTCGTGCACGACGCTCATCGTGCTCACGGAGTGGATAAGGCTCACCAGCGGCAGCACGAGCCTGGTCTTGCGGCTCTGCAGATGACCGATGAAATGGTAGTCGAAGGCGTCGCCGTACAGCGCGTGCTTGGCCACCAGGTCCTGGGCGCGGTTCTCGCCGATCAGACTGATGCCGGCGTCGCGCAGCGCGCCCAGATGCTCGGCGGCGACGTACTTGGTCGCCACGAGGATGCGGACGGCGGCGGGGTCGCGCCCGGCGGCGGCAGCCGCCTCCGCGACCCGGCCGGCCACCTCCGCGAAGCGCTCACGCACGGTTTCTGCCTTGGGGATGTATTGCCGCACCTCTGCCTCCTCGGGCGCCTACTTCTGGAGCCGGCTCATGCTTCCTGCCGCCAGGCGATCGCCAGATGACGGCCCGTCGACCCGTGGTCGCGCCGGTGCGAGAAGAAGCGCGCGTCACTCGCCGTGCAGAGGGCCGCGACGGTGACGGCCGCGGGCGGCACGCCGGCGGCCGCAAGGTCGCGGCCGGCGCAGGCCCACAGGTTAACCCCGGCCTCGTCGGCGCAGCCCGGGAAGCGCTCGTCGAAGCGCGCCCGCAGCCCTTCGTCGACAGTGAAGCAGCAGGGACCGATGCTTGGACCTACCACGGCGCCCAGCAGACGGCCGCGGCGCGACAGCGCCGCGGCCGCCTGCCCGACGATGCCGGCGAGCATGCCGCGCCAGCCGGCGTGCACCGCGGCGAGCTCGGGCCCGTCGGCGCCGCGGGCGACGATGACGACGGGCACGCAGTCGGCGTAGCTCACCACAAGGCCGAGGCCGGGCGCGCCGCTGAGCAGGCCGTCGCAGTCGTGGATGACGGTCTCGCGGGCGAAGGCCCCGCGCCCGGCCTCGCCCTCCCCCACCCAGGCGAGCGTCGTGCCGTGCACCTGGCCGGGCACGACGAGCCGCTCCTGCGGCACGCCCACGGCGGCGCAGAGGCGCCGCCGGTTCTCGAGCACGTTGCCCGGTGCGTCATCGACGGAGAGGCCGAGGTTGAGAGAATCGCACGGCGCCGGCGAGACGCCGCCTTCCCTCGTGGGGAAGGCGGCGCACACCCCGGCGCCGTCCCACTGCAGCCACATCAGGCCGCCGGCCTCGCGCCACTCCAGGGCGAACCGCGCGCTCATCCGTTCATCCTCCAGGGAGAAGCCTGAACGACCAGGTGAGCACCGCCCCGATGGTGGAATCGAAGACGACCGGGAAGGCGATCATCACGACGAAGAGCCCCATGAAGACGAAGTTCCCGTACCGGTCGTAGGTCACCCAGCGCGCGTAGGCCTCCTTTGGGAGCAACCCGCCCAAGACCCGCGATCCGTCGAGCGGCGGGATGGGGATCAGGTTGAGCGTCCCCAAAATGACGTTGAGGGCGAACAGGATGTACAGGGTCTGCGCCAGCCACATGCTCCACGTGTAGGTGACCCAGATCAGGCCGGCGGCGACCAGCGCCATGAGGTAGTTGGTGATGGGGCCGGCAGCGCCCACGAGCATCATGCCGCGCTGCCCGTCCTTGAAGTGGCGCGGGTCCACCGGCACGGGTTTCGCCCAGCCGAAGAAGAAACGCCCGCCCGAGCCGAGGAACGAAACCGCCAGCATCACCGTCCCCCACGTGTCGAGGTGCTTGAGCGGGTTGAGCGTCAGGCGACCGTGCGCCTTGGCCGTGGGGTCGCCGAGCTTCCAGGCCACCCAGCCGTGCGCGAGCTCGTGCAGCACCAGGCTCACGAGCAGAAGCGGCGAGATGATGAGGAACTGGACGATGAGGCCGTTGCCGGTCATGCGCGCAGCCTCGCGGCGGCGGCGAGCTCTTCGGCGCGGGTGTGCACCACGCCGTTCAGCCGCAGATGGAGGACGCTGCGCAGCACCTCGCCCATCGCCGGCGAGGCTTCGAAGCCGAGGCCGAGCAGGTCCTCGCCGCCGATCCCCAGCGTGACGTGGCGCGTGACGTCGAGAAAGTGGCCGAGGCGCTCGGCGGCGCTGCCCGTGTCGTCGAGCGCCACGGCCGCGAGGACGGCCTCCAGCGGCTCGCCGCGGGCGAGCTCGTAGAGGTCCGCCTCGCTCGGACCCCTGGCGACGCGGTCCACGAGGCGCCGGCCCACGACGAGCGCGCGCTCGAGCACCTCGGCGTCGGTCCGGCGGAGGCGCATGCGCTCGGCCCACATGGCGATCTCCTCGGGCTCGAGGTCGCGGAGCATCCAGACCAGTCGCAGGCGCCAGCGCGGCGTCTCGCCCTCGAGCCGATGCGCGGCGCGCGCCCGATCGCCGCGATGGACGAGGTCGCGCGTCGCGGCGCCGGCGCGCAGGCGGCCGTGGATGGAAGGCGTGAGCCCGAGCTCCTCCATGCGCCGCAGCGAGAAATCGACCTTGTCCTCCTCGAGGAGAGCGATCAGCTCGTCCCTGAGGCGCGCCGAAGAGAGGTCGCCGACAAGGTCCATGGCGCAGCAGGCGCGAGCCAGATTGAGGGTGTGCTCGTCCATGCGCAGCCCGTAGCGGTTCTCGTAGCGAATGGCGCGCAGCACGCGCGTGGGGTCTTCGATGAAGCTGAGGTTGTGCAGCACAACGATGCGCCGCGCCGCGAGATCGGTCATGCCGCCGTAGTAGTCGAGGAGGTCGCCGTAGGTCTCGGGCTTGAGCGAGACCGCCATCGCATTGATCGTGAAATCGCGCCGCGCCAGGTCGCTGCGGATGCCCGCGTGCTCCACCTTGGGGAGGGCAGCGGGGTAGGCGTACGACTCGGAGCGCGTGGAGGCTACGTCCACGCGCCGGCGGGCGCCGGCGGCGTCGTGAGCCACGACGACGGCCGTGCCGAACTTCGCATGCGGGCGCACGTGCCCCTTGAGGCGTTCGGCAAGGTCGCCGGCCAGCGCGATGCCGTCGCCCTCGACAGCGATGTCGACATCGAAGCCGGGCTCTCCGAGGAGCAGGTCGCGGACCGCGCCGCCGACGAGGTACACGCCGCGCACGCCGGCGGCGACGGCCTGGATCTGGCGCAGCAGCCCGTCCAGGCCGAGCTCCCCCAGACGCCCGGCGAGATTGGCCACCACGGGCGCCGGCGGCTCCGGCGCGCCCACGTCGCCGGCCACCGCGCGCCGCGTGGCCGCCCCGAGCACATCGTCGAGGGCGATGCGCGCAGCGCCGGCGTCGCGAACCACGGGCGTCCACCCGATCTCTTCCTGGGCGACGCGGGCGGCGGCGTGCTCGAGCGTCGCGTCCTCAGCCAGTACCGTCACCCGCGACGTCATGACCGCCTTGACGGGAGCGTGGCCGAGCCCATGAGCGGCGGCACGATCGAGGTCGAGGAGCGCCACCTTGCCGACGAGCCACCCATCGTCCGCGACGACGACGCCTCCGAGCCCCTCGCGCCGGCACCGCAGCGCCGCCTCGTCGACGCTGGTCGACGGCTCGACCGGCGGCGGAAGGGGCGCGAGCACGTCGCGCACCGTGCGCCCCGGGATGATCGCCTCGGGCACCGCCGCAGCGACGGCCGCCGCGACCTCGTCCAGCGGCCTGTCCTTGACGACCGCCGAGGCGGCGGCGGAGTGACCGCCGCCGCCCACGACGGCCAGAGCCTTGGCCACGTCGAGGCGCCCGCCGCGGCTCCGCGCCGTCACGAACACGCGGTTCTCCATGGCCACGAGGAGGAAGAAGGCATCGCAGCCGGTGAGGTCCATGACGCGGTGCGCCACGACGCTCACGCCCTCCACATACAGATCCTGGCGCAGCGCCGAGAGGAGCACTGTGGCCGCGGCCACGGGAAGCTCCTCGGCCGCCTCGAGCGCGGCCGCCAGCGTGCGGCGCTGAGCGCCGCTGAGCGCGTTGGCGAGCCACTTCTCTAGCAGAGCAGTGTCGGCGCCGCGCAGCATGCAGAGGGCCAGAGCTTCGGCGTCGGCGGGGGTCGTCGTGGAGAACGTCAGAGAGCCTGTGTCCTCGTGGATGCCGAGGGCGAACACGGTCGCCTCGAACGGCGTGATGGGGATGCCCCGCTCGGCGACGATGCGCACGAGCAGCGTCACCAGCGAGCCGTCGGCCGAGGTCACGAGGTTGTCGGGCGGGATGAAGGCCGGCAGGTCGCCCTTGTGGACATGGTGGTCGAACGCCACGATCTGGACGCCTTCGCGGCCGCAGAGGTCGCCGAGGTCACCGAGCCGGTTCGCGTGGACCGTGTCGACGAGGATCAGGCGACGCACGCTATCGCGCTCCACGTCGCCCGGGTCGACGACGGGCACGAGGTCCGCGTACAGCGCCTGGAACTCGCGCACGTTGCGGTTCACGGCGCCGCCGAGACAGATGGCTGCCTCTGGGTAAAGCTTGCGCGCCGCGACCATCGCCGCGAAAGCGTCGAAGTCGGTGTTGGTGTGCGTCGCGATGAGCTCCGGGGTGCGCATGTCTGCAGTATACGGGAGCGCGGCGGCGCGGCCCCTCAGGCCTTGAGCAGCCAGGCGAGCTCGCGGCCGAAGGCGCCGTCGACGGCCGCGCGCAGAGGCGCGTTGACCGGCCCACTGAGGTCGGGGTCCGCGGCGATGATCTCCGTGGCCAGCTCGCGAGCGCGCAGCAGCGCCGCGCGGTCGTGCGCCAGGCGGGCGAGCTTGAGGTCCGGCACGCCCGCCTGCCTCGCGCCCATCACCTGGCCCTCGCCGCGAATCTCGAGATCGCGGTCGGCGAGCTCAAAGCCGTCGTTGGTCTCGAGCAGGGCCTCGAGCCGCGCCCGGGAAGCGCCGGTTTCGGCCTGCGAAAAGAGCAGGCAGTACGACTTGGCCGTCCCCCTCCCCACGCGCCCGCGGAGCTGGTGGAGTTGCGCGAGGCCGAAGCGCTCGGCGCCCTCGACGATCATCACGGAGGCGTTGGGCACGTCGATGCCGACCTCGATCAGGCTGGTCGAGACCAACACGTGCACGTCGCCGGCCTTGAAAGCGTGCATGACGGCGTCGCGCTCGGCCGACCTCA
Source organism: uncultured Thermoleophilia bacterium (assembly GCA_903862845.1). Taxonomy (GTDB): domain Bacteria; phylum Actinomycetota; class Thermoleophilia; order UBA2241; family UBA2241; genus CAIXSE01. The sequence goes on from CAIOZS010000177.1 coordinate 23,459, forward strand.
TCTGCCCGTGCACCACCGCCACGCGGCTGTCGCGAAACGGCCCGGCCTGCAGGCGCTCCGCCTCGGCCACGGCCGTGGCCGCCGAGATCGAATCCGACTCGTCGATGGCCGGGCACACCACGTAGACCTGGCGTCCTCCGGCGACCTGCTTGCGCACGAAGTCGTAGCCCACTTCGCGCTGACCCTCGTCCACGAGACGCGTGACGACCGGGCGACGACCGGCAGGCGACCCCGCGATCGTGGTCACATCGAGGTCGCCGTACACGGTCAGCGCCAGGGTGCGCGGGATCGGCGTGGCCGTCATGTGCAGGACGTGCGGCGCGCGGCCGCCGCGCTCGGCGCGCCGCACGAGCGCGTCGCGCTGCTCCACGCCGAAACGGTGCTGCTCGTCGATGACGAGCAGCGCCAGGCCGGCGAGCTCCACGTCCTCCTGCAAGAGCGCGTGCGTGCCGATCACGAGGCGGGCCGCGCCGCTCGAGATCCTCTCGAGCGCGGCCCGCCGCTGCTTCGCGGTCAGCGCCGCGGTCAGCAGCTCGGCCGGGCCGACCACGCCGGCGAGGCGCGCCGCCGTCTCGGCGTGCTGCACGGCCAACGTCTCGGTGGGGGCCATGAGGGCGCCCTGAAAGCCGGCCTCAGCCGCGCGCACGAGGCAGTACAGCGCCACGACCGTCTTGCCCGAGCCCACGTCCCCCTGCAGCAGCCGGCGCATGGGGACCGTGCCGGCGAGGTCCGCGTCCAGCTCGTCGAGCGCCTGGCGCTGATGCGCGGTCAGCTCGAACGGCAGACCTTCCAGAAAGGTCCGACTGAGGTCGGACGGCGTGGCGAGGGCCGGCGCCGCGGCGCGGCGCCGCTGCTCGCCCTTGTGGAGCAGCAGTCCCACCTGCATCAGGAGCAACTCTTCGAGCACCAGGCGGGCGCGCGCGACGGCCGCCTCTTCGAGGTCGCGCGGCAGATGCACGGCCAGCGTGGCGTCGGCGCGCGTCGGTAGCCCCTCGCGCTCGCGGAGCGCGGCGGGCAGCGGGTCGGGGAGCCGGCGCATCGCCGGGCGCACGGCCCGCAGGAGGCCGCGCAGCAGCCGCGCCGACACCTGTTCGCTGGCCGGATACACGGGGACGATGCCCTCGGTGTGGACGGAGTCGCCCTCCTCTTCCTCCAGGATCTCGTGGCTCTTCACGACGAACGACGAGCGCCCGCCCTGCGGCCGGTACGTGCCCCGCACGCTGAGCCGCATGCCCTCCGCCAGGACCTTGACGAGGTACCGCTGGTTGAACCACACCGCCTCGATGGCGCCGGTCTCGTCGCTGAGCACGACGCGCACGATGTCCACCCGGCGCCTCGCGGTGCGCTCGGCGACGACGCGCCCGACGGTGCCGCGCACCGTCGCCTCCTCCCCGACCTTGAGGTCGCGGATCCGTTTGCGGTCGCGGAAGTCCTCGTAGCGGCGCGGGAAGTGATCGATGAGGTCGCCCACGGTCACGAGGCCGAAGCCCGCGAGACGCCGGGCCACCGGCCTCGTGACGTGCTCGAGCTCGGCCACTGGAGTGGCGAGGACGGCTGGGTCGAAGAAGAGTCGCGGGGCGGGCGGCCGTGCGTGGTACCGGCCGCCGCCGAAGCGCAGCGGGAGTCCGGGATCGGTCACTCCGCGATCATGGCAAACGCGGCGGTCCCCGGGCCGATGTGCGTGCCGACCACCGCCGCGACGTGACAGTGCAGCACGAAGTGCGAGTTGGGCCGCAGCCGCTCGATCATCTCGCGGATGAGCCGCGGCTCCTCTTCGTTGATGGCATCGATGGTGGCGAAGTACAGCTCGTCGTCCGGCGCGCTCTTCTCTTCGACGAAGCGTTGCATCGCGGCCATCGCCTTCTTCAGGCCGCGCACCTTGGCGTAGCCTTGAAGCGTGCCTTCCTCGGCGCAGATCAGCGGCTTGATGTCGAAGACGCCACCGACGAACGAAGCGGCGCGGCCGATGCGCCCGCCGCGGCGCAAGTACTCGAGGGTCGCGGCGTGCACCATCAGGCTCGAGTGCTCGGTGAAGTGCTTGATATAGGCACGCGCCTCGGCGAGCGTGCAGCCGCGCTCGAGGCGGGCGCGCAGACGCTCGCCGCCGAGGGACAGGGCGCCCGTCACGGTGCGCAGGTCGTAGACCTCGACCCCGTCGATCTGCGCGGCCGCCTGCTCGGCAGAGCGCACGGTGCCGCTCATCTCACCGGAGATGTGCAACGAGAAGACGCGCTCGTAGGTCTGCCTGGCCTCCTCGTACACGGCAAGGAACTCCCCGGCGGTGGGCTGCGACGTGGTCGGGAGCACCTCGGACGCCTCGAGCTTGGCGAAGAACTCCAGGTACGTCATGTCGACGCCGTCGCGATAGGTCTCGTCGCCGAAGTGGACCTTGAGCGGCACCATGTACATGCCGGGCCTCTCGAAGAACCCTGGCGACGGATCGCAGGTGGAATCGAGGACGATGGCCGTGTTGTCCAAGGTGAGCAGGTCGGTCATTCGGCGCTCGCAAGGATGGGGTACAGCGGCTGACCGCCCTCGTGGAAGTGGACCTCGGCGGCGGGCGTGAGCCGCGCGGCCAGCTCTTCGAGCCGCGCGCGGCTCACGCCCGACCCGTTGAGCGCCGTGAGCACGGTGACAAGCTCCGCCTCGACCCGGGCGAACTCCTGAAGCACGCCGCCGAAAGCCTCGTCGAGCCCTTCGCAGGAGGCTACGAGCCGTCCGTCGACGATGCCCATGGCCTGGCCCTTGCGGACCGCGACCCCGTCGAGCTCCGAGTCGCGCACCGCGCGCGTGACCTCCGCCGAGTGCACGCCCGCGATGGCGTCCTGCATCGCCCGCGCGTTGCCGACGGCGTCGTCGCCGGGGTCGAAGGCCACCATGGCCGCCAGGCCCACGGGGATGGACGTCGAGGGCACGACGGCGATGTGCCGCGGGCTCATGCCGGCGGCCTGCTCGGCGGTGAGGATGACATTGCCGTTGTTGGGCAGCACCACGACCTCTTCGGCGCCCAGGGCTTCCACCGCCTCGAGCAGCTGCGCGGCGCTCGGGTTCATCGACTGGCCGCCGTCGACCACGGCGTGACAGCCGAGCTCGCGGAACAGCGCCTTGTTGCCCTCGCCGGCGACCACGGCCACGACGACCGTGCCTTCCGCGAGCCCGGGCCGGCCCTGCAGGCGCTCGTCGCGCGCCTTGGTCTGCTCGTGCATGTCGTTGATCTCGACCTCGCCGATGGTGCCCAGCTTGAGCGCTTCGCTGAGCACGATCCCGGGGTCGTTGGTGTGGACGTGGACCTTGACCATGTGCCGGTCGCCGACCACGAGGGCGCTGTCGCCGAGAGGCGCGAGAAATGCCTCGAACGCGGCCCTGTCGATGGCCTCGCCGGTGATGAGCAGGCTGGTGCAGTAGCGGTACGCGGACAGCTCCGACGCGGCGTCTGGAGGCGGCGCCTTCGGGGCGCAGCCCCCCTCCCCCGTGCGCAGAGCGACCCGCGCCAGCGAGACGGCAATGCCTGCATGCATGAGCTCGGCGATGCCGGCCGCGAGGCCGCGGAAGAGCACGAGAAGGCCGTACCCGCCGGCGTCGACGACGCCGGCCTTCTGCAGGGCCGGGAGCTGCTCGGTCGTCTTCTCGACGGCCACTCTGCCGGCTTCTTCGACGGCGACGAGCAGCCTGTCGAGCCCCAGCGTGTCGGGCACGCCGTGCGCGGCCTCCGCCATCTTGCGGACCACCGTGAGCATGGTGCCCTCGACGGGCTCTTTGACGGCGCGGTAGGCACAGGCGGCGCCTTCGGAGAGAGCCTCCTTGAAATCGGCCGTGGTGAGGTCTTCGGAGCGGCCCCATACGTCGCAGAGGCCGCGGACGATCTGCGACAGGATGACGCCGGAATTGCCGCGCGCGCCCATGAGCGAACCCTTGGTGACGGCCGCGGCCACGCCGGGGATGCCCTCAGAGTCGCTCTGCTGCAGCTCCTCGAGGACGGCGCGCACGGTGAGCGCGAGGTTGGTACCCGTGTCGCCGTCCGGCACCGGATACACGTTGAGGTCGTTGATGACCCCGCGCTCCGCCTCGATGGCGGCGAGGGCGGCGTCGATGACCGTGATGGCGGCGAGCCGGACGCTCAATCCTGCAGATCCTCCACGCGCACGCTGATCTCGCCGAGCGGCACTCCGCCGACCTCAGCGACCTGGTAGCGCACCTGCTCCCGCAGGTTGGCGGTCACCTGCGCGAGATTGACCCCGCGCTCCATGATGACGTGGAGTCCGATATTGGCGGTGCCGTCCTGGATGTCGACCTCGACGCCTTCGGTGAGCGAGCCGCGGAAGAAGCGCGCCAGCTTGCGGATGGGCGATTCCTGCATGGCAACGACGCCATACGTGGCGCGCGCCGCCTTGCCGGCAAGCTTCGCGATGACCTGGTGGGCCACCGTGATGCCGCCCTCAAGGCCCGGCGACGAGAAGGGGATGCGGAGGTCTGGTGACGACACGATGCGCGTACCTCCCGGCTCAGGACCCCGGGCCCGCGAGGCGGTTTAGCTCCTCGACGACGACCGCGGGATCGACCTGATGAAGGATGGCGCCCGCCTCGATTGACTCGGACTGCGCCCCGATGCACAGGCAGCACGCCATCCCGTGGCTCTCGAACACCCCTCGCGCCCCGGGCTCTGATTCGAGCGCCTCGAAGATGGACATCTCTTTGTGGAAGCGGGCCATCACGCCTCGGCGGGACGGTGGACAGGGCAGGCTGACCGTGGGCACGCGTCTTGCGTTGCTCAGCCGGGTGCAGCATACTAGCGCAGCTATCGCCCAATCAAGTTGAGGAACGGCCATGTCCAAAGTCTGCTCGACCTGCGGCAAAGCGCCCGCAATCGGCAACAACGTGAGTCACTCGCACCGCCACACCAAGCGGCGCTTCGACCCCAATCTGCAGCGCGTGCGCATCCTCGTTGCCGGCCATCCCAAGCACGCCTACGTGTGTACCCGCTGCCTCAAGTCGGGCAAGGTCATCAAAGCCGTCTAAGCACGTCGCGCTGACCGCGCCTTCGCGGTCCAGAAGCTCTCGCAGCCCTGCCATTCGGCGGGGCTTTTGCGTAGTCAGACGCCCACGTCTATCGGAGAGGCACGAGATCATGACGATGAAGACACGCTCCTGCCCACGCTGCGCCGCGGAGTTCGTCACAGGTGAGGCGCTTGACCACCATCTGTTTCGGACCCACACGGGTGAGGTGGAGACGCGCTCCTACCGCTGCGCCGTCTGTGACGCCGAGTTCGTGGCCGCAGCCGAGTGGCTCTCGCACGTGCGCGAAGGGCACTGACCCGGGTCGTCACCGACCCGGATCGTCAGGCCAGCGGCTCGAAGCGCGCCTGGAAGAAGCGTAGCTGCGGCGGCTCGTAGACCATCGTCAGGCCCTGGATAGCGTCGCGCCGGTCGTAGACCTCGGCGACCGACTCGGCGACCACGTCCATGTGCGCCTGCGTGTACACGCGCCGAGGAATCGTGAGGCGCACGAGCTCGAGCCGGGGACGGCGGTTGAGCCCCGTCTTGGGATCGCGGCCCGACGAGACGTTGCCGCGCTCCATGGCGCGCAGGCCGCTGTCCAGGTAGAGCTCGGCGGCCAGGGCCTGCGCCGGGTAGACGTCCTGGTCGAGGTGCGGCAAGAAGGCCTTGGCGTCGAGGAACACGCCGTGGCTGCCGATCGGCACGACGATCGGCACGCCGTACTTCTGCAGCTTCTCCCCGAGGTACTTCACCTGACCGACGCGCGCCCTGATGTGGTCGTACTGCACGCTCTCGTGCAGGCCGATGGCGACGGCCTCCATGTCGCGCCCGGCCATGCCGCCATAGGTGTGAAGGCCCTCGTAGACAACGACCAGGTTGCGGGCCGCGTCGAAGAGGTCGTCGTCGTTGAGCGCGAGAAAGCCGCCGATGTTGACGAGCGCGTCCTTCTTGGCGCTCATCGTGCAGCCGTCGCTGAGGTCGCAGAGGGCGCGCACGATCGCCGCGACGCTCATCCCGGCGCAGCCCGGCTCGCGCTCCTTGATGAAGTAGGCGTTCTCGGCGACGCGCGTGGCGTCGTGGATGATGCGGATGCCGTGCGCCTCGCAGAGGGCACGCACGGCACGCAGGTTGGCGAGGCTGATGGGCTGCCCGCCGGCCATGTTGACGGCCGTGGCGATGCACACGTAGGGGATCTTCGCGGCGCCGTGCTCGGCGATCACCGCCTGCAGCTTGGCGAGATCGACGTCGCCCTTGAACGGATGCTCGCTGGCCGGATCGTGGGCCTCGTCGATGATGACGTCGACGAAGGTGCCTCCGGCGAGCTCCTGGTGCAGGCGCGTCGTCGTGAAGTACATGTTGCCGGGCACGACGTCGCCCGGCTTGATGAGGATCTTCGAGAGGATGTGCTCGGCGGCGCGACCCTGATGGGTGGGCACCAGGTGCTTGTAGCCGTAGATCTCGCGGACCGCCGCCTCGAGATGATAGAAGTTGCGGCTGCCGGCGTAGGCCTCGTCGCCGAGCATCATGCCGGCCCACTGGCGGTCGCTCATCGCCGAGGTGCCCGAATCGGTGAGCAGGTCAATATAGACGTCTTCGCTCTTCAGCAGGAAAGTGTTGTAGCCGGCCTCGCGGATGGCGCGCTCGCGCTCCTCGCGGGTCGTCATCTTCAGCGGCTCGACCATCTTGATCTTGTAGGGCTCCGCCCAGGAACGCCGGCGTGGCTCGCTCATTCTTCCTCCATCGACGGGACAGGGATGCTCCGGACGCGGCGCGGCCGCCGAGCCCGCCAGCTCAGGGCAGCGTCTTGACTAGGCTCGCCATCTCGAGCGCCGTGGCGGCCGCGGACCAGCCCTTGTTGCCGGCCTTCGTGCCGGCGCGCTCCACGGCTTGCTCAATGGTGTCGGTGGTGAGCACGCCGAAGATCACGGGGACGCCGCTGTCGAGGCCAATCTTGGCGATGCCCTTGGCGGCCTCGCCGGCCACGTAGTCGAAATGCGGCGTGCCGCCGCGGATCACGGCTCCGAGGCAGATCACGGCGTCGTACTTGCCGCTGGCGGCGAGCCTTTTCGCCACCAGCGGCATCTCGAAGGCGCCCGGCACCCAGGCGGAGTCCACGTCGCCGTCGGCGACGTCGTGCCGCCGCAGGCAGTCGAGGGCGCCTTCGTACAGGCGCGAGGAGATGAGCTCGTTGAAACGTCCCACGACGAGGGCGAACTTCATCCCCTTGCCGTTGAGCATGCCTTCGTATTTGGTCATCGTGCGGCTCCTTTGCCGTCGTTGCGGCGGTCTCGGGGGCGGAGCGGCGTCAGCCCTCGACGCCTTCTTCCTGCCCGAACAGGTCCTCGTGTACCAGCAGGTGACCCATCTTGTCCTTCTTGGTGCGCAGGTAGCACACATTGTCGTCCTGAGGGTCCACCTCGATGTGTTCGCGGCCGGTGACGCGCAGGCCGTAGCCCTCCAGCGCGACGATCTTCTTCGGGTTGTTGGTCATGATGCGGATCGACGTGAGACCCAGGTCGGCGAGGATCTGCGCGCCGATGCCGTAGTCGCGCAGATCGACGGCGAACCCCAGCTCGACGTTAGCCTCGACGGTGTCCATGCCCTGCTCCTGGAGCGCGTAGGCTTTCAGCTTGTTGATGAGCCCTATGCCGCGGCCTTCCTGGCGCATGTAGAGCACGACGCCGAGACCCTCCGCCTCGATGCGTTTCAGCGACTCGGCCAGCTGCTCGCCGCAGTCGCAGCGCAGAGAGCCGAACGTATCGCCGGTGAGGCATTCGGAGTGCACCCGCACGAGCACGTCCTTGCGGCCCGCGACGTCGCCCTTCACGAGGGCGACGTGATGGCCACCGTCGATCACGGATTCGTAGCCCACGGCCTTGAAGTCGCCATACTTGGTGGGCATGGCCACGGTGGCCGCGCGGCGGATGAGCCTCTCGTTGCGGCGTCGGTACTTGATGAGATCGGCGACGGTGATGAGCTTGAGGCCGTGCTCCTCGGCATACGGGATGAGATCGGGCACGCGGGCCATGGTGCCGTCGTCGTTCATGATCTCGCAGATGACGGACGAGGGGTTCAGGCCGGCGAGCCGCGCGAGGTCCACGCCGGCCTCGGTCTGCCCGGCGCGCTCGAGCACGCCGCCGGGGCGCGCCATAAGCGGGAACACGTGGCCCGGCTGCACGAGTGCCTCCGGTGCAGACTCAGGATCGATGGCCACCTGGATGGTGTGCGCGCGGTCGGCGGCGGAGATGCCGGTCGTGACGCCTTCGCGCGCCTCGACCGACACGGTGAAGGCCGTCTGCAGCCGCGCTTCGTTGTGAGCCGTCATCGGCGGCAGGTTCAGCTCCGCGCAGCGTTGCGGCGTGAGCGTCAGGCAGATGAGCCCGCGGCCTTCCTTGGCCATGAAGTTGACGCGCTCGGCGGTCGCGAACTGCGCGGCCATCGTGAGGTCGCCCTCGTTCTCACGGTCCTCGTCGTCGCAGACGATGATCATCTTGCCCTCGCGCAGATCATCGAGCGCCTCGGCGATGGACGCGAAAGGCCGTCCGCTGTTCCCGCCGCCGCGTTCTTGGTCGCTGCCCATCAGAACCCCGCTTCCGCTAACTTCTCCCAGGTGAGTCCTTCGCCGGGCTTGCGCCCTGCGACGAACGCATACACGTACTTGGCGATGAGATCCGCCTCGAGATTGACCCGCACGCCCGGCGCCAGCCGCGCCAGCGTGGTGACTGCAGCGGTGTGCGGGATGAGGGACACGCGCAGACGGCTGCCCTCGACGGCGGCGATGGTCAAGCTCACGCCGTCGAGCGCCACCGAGCCTTGCGCGACGCTGACCGCGCTCACGGCCGGCGGCGCTTCGAGCTCCACGACCAGCGCGTTGCTCTCGGGCGTGACGCGCACGACCGTGCCGACCCCGTCGATGTGCCCGCTCACGAGGTGCCCGCCGAGGCGCGACTGCAGAGTGAGGGCACGCTCGAGGTTGAGGCGGTCGCCCGGCCGCCGGTCGGCGAGCGTCGTGCGCCGCACGGTCTCGGGCATCA
>CAIOZS010000178.1 GCA_903862845.1 uncultured Thermoleophilia bacterium
ATAGTGGCTGTAGAGGCGGATCCGCGGGCAGTCGCGGCCACAGCCATCCCCTTCCGCGCCCGACTGATCCAGAGGAGGTCACGCCATGTCGCTGTTCGGACCGCCCGACGTAGACAAGCTCAAGGCCAAGGGCGATATCAACTGACGTTCCGCACTTCTCGCTGACCATATAGCCCCCCACCCGCGCTGCTCAGCGCTTCGCCGCCCGCGTCGCCTTCGGCGGGCTCACCTGACGCAGGAGCAGCTCACCCGCCGCCGCTGAGATCTGCTCCATCCGCGCGACGATCTCCTCAAGGCGACGCCGGTTGGCGATCCAGCTCCGGTAGAGCTCGGCCTCGCTTTCGGTGAGTCGGCGGCTCACGGTCTTCCCGGCCACGGCGCGGCTCCACTGGTAGTAGGGGCCGTGGCGCCGCGGCGGATCTGCCTGGCAGCGGCAGCCCGGCTTGCCACAGCTGGTGTAGCGCACCACGACGCTGCCCTGGCTGATGAAGCCGAGGCCGGCAAGCTCCGCGGCCAGGGCGCGGTAGGCGCGCTCGTAGCGCTCGAGCCGACTCGGCATGACACCTCGCTTTGTGGTCGGTTGTCCTTGCTCGTTCATCTGTCAGCATATATACTGACAGGTGATCATGACCGCCGTCAAGGAGGAGCGCGATGACAGAGGCGACGCCAGGACAGTTCACGCTGCGCAGCCAGCGCATGGGCGCGCTTCCGCTTCTGGGATTCTTCCTTGAGCGCATGGGCCTCGCCGAGCGCCTGCAGAGCTACCTGCCCCGCGACGACGCCCGCCTGCGCCTGGCGCCAGCGGCGGTGATCGGCGTCGTGGTGCGTAACATCTTGGTGGCCCGGCGCCCGCTCTACGGGCTCGCCGAGTGGGCGGCGCCCTATGACCAGGTGCTGCTCGGGCTGGAGCCCGGCGACGAGGCCGTGCTCAACGATGATCGGGTGGGTCGCACGCTCGACCGCCTCTTCGACGCAGACCGGGCGAGCCTGATCACCGGGATCGTGCTGAGGGTGATCCGCGAGTTCGGCGTCAGTCTTGCCCAGCTGCACAACGACTCGACGACCGTCACGGTGAGCGGCTCCTACGCCGAGGCAGACGGGCGCCCGCGGGGAGGCAAGGCGACGGCGGCGATCTGCCGCGGACACAACAAGGACTTCCGCCCCGATCTCAAGCAGCTGCTCTTCATCCTTACCGTCTCCGCCGACGGAGCGGTGCCGATCGCTTGCCGGGTGGCCGACGGCAACACCCCTGACGACGTCACGCACGTCCCCACATGGAACGAGCTGCGCGCCCTCGTCGGGCATGCGGACTTTCTCTACGTCGCCGACAGCAAGCTCTGCTCGAAAGAGGCGCTGGGTCACATCGCCAGCCATGGCGGGCGCTTCGTCACCGTCGTGCCGCATGGCCGCCGCGAGGACACCTGGTTCCGGGACTGGGCGCAGAGCCACGCTCCCGCCTGGCGGGAGGCGCAGCGGCGAGGCGGCGCGCGCCTCGGTGATCCCGAGCGGATCTGGCGCACCTTCGAGGCCCCGGCGCCCTCAGTCGACGGCTACCGCGTGATCTGGGTGCACTCCAGCGGCAAGGCGGCGCGGGACGCCGCCAGCCGCGCGGCGCGCATCGAGGCGGGGCTCGCCGCAGTCGATGCGGTAGCGATGCGCCTCGCCGGCCCGAAGACGCGCCTGAGGACCAGGGTCGCCGTCGAGGAGGCCGCGGCGGCGGCCCTCAGCGCAGCGGGAGCTACGCGCTGGGTGGGCTTCACGGTGAGCGAGAGCAGCGCCGTGGCCTTCCGTCAGGAACGTCGCGGCCGCCCGGGCGGCGAGACGCGCTACCGGCGCAGCGAGAAGCCCGTCTTCACGGTCAGCGCCAGGGTCCACGCCGAGGCCGTCGCCTACGACGCCGCGACCGATGGCTGCTTTCCGCTCGTCACCAACGACGCTGCGATGAGTCCCGCCGAGGTGCTCGCCGCCTACCGCTACCAGCCGAGCCTCGAACGTCGCCACCATCTGCTCAAGGGTCCCCAGGAGGTGGCGCCCGTCTGCCTGCAGACGCCGCAGCGCATCGAGGCGCTCTTGCTCTGCCACTTCTTCGCGATGCTCGCCGAGGCGCTGATCGAGCGTGAGATCCGCACCGCGATGAAGAGCGCCGGCCTCGCCGGCATTCCGCTCTACCCCGAGCTACGCGACTGTCCCTGCCCCAGCGCGCCCCGCATCCTCGAGATCTTCCGCGACGTGCGGCGCCATCAGCTGATCAGCGAGGGCCAGGTCGTGCAGAGCTTTGAGCCGCAGCTCACAGCGCTGCAGGAGCAGGTGCTCGAGTTGCTGCACGTGCCGGCGAGCGTCTACACCGGTGCAGGCGCCAGTTGAGGTGGGGGCGTATATCGACTTCGAGAAGTGCGGAACGTCAGCCCCAACGGTCATCTTGGAGGACTTGGCTGAGCGGTTCGCACCGTCGACAGGAATGGACGAGATCTCTACGGTTGCGGTCGAGGAGATGATCACGAAGGCCCGTAGGGAGCTCGAAACCGCGCTTGACGAGATTCTCGTA
>CAIOZS010000179.1 GCA_903862845.1 uncultured Thermoleophilia bacterium
AAGGCCACGGCGCGGCCGTCGTGCACCTTGTGCTTGTAGAGCATCGCGTGCTTGGCGTTGTACATGCAGCAGATCTTGCTGCAGTACTTCATGCCCTTCTCGGGGTCGCGGGAGCCCACGCAGTGGACGAAGACCACCGTCTTGGGCTCCTTGCCGTCAGACGGCCTGAGGATGGCGCCCGCGGTCGGCCCCGAGGCCGACGCCAGGCGCTCGAACTGCAGGCCGTCGATGACGTCCGGCACGTCGCCGTAGCCGTACTCGCCGTAGCCCTTGAGGCCCTCGGGCTGCTTGCGGCCGATGCTGTAGAGCTGGAACCCTGTGGCCACGACGATGGCGCCGATCTCCTCCTCGATGAAGGTGTCTTCGGTGTCGTAGTCGATGGCCCCCTTGAGACAGGTCTCTTTGCACTTGCCGCAGACCTCCTTGGCCAGACCCTTGCGGCGCCCCTTGAACAAGGTGCAGTTCTCGCGGTCGAGCACAGGGATGTTGGGCACGGCCTGCGGAAACGGCACCGAGATGGCCGTGCGCTTGCCGAGCCCGGCCTCGAACTCGCTGGGGATCTTCTTCACCGGGCACGCCGCCTGGCAGTCGCCGCAACCGTTGCAGAGATCCTCATTGACCGAGCGTGCCTTCTTGCGGATGGTCACCGTGAAGTTGCCGATGTAGCCGTCGACCTTCTCGACCTCGCTCCACGTGTGCAGCGTGATGTTGGGGTGCTGGTAGGCCTCGACCATGCGCGGCGTGAGGATGCACTGCGAGCAGTCCAGCGTGGGGAAGGTCTCGCTGAGCTGGCTCATGTGGCCACCGATGGAAGCATCCTTCTCGATGAGGATCACCTGGTGGCCGCCGTCGGCGATGTCGAGCGCCGCCTGGATGCCGGCGATGCCGGCGCCGATCACCAGAGCGCGCTTGGTGACGGGGATGCGGATGCTCTCGAGCGGCTGGTTGTGCTTGACCTTTTCGACGATGGTGCGGGTGATGTCGACGGCCTTGCCCGTGGCCGCACCGCGGTCCTCGTGGATCCAGCTGCAGTGCTCACGGATATTGGCCATCTCGCACATGTACTTGTTGAGGCCGGCCTGGTCGCAGGCGCGGCGGAAGGTCTTCTCGTGCATGTGCGGCGAGCAGGCGGCCACCACGACGCCGGTGAGGTTGTTCTCTTCGATGGCCTTCTTGACGAGCTGCTGACCCGGGTCGGAGCACATGTACTTGTAGTCCTCGGCGAAGGCCACGCCGGGGTGGTCCTTGAGGGCCTCGGCGACCGCGGCGCAGTCGACGGTGCGGGCGATGTTCTCGCCGCAATGGCAGACGAAGACGCCGATGCGGCTCACGCGCCGACCTTCTGCTTCTCGGCGCGCGCCGCGGCCTTGGCGGCGGCCTCCTGCTTCGCGAGCTTCTCGGCGGCGACGCGCTCGGCCGCCTGCTTCACGAGCCGTGCGATGAGCGGCTCGGTGTCGACGAAGTGCCTTCCGAGGCCGAGGTCCACGGGCGCCAGCCCGAGGGCGAGGCCCACCATCTGCGTGACGAACAGGATCGGCATGGGCTCCTCGCCGCGCGCGGCCATGGCCTTCTGCCGCAGGTCGAGATTGGAGTGGCACAGCGGGCAAGCCACGACGATCGCCTCGGCGCCGTGGGAGCGGGCGTTGTCGATGATGGCGCGCCCGAGCCGCAGTACCGACGCGGTGCGGCTCACGCTGAAGGCGCCGCCGCAGCACTCGACCTTCATGTCCCAGTCCACGTCGTCGGCGCCGCAGGCGTTGATGATCTCGTCCATCGAGGTGGGCTGCTCGGGGTCGTCGTAGCCGCAGACTTCGAAGGGGCGCACGAGCAGGCAGCCGTAGTAGGCGGCCAGCTTGACGCCCTCGAGAGGATTGGGCGCGAGGGCCGCCGCGACCTTCTCGTCGATGGTCACGGAGGCGTCTCGCAGCAGCTCGACGGCGTTGTGCACTTCCACGCTGTTGGCGAACTGGCGGCCGATGATGTCGGGTATCCGCGCGGCGAGGCCGTCCTCGGTGGCGATCGCAAGGCGCGCGGCCGAGAGGCGGTTGTAGCAGGCGGCGCAGGGCGCGAGGACCGCGCCAAAGCCCTGCGCCTCCGCCAGCGCCAGGTTGCGCGCCGGCAGCGCCACGCCGAGCAGGTGGTCGGTGGTGTGGCCGCTGCTCGCGCCGCAGCAATTCCAGTCGGCGATCTCGGTGAGGCCGATGCCGAGCTCGGCGGCCACGGCGCGGAGGCTCTCGTCGAACTCGCGCGAGGTGCCGTGCAGGGAGCAGCCGGGGTAGTAGGCGACGTCGATCACGGGGTCACGCCGCACTTCTCGAAGATGCGCTTGATCTCGACGACACCCTGAATACGCTCGGCGCGGAAGCTGAGCTTGCCGCGGCTGAGCATGCCGGGGGCGTTGGTCACGTCCTTCATGAGGTCGCCGCTGCGCAGCTTGTACTCCATCACCATGCCCATCTCGTGCAAACGCCCGTTGCTGCGGATCTGCTCGAGAAAGGCGCGATGGAAGGCGGCTATGTTGCGCGGCATGTCGGCGACTCCGGCCGCGATGCTCATCTCGCGCACGGCGTCGATGACGCGCGCCGGGTCGCAGGCATTGGGGCAACGCGCCGAGCAGGTCTCGCAGGTGAGGCAGAGCCAGATGGACTCTTCTGCCAGGGCCGCGTCACGGCGATCCTGCACGACCAGGCGCATCACGTTGTGCGGGCGCAGGTCGGACTCTGACGCCATGGGGCAGCCGGCGGAGCACTTGCCGCACTGGTAACAGGTGGCGGCGTTGATGCCGGTTGCCTCGAGGATGTCGGCGGCGAGGGTACGAGAGGGAGCGCTCATATGAGTCGGCTGCCTGCCCTTCTGCTGCGCGCGGGCGACTCTGCGAGCGCCCGTCTGCGCTCTGTCCGAGGTGAAAGGCTGATACTACTCTGGCGCGTAGTGTAAGGCCGCAAACGAATCAGGGCAAACTTTGTCCTCTATTTCGCCCGTGCCCGGCGTCGATAGGCACCGTGCCGACGACCTCACCCGGGCGGGTGTGGGCGAAAAGGCGCACGTGGACGCCGCCCATCGAATGCCCGACGAGTACGGAGGGCGACCTGACGCCGGCCGCGAGCGCCGGGACGGAAGCGCAGACCGGCGTTCCGCGAGGGCCACGGCGCCTGCGCGGACCGACGCCTCTCACGGCGACGGCTGGTAGGCGGGCAGCATCGCCTGAGCCACCAGCCTGTGGGCGTCGCCGCCGGACGGGCTCATCTGATAGATGTTGCCGGTCACGTAGGTCTCCTGGTCCCACTCCGAAAAGGCGATGGTGTCGCCGTCCGGCGACCATGACAGGCTCTGCACGGCGGTCTTCTCATAGCGCGCAATCACTTTCGCCGGTCCCCCAGCCGCCCGGTTGAACACGTAGAAGATGGTCGGGTCACCCGAGCCGCCCTTCCAGTTCGTCGAGTGCCCGGTGAACACCACTTTCTGCCCCGTGGGATCCCACGCGTAGCCCGCCGGGTACAGAAGCCGCTTGGCCGGCATCAGCGTCGATCCGTCGGTATCGAGCACCGTATAGCTGGTGCCGACGTCACTGCCCGCCGACCTGAAGATGATGGCGTCGCCGGTCGGCGCGATCAGCGGATCGTCGAAGCTGCGGGCGTTCACTTCGAACTCCGCCTGGCTGGAGCCCAGCTCTGTGACCACCCCGCTTTGCCGGTCGAGCAGCTCGAGCTTCTCGGTCGCCGTCGCCATGCCGTACTGGTCGACCTGCTGGTCGGTGTAGGTCACGAAGGCGATCTTGTCGCCATCCTGCGACGCGCTGACGAAGACCCCACGGAGCGCCACGCCGTCTGCGTCCTTCAGCGGCTCGGCGACGGGCTCGCGCACAGCAGGGTCGATCACCACGAGCTCGGCGACCTCGCCCTGGTTCTTCGGCGTCGTGGTGAAACCAGCCACAAGTAGTTGATGGGGGTTGAGCCAGGCAACGGAATCCACGGAGGTGACGGCCGGCGTGGAGAATGCCACTTCTTCGCTCGAGCCGGTCGCGAGGTCCGCGACCCACAGGTTGCGGTGATCCGAGTTGCCCGCGACGCACGCGAGGAGCTGACCGTTCTGCGACCAGGCGAGCTGAAAGGCCTGCGCTCCGACCTTCGCACTGACCACGCGGATCCGGCCACCGGGCTCCACGGTCGACAGCGCGTTGGCGTGAGAACCCGTGGCGGCCGCGAGGTAGAACGACTCCACGGGCGTCGGGCTCGCCGATGTGGAGGCCGATTCTACGGGCGTTGGCGTCGTCGCGCCGTCGTCGCTGTGGGAGCCGGACGGCAGGATGAAGAAGAAGATCGCGGCCGCGGCGGCCGCGGCGACGACCAGCACGATGAGGACGATGAGGACGATGAGCAGCGCCGGGCCGGGCCCCTTGCGGGGCGGTCCGCCGGCGCCGCGCGCCGTCGCCGGCGGTGTGGGGGGCACCGCGCCGGCCGCGCC
>CAIOZS010000180.1 GCA_903862845.1 uncultured Thermoleophilia bacterium
CGAAGCCGTTCGCCATGATGTCGGCGGGGGCGATGCCCTGATCGAGGGCGCGCTGCGCGACCTCTTCGGCGGCGGCGCGGTCACTCGTGATGATCGCCTGGGCTGCTTCTTCGTAGATGTCGGCCATGCCTTGGACTCCTCCCAATGTCTCTGAACAGCTACACCGCACATCTAGGTATGGCGGGTGCGGGATAGGAAGCGGAAGTGCTCGGCCAGCTCAACGCGCCGCGCCGGCCCGAAAGCCGCCGGCGGCCGCACCCCGCCGCTCCCCCATCCTGCGACGGCACGCAGTATACCAGTCACGCGCGGGGCAACGAAAGCGCCGGCGGCCCCGCGGGCGCGCCGCCCGCGCGGCCGTGCTAGCATCATGGCGTGAGATACCACGGCGCCGTCATCCGCCCCCCCAGTGAAGCCTCAAGCCTGATCGTACAGGTCACCTACGGCTGCTCGAACAACACCTGCGACTTCTGCGGCACGTACCTCGACAAGCCGTTCGCCGTGCGCCCCTTCGAGGAGGTCGTCGACGACGTCATCGGCCTGCCGTCCAGCGTCCGCGGGCGCGTGCGACGCGTCTTTCTGGCCGACGGCGACGCGCTGGCTCTGAGCTCGCGCAAGCTGCACGACATCCTCGACCTGCTGCACCGCGCGCTCCCCGGCCTGGAGCGCGTGAGCAGCTACGCGAACGCCCGCAATCTCCTCGCCAAGAGCGTCGAGGAACTCGCCGAGCTGCGCCGGGAGGGCCTCGACCTTCTGTACCTCGGCCTCGAATCCGGCGACGACCAGACGCTCGCGGACGTCCACAAGGGCATGACCGTCGCCGAGCAGATCGAGGGCTGCCGGCGCGCTTCCGAGGCCGGCATCGAGCTCTCGGTCACGGCCATCCTCGGCCTCGCCGGCAGCGCCCGCTCGCACGAGCACGGCAAGGCCACCGGTGAAGCCCTGTCGGCCATCGACCCCGCCTACATCGGCATCCTGACACTGATGCTCACGCCGGGCACGGCCATGGAGCGCAAGGTGACGAGCGGCGACGTCGTGCTCCCCGACTCCATCGGCATGCTGCGCGAGCTGCGCGAGATCGTCGCCAACCTCGTCGTCAGCGATTGCCTCTTCCGCAGCAACCACGCCTCCAACTACCTGCCCGTGGGCGGACACCTGCCGCAGGACAAGGAGGCCATGCTCGTCGCGCTCGACAAGGTGCTGCTCGCCCCCGAGTCCGTCCAGCTGCGCCCGGAGAGCTGGCGGCTGCTCTGACGTGCGCCGCCCGCTGCCCCACGGGCGCTTCATCCTCGGCGTCCTCATCGCGATCGCCGCAGTCGCCGCCGCCGCCTACGCATGGACCCTGATCCCGCCGAGCGCGGGCACCAAGGCTGCGGTCCTCGCCGCGGTAGTGGGCTACGAGCTGGCTCCCACGCCCGTGTGGCCCGAGGCGTACCGGAGCGCCGGCCGTCTCTCGCCGGCGGCGCGTGACAAGCTCCAGGCCGCCTACGAACAGCGGATGAGCGCCTACGCCACCGGAGGCCTCCTTCGGCGCTGGCTGAGCCGCGACTTCACGCGCGGGCTGCTCGCCAGCCGAAAGGCCAACGGCGGTCGCATCTGCATCGTCGGCACCGGCACCGTCGCGTATTACGACTTCCGCGGCCGCCGCCCCAACGGCGACCTCGTCGTGCGCGTCGGCGTGCAGCATCGCTACGCGGCGGGCCGCTGGGACCCGGTCACGAAGACGGTGACCGACGTGACGACAGACGCCAAGCAGATCGTGGTCATCATGGACTACACGCTGACCGAGGCCGGGGGCGTCTGGAAGGTCGCCGGGGCACGGGGCTGGCGCTTTCTCGACCTGACCGACGGACGCATCACCTACGACCCGCCGGGCAGCCCCTCGCCGGCCTCCCCGTCTCCGGGTCCGTGACGGCCGCCGCGACGCGGTAAGCGCCGCTCGGCGAGCGGAGCACCTACGGCGCTCCACACGTTGCCCCGACCACGCCGATCAATCGCGCAGATGCGAGCCGTAGCCGCGCTTGAAGTGCGTCGCCGCGTACTTCTGCAGCTTCCACTCCGGGATGCGGCACTGGGGGCAGGCCTCCGCGTACCACTTGTTGCGCAGCCAGCGCGCGGCGCGGCTCGTCTTGGAGTCGTGCACCACCATGTGCTTGTTGCAGTGGGTGATCACGACGGCGTAGGAGCCGCGCTCGTCGAATTCCTTGATGCCGTGGAGGATGCCGCGCCGCGACGGCCACAGCTTGAGCTTGTCGACGAGGCGGAAGAGAGGGATCTGTTTGCGGTAGTACCGCGCCTTGTTCGGATCGGTGGGCATGGGGGCCAGCAGTGTACCACTCCCGGCAGGAGCCGGCGTGCACGGCGGCGAAAGTGAAAGCCTTGCACTTGGCGACCAGAGGCGGACCATGATCCGACGCACCCCCAGCAGCAGCGCGTTGCCGGCGTGGGCAGTCGTCTGCCTGCTGACCGCGGTTTCGGCGGCCGCCTTCGTGACCGCCTGCGGCAGCTCCGCCGGCGGCTCATCGCCCGCTACCTCGGTCGCCACGGGCGCGGCGACGGCGACGCCCTCGGCCACGCCCTCGTCGCCCTCCTCGCCGACGGCAGCCGGCACCACCACGCTGTCGCTGTACCTGCTTCGCGGCGAGGAGCTCGGCGTCGCCGAACGGCGCGTGCCGCCCACCGCCACGCCCGCCACGGCAGCGATGGAGGCCCTGCTCGCCGGCCCCACGACGGCCGAGAGCGCCGCCGGCCTGACGAGCGCCGTACCGAGCGGGACCCGCCTCCTCGGCCTCTCCATCGACGGGACGACGGCCCGCATCGACCTCTCCGCGCAGTTCGCCGCGGGCGGCGGCAGCCTTGCGATGCAGGCGCGCGTCGCGCAGGTCGTCTACACGCTGACCCAGTTCAAGACGGTGGCGGCCGTCACGTTCATGATCGACGGCAGCACCGTCGATGCTCTCGGCGGCGAGGGCCTGATGCTCGACGCGGGGCAGACGCGCGCCGACTGGCACAGCTTCGAGCCGGCGATCTTCGTCGAGCGGCCGGGAGTCGGCGCCGTCCTCAGCAGCCCCTTCGTCCTCGACGGCACGGCGAGCGTCTTCGAGGGCTCGTTCGCGGCCCGTCTCGCCGACGCCGGCGGCGACATCGCGAACGCCACGATCCAGGCCTCGCGCGGCGCGCCGGAGCGCGGCGGTTTCCGCGAGACGGTCTCGTTCACCACCACGGCGCAGAGCGGCACGCTCATCGTCTTCAGTCAGTCGATGGAGGACGGCTCGCACCAGAACGAAGTGCGCATCCCGGTCACCTTCGCCCAAGAGTAGGGAGCGCGGCGCGGCGGAGAAGCGAATGGCGGGGAGTGCGGGAGTCACACCCGCCTGCGTGGGTTTAGAGCCCACGCTGATCCTTTCGATCGACCCCCCGCGCACCGCAATTGTACTACGTCCGGGCCGAGGGGTTCGGCGCAACCGGACCCAAACCAGCGAGTCGCGCCTTGACCGCCCCACCGACGCGCGGATAACGTGAGTGCAGAGCAACCGGGGAGGCACCCATGCATCGTTCGAGGCGCGGCACGCCGAAGTCGCGACGCCACAGCCAAGGTCCGCCGCGCGATGGTCGTGCTCATCCTTGTAGCCGCTGGGGCACTCCTGGCCGTGCCGGCCACGGCCGGCGCTAACGTCAGCAAGGCGCACGCCAAGGAGTACAAGGCGAAGCTTGACGTGTACAGCAAATGGATGCCGGTTGAACAGGGCATTTTCAACAACTACAGCCAAACCGCGACGAACTATGTCGGGATCGTGCAGATGTGCCTCGGTCAACCCGACCTGCTCGCCAACGCGGAACAGATGTGCCTTGATACCAGGGGAAATTGGCAGGGCGAAGTCCGGGATCGCAGCAATGCCTCCGACAAAGACATGGCCCAGTTCGCGGCGGAGGCCCTCACGTGGTTCCCGCCCAAGACCGCAAAGGCGGACAAGAAGAGCTTCGCGGCCGCATTCAAGCTGCTGCGCGGAGGCTTCACGGAACTGTACGCTGCCGAACGCGGGCTTGGAAGCGCTCTGCTCTCGCTCGGCATCGGCGCCGACATCCCCACGGCGAACGACAAGATCTTCGCGGCCGGGGGCCAGGCGATAACGGCGTCGGCGACGTTTGATGACGGCCTGAAGGGCCTTCAGAAGCTGCAGTAGCACGGGTCACGCGGATCTGGCGGCCTCGAACGCGGCGACCCGCGGGCAGACGCTTCCCCAGACCGCGCCGGATCACGCGGCCGCGAGCCCCCTCAGTTTCCCTCGCGGATTCGCGACCCGCGGCCGGTGAAAATGAGCGCTGATAGCAGGATCGGCCGCCGCAGCAGGGTAGTGCTGCGAGGTAAGACAAGGATCGGGCCAATCCTCATCTTACCCTTTCGCACTACCCCACGCGGGAGCGGCCGGGCAGCGAGAAGTGGGCTATCTTCCCCTCGGTTTCCTTGGCGGCTTCGCCACCCGCGACCTGTGAAAACGAGCGGGGAAGGGCTGTCTTCCCATCAGACGAGCGCCCGCGCCGCCATCACCGCGACGCCGATGGCCAGCGGCTCGTGGATGTGGCGGGCGCCGAGCACGGCCTGCGCGGCCGGGGTGAAGGCGGAAGGCAGGCCGGGCACGGCCGCGAAGGTGCCGGGAGACACATCGGCGGCGTCGATGAGATCGGCCGCCGGAGTGGCGTCGAAGATGAGGTCGCAGCGCGAGAGGCCGGCGGCGAGCGTCACCGGCTGCACCTTGAGCCCGACGTCGAGCGCGGCGTGCAGGCGCGCCTCGTCGGGCTCCACGACCTCGACGGCGGCGCCGCGGCTCACGAGGCGCCGCGCCGCGGCGCGACCCACCGGGCCGAGACCAAGAAGGAGGACGTCGCGGCCGAAAAGACTCCCGGCGGCGGCCTCAAGCGCGGTCACGTAGCCGTCCGCCGTGGCCGGGTCGTCGTCCACGCAACGACCGTTGCGCGTGTTCAGCGCGATGAAGCGGAAGTCGTCGGCGAGGAACACCACCTCCGCCCCCCCGTCATACGCCTCCTGGATGCCGCGCACGTCCGGCTGCGCCGTCACCCACGCGTCGCAGCCGAGATGCCCGAGGATCGCGGCGACGCAGTCGCTGAAGCCGCCGATGGCGCCCTCGCCGCTGGTAACCGGCACCGCCGCAACGCGCGTCCCGTGGAGGGGCACGCAGACCGGCGGCTGCGCGACCGTGCCCATGGCGAGCTCGCGCAGGCCGAGGCCGGTCACTTCTCTGAGGCCGGCCTCGAAATCGCTGAGGCGGTCGCTGAGCGCCTTGACGTCCTCTGTCGTAAGCCTCGTCACGATATCGTCGCCTCCGCTTCCGCCGGACTGCCGGCCTCGGGCGCCAGGTCCAGACTCTCACTGCGCGCCAGCTCCCGGACGGCCTCGTCAACGCGCGCCCGCGCCTCAGCGACATCCGCGCCTGTGGCGATCAGGGTGGCCACCCAGGCGTGCGCTCCGCGGCGGTAGTCGGTCAGTGCTTCGTCCACGCCGAAGAAGTCATCCACCAGCTGCAGCGGAGCCGCGCTCCCCATCACATGCTCGCCGGCGACCTCCAGCAAACCATCGTAAGCGCGGACGTGCTGATACATGCAGGCGCGGCGCGGCGCGCGGTCGACCCGCGGAGGCGCGCCGCAGCGCGCCGTCTCGTGGAGCAGCTCGACGATGTTGAGCCCGCTGGACCAGTACACCGCGGTCGGCGTCTGGCTGGGGAGGCGGGCGTCGATCTCGAGCACCTTGGGCTCGCGGCCGCGCACCATGACCTCCACGTCCATCAGGCCGCTGAGCCCGAGGCCCTCGGCGAGCCGCGAGGCCGCGGCGCCCAACGCCGCCAGCGTGCCCGGCGCGACGGCGCGGTCCCAGGCGCACGAGCCGCCGGGGCCGGCGGCCGCAGGCCCTCCGGCCGCGGCCTCCCCCACCGGCGCGACCACGCGCTTGCAGTCGTACGCGGCGTCGAACTCAAGGCCGGTGACCTGCAGCGGGACGGCCCGGCCCTCCCAGGCGAGCACCTCGAGCGACAGCGATGGCCCCGCGACATACTCCTCGACGACCGGCAGATGCCCGGCAGCCGCGAGGCGCGCAAGCGCGACGGCCAGCTCGGCTTCGTCCGCGACCACGACGACGCCCTCGCTGCCGCTCGCCGAGTCGGGCTTCACGACGGCCGGAAAGCCGCAGGCCGGCCACGGAGCAGGCCGCGGCACATCGAGCTCCTCGAACAGCCGCTGTGAAGCCAGCTTGGACTCGCTGACGCGGTACGCGCCCACGTCGAAGAGCAGGGGGACGCCCCAGGCAGGCACGTGCTCGGCGAGCCACTCCAGCGTCGCCAGGTCCTCACAGGCCGGCAGCACAGCGTCGCAGGCGGCGACCAGCGTCTTCGCCAGGGTCTCGTCGGCGACGATGTCTGTAACCACGTGCCGGTCGGCGAGCCCCGCCGCGGGCGGGGCCTCGTGGCGGTCGACAAGGACGGTCTCCCAGCCGGCCTTCGCGGCGAGGTAGACAGCCTCGGTGCCCTGCAGCTTGCCACCGACGACGAGAAGCCTCACGCCGGGACCTGGGCGCGGCCGTGCGCCTCCGCCAGCCACGCACGATACTCGGCGACCGTCCCCGGGCGGAGCCCCAGCCGCGCCAGGTGCGGCAGCACACCTGCCACCGTCCGTCGCCCTTCGTCGATGTCGAGCTCGGCCTGCGACACGCCGGCCAGGCCGACGGTCGGCGGCACGATCGAGGTCACCACGTTGGCGCCCGCGTTCAGGCGCCGCTCGAGGCCGCGAATGCCGTCGACGTCGAGTGACGCCGGGATCAGCGCGTGGGGCATGGCCAGACGCATCGCCGCGATCGCGAGCAGCTCGGCCTCGTCGCCGCTGGTCTGGGCGTCGGCCAGCGGCGTCCCGGACTGCGGCACGAAGGTCATCACGCGGACCTGCTCCCACGCGGCCGCGCGCATCGACGCGATGGAATGGGCGCGATCCGCCGCGACGTCGCCGATACCGGTGAGGATGCCGTCTTCGACGAGCAGCCCGGCGCGCCGGGCCGCGCTCCGCGCGGCGGCGCGCGCCGCGAACGGCTGGCCGGTCCGCAGCCGCCGGTAGAGTTCCGGGGTGTGCGTCTCCTGGTACAGCGCGTACCAGTCTGCGCCGCGGGCGCGGAGGCCGGCCAGTACGTCGTCGGGCACCACGCCCGGCGAGATCATGACCGGCAGGCCGCTGGCCTCGCGCACGGCCGCCACAAGCTCGAGCAGCGCGGCGTACTCAGGGTCATCGTGGATAGCCGGGTCTTCGCCCATCGTGAGGTCGAGCAGGACGACCCCGGAGCCCGCGAGGTCGCGGCAGATGGCGACGACCTCGTCCAGGGACTTGCGGTAGCGAGGGCTCTCGCCGTTGCCGGCGCGGTAGAAGCAGAAGGTGCACTCGTTGCGACAGAAGGTCGAGAAGTAGACGAAACCGTAGAGAAAGACGGCGTCGCCGAAGCTTCGGGCGCGCGCCGCGCGGGCGGCGGCGAAGACCGCCTCGGCCGCTTCGCCGTGGGCCGCGAGGAGCCTCGCGAGATCGGGCTCTCCGAGCAGGTCGCCGGCGAGCGCGCGGCGGCAGAGGTCGCGGACGTCACGCGCTGCCGGCTCCAAGGAACTAGTCCCCCTCAGCGGAACTCGAGCACGTCGCCGGCGGGTAGCCGCGACGTAGGGGTGACGATGCCCGCCGGGCGGCCGACAGGCACGACGGCGACCAGCTTGGCCGGTGGCTCCACGCCCAGCAGTCGCTCGATGGCGGGGGCGGCGAGCACCGGCGCCGTCATCCAGCAGGTACCGTAGCCGAGGGCGTGCGCCGCAATGCAGAAGAGCTGGACGGCGGCGCCGATGCTTTGCAGGTCTGGGCGCGCACGCAGCCTGTCGCGCTCCTCCACGCCGAGGCCGCGGGCGAGCAGCATCTCGTCGCCGCGCGAGAAGTACGGCAGGCCGAACACGGCCATCACCAGCGGCGCGTCGACAAAGAAGGTCGCGTAGGCGCGCAGCGCCTTGATCTCGTTGCCCTTGCCGGCGAGCTCCGGCCAGGCGGCCATCTCGTCGAGGGCGTCGTCCACGGCCTGACGCATGGCCACCTGAATGACGACGTCCTCGACGGCGACGAACCGCCACATCTGGGCGTTGCCGGCGTTGGCGGCGCGCACCGCCAGCTCGACCATCGCCGTCACGTGCTCCCGCGGGACGGGGTCGGGAAGAAAGCGGCGGACGCTGGCGCGGCCGCCGACGGCGCTCCGCAGCCCCGCCCTGGCGAGTCGCCCTCTGGCATCGTCGGTGTCCATGCGCGAGATGGTACCAGAACGCGAGCGCCCCGGGGCGGACGCCTTACGGCGCCCGCCCCGGGGCCGATCATCCGCGCCTGCGCCCTGACGGCGTTTCAGCCGCCCGCGATGGGCGGCAAGACGGTCAGCTTGTCACCGTCAACGATAGGCGTGTCCAGGCCGTCGCGCGCATTGATATTGCGCCCGTTGATGAACACGCCGGCGTACATGCGACCGTCCTCGCGGAAGATCCGCGGTCGCATGCGGGGCTCGGCGACGATCGCCTGATCGATCACCTCACGCACGCTGGCGCCGCTGCACTCGACCTCACGGCGCCCGTCGGCGGTGGTCATGCCCACAGGGAGCTTGACGTACGCGGTCGCCATGCCGCTCAGGCCTGCAGTTCCTTGTCCTTCTTGTCGACCTTGAGGTCGATGGCGAGGACGTGCGGGTTCTGGCAAAAGGCGATGCACTGGGGCTCACCGTCGCAGAGGTCGCACTTGTACGCGACCTCCCGCGTGGGATGCTCGTGGATGACGCCCGTCGGGCACACGTCGTAGCATTCGCCACAGTTGGTGCAGGCGTCTTCGTCCACGACGAGGACGAAGCCCTTGACGGTATCGCCGAACTTCTCCTTGCCGGCGAACTCGCCCTTGACCTTGACCGTGATCTCCTTGGTCAGGATGGCGTCGTTGGGGCAGGCCTCCTGGCACTTGGAGCATCCGGTCTGCAGGCAGGTGTGGCCCTTGATGACGGCTGTGGTGGGGTTGCACTCGCTGAAGAGGCGCGCGACCGATGGCCGGTAGGCTCCTTCGTGCTGGGCAGCGCAGGCCAGCTCGCACATGTGGCAGCCGGTGCACTTCTTGCTCGAGATCAACACGTGAGGCATCTGTTCTCCCTTCGTTCGGCGTGACGCCGTCAGAGGCGTACGTCGACGCCGAGCTCGGCGAGCTTGGCCTCGCTGGGGACACCGTTCTCGTCCCAGCCTCGCAGTTGATAGAACTCCTGCAGCGCCGCTTTGAAGGTCGCGGTGCCGATGGCTCTTCCGGCGGAGGCGCCGGTGGTATGGGCACCTTCCTCGGCGTACAGCTTCTGCGGGATGTCGTCGGGCTCGACGCCTTCGCGCAGGTTGAACAGACGCCCGAGGTTCCAGACGCGCTCGCCGATCTGGAAGACCTCTTCATCGCTGAACTCGCGCTTCCAGGCGTGCTTGAAGATCTGCCCGATCTGCTCCGGCGTGACCGCCCAGAAGTCGCACCAGATGCCGGTGAACTTCACGGAGCTGAAGTTCTCGCCGATCATGCCCTCGGCCGGGTTGCCCCAGATGATCTTCATGGCCTTGCCTTCGAGCGTATCCGGCGGCAGCGTGCCGCCTACGATCTCGTCGGCGATGGGATAGGTGCGCATGTGGCAGCCGCCCCGGTCCGAGGTGGCGTAGCCGAGGCTCATGCCGAAGGACCCGCGCGGATCGTAGCCGGGCAGCTCGAGGTTCTTGACCTCCATGGCCAGCTCGGGATGACCGTACTTGGCGGCGAGAGCCCTCGTGCCCAGCGCCAGCTCGGCGCCGAGGCCCTCGCGCTTCGAGATCAGCTGGGGGGCCTTGAGATAGCCCTCCACCTCGCCGAAGCGCAGGCCGAAGTCCTTGATGCCCTTCTCGGTGAGGTCCATAGCCAGGGCGACGACGGCACCGCTCGAGATGGTGTCCAGGCCGAGCTCGTCGCACTCCTGATTGAACTTCGAGAGCGCGGCGATGTCGCCGATGCCGCAGTTGGCCCCGCAGATGGCGATGGTCTCGTACTCGGGACCCTCGCCGGCGATGCCGTCGACCTCGTGGAACTGCCGGCAACCGATGGCGCACTGGTAGCAGGCGCGGTTCTTGGTGCGGATCTTGATGAAGGCGTCGGAGTTGATGCCTTCCATCTTGTCGAACGTGCCGGTCGACCAGTTGCGCGTAGGGATGACGCCCGCATCGCTCATGATCTGGCCGAGGACCGGAGTACCCTCTTCGTTGGCCCAGAGGTTGTCCTCGGTGAGCACGTACTCCGTGTGGATGCGGTACATGTCGGCGAGGAAAGCCTTGGCGTCGCCGACGCTGACAGAGCCGGTGCCGCGCACGACAACGGCCTTGAGCTTCTTGCGACCGAAGAGGGCGCCGTGACCGCCCCGTCCGGCTTTGTGGTACTGGTCGGTGGACAGGCAGGCCCAGACCAGCTCGTTCTCGCCGGCAGGGCCGATGGACAGCGTCTTGGCGTCGGCGTCGAAGTCCCGGCGCATGGCCTCTTCGATCGCGGAGGTCTTGAGGCCCCAGTACTTGGGCATCGCCGGCACGAACTCGACTTTGTCGTCCTTGATCGTCACGATCACCGGCTCTGGAGATTCGCCCTTGATGATGATCGCATCGTAGCCCGCGAACTTCATCTCCGGGGCAAACGAGCCGCCGACGTAGCTGTCGTTGAGGATGCCGGTGGCCGGGCTCTTGCAGCCCACCACGAGTCGCGACGCCGTGCTGACGTTGGTCCCGGCAAACGGCCCAGTCATAAGGATGACCGGGCTCTCGGGAGCCCACGGATCCACCCCCGGCGGGACCTCCTCCCACATGTAGCGCAACAGCAGGCCCTTGCCGCCGATGTATTTCTCGGCCCACTCCATGTTGAGGGGCTCGACGACGGAGGTGCCCGAGCTCAGGTCGATCCTGAGCACGTTCCCTTGGTAGAAGTCCAACGCGTCCTCCTGACTTGTGCTCCTTGCCCCTTCCGCGGCTCCGTGCGAAAGAAGCCCCCGGGGTCGGGGAGACGATGGGATTACAGGCCCCGCCATTCTAGCCGTTCGGCGTGGCCCTGGGCAACAGCGGCGAAACCGCCGTCTTGCAGGGCAAAACGGAGGAGAAACCGGCTCCGCCCCGGCCCCTCCGGCAGCCCGCCGCGGGGCGCCGGCGCAGGCGCCGCGAGGGCGCCCCGCGGCGCCGGGTCAGTCGCGGCCGGGGGCCTCCGGCAGGTCGCGGATGTTCTCGGCCGCCTGCCACTTGCTGTAGTTGTCGGTCATGGCGTCGAGCAGCTCTTTGAGGAAGCGCGCCGAGAGGTTGACGCGGCTCACGACGACGCCGTTCATCTCGCCGGGCTCCTCGCTCTCGTGGTCGAGGCGCACGAAGGTGATCGAAAACTCGTAGTCCGAGTGGCTGACGTTGGC
>CAIOZS010000181.1 GCA_903862845.1 uncultured Thermoleophilia bacterium
CGCGCCGACTCCTGCGGGAAGTCCGGGACACGCTGCCATTCCCCGCGCTCAACGGAGTCGAGCAGGCTCTGCTCTTCAGGCGTGAGCCTCACTGTGCGTCACCTCCCAGGTACTGCTTCGTCATCTTGCGGCTGGGCATGAATCGCACGATGTGTGCGCTTTGGCAACGAAAGGGCAAGCCGGGGCCGCGGGCCAGACCCTGCGAGTCGCCGCCGCGCAGGCGGTAAAGGGTGACCGAGCCGTCGCAGCGCACGACGCCGTGCTCGCGCTCTCCGCCGCATCCGCATACCAGACCGGGATGCGTTGCGCGAACCCTCTTCCTCGTCGTGCCCACATGACCATCCCCTTCCGTCCGGTTGCGGGTTCAGCCTCCGGATCGACGAGCGGCGAGAAAGCGGACCTGGCGCGCCGCACGCGCCGCAGCCGCCGCTGCAGCCGCGGGAGCCGCCGCGGCGGGGTAGTGCTGTGAGGGAAGATAAGACATACCGGCGGATCCTTGTCTTCCCCCTGGGCGATCGAGCCTGCGGACGGCCCCGGGCGACGCGACAGTTAAGGAATCCTTGTCTTCCCCTTGCGCACTACCCCGCGCCGGGGCCGCCGGCGGCGTCGCGGCCGCCGGCGCGCCCCCGCCGGGTGCCCCATTCGTGGCTCACCGGCGCCTGAGCGACGGGGATGGTCATGCTTGCCGATTCGCACTACCCCGCTGGGCGGCCCCGGCGGCCTGCACATGCCGGCCAGGCGCCAGGCCAGAACCCCGATCAGCCGCGGGATGCCGGCCACAGATCCGGCAGAAACTTGAGGAGGGGCACGCAGGTGACCCGAGCGGCGCACGCCTTCGCCGACATCCTCGCTACCACGCACGGCGGCTTCCCCTGGGTGCCCGCGGCGCGCGGCGCCTGGCGCGAAGCGCGACCAACGCCCTCAGGCGAAGGCGGGCGCCCTCAGCCGAGGGCCAGCTCGACGGCCTCAGCGGGCGATCCCGCCCGGCGCACGCCGTCGGGCTGGCCGCCTTCGGGCGGCGTGACCTCCCAGGTGCCCAGCAGGATCACGGAGCGCCCGAGGGAGCGCGCAAGGCCGATCTCACTGAGCGTGCCCCAGGCGCCGCCCACGGCGATCACGACGTCGCCGCTGGCCACCACGCTGAGGTTGCGCGCGTAGCCCATGGCGCTGCACACGGTGTAGGTGAGGTCGGGGGCGGCGCGCCGGCGATCGGCCTCCGGCAGGATGCCGATCGAGACGCCGCCCTTCTTCCTGACGCCGCGCGCCACGGCCTCCATCACGCCGCTGCCGCCGCCGCAGACCACGATGCAGCCGCGCTCCGCGAGGAGCTCGCCGAGCTCCTCGGCCTTCGCGGCCAGCTCGGGCGCGGCGTGGCTGGCGCCGATCACGCTGACGTAGCGGGGCGCGCTCATCGCGCGTCCCCCGCGGCGGGCAGGGCGTCCGCGCCCGGCGGCGCGTCCGCTCCGGGCGGAGCGTCCGCGGCGGGCGGGGCGAAGCGGCCGCGCCCGGCCTTCCTGTCTTCTTCCTCACGCGCGAGGCAGGCCCAGGGCTTCCTGCCGGGCGAGCCGTAGAAGATCCTGAAGTCGGGCCGGTAGCCGCGACCCTCGTACAGGCGCACGGCCATGTCGTTGCCCGTGTCCACGCCGATCTCCACGTCATCCACGCCGCGGCGTTCCAGCTCGGCGTCCATGGCGTCCATGAGCGCGCTGCCCACGCCGTTGCCGCGCTCGCCCTTCGCCACGCTGAGGTGCGCGAGCTCCGCGTGCGTGGCGCCCGTGTACCACACGGGGTCTGGACCCTCGATGCGCGTGAAGAGGTAACCCACGGCGACGCCCTCGCGCCGCGCGACCAGGGCGAAGGCATCGCCGGCGAGCGCCTCCAGCATCTCCTTGCGCTCGAGCTCCCACGACTCGTCAGACGGACGCACCGGCACGATCGCCTGCGGCAGCGCGGCGACGTGGTCGAGCAGCGCCTTCCACAGCGGTGCTATCTGGTCGATGTCGACGGGCTCGAGCTTCTCGATGGTGATGCTGGTGGGCACGGTTCAGGCTCCCTGGGTGGCGTGGTCTGCATGAGACTACCGCACGCCCGTGGAGTTTGGCAGCGGCGGCGCAACGGCGATGCACTGCCGACTCATCGCCACAGCGGTACGATGAGAAGAGGTGGGTACCCAGCGCTGGGCGCGACGGCTCATCAGCTCCGCCGCCACGAGTTCCACGCGCGACCTGCCGGCCTGGCGTCAAGCGGAGGAGGGGCCATGAGATCAGCGCATCGCATCACGACCATGGGGATCGTCTCGGCGATCGTCTGTCTGCTGGCGGCGGCCTGCTTCGCCGGCGCCGCCCGGGCGAGCGCGGACTACATGTCCGTGTCGTTTGTCGACGCCGACTACGGTTGGATCGCCGGCATCGGCAGCTCGTCGACGACCGATGTGTGGCGCACGACAAACGGCGGCGCCACCTGGACGAAGGCAGGCTCGGCACTCGCCGTCGGCAGTGCGGCCGGCTGGGTGTCGTTCGCCAGCCGCACGAGCGGCGTGTGGGGCAACGGCGCCCTTATGCATACCAGCGACGGCGGTGGTAGCTGGAAGGAGACCTCCGGCAGTACTATCGGGATCTTCAACGACGCCTGCTTCGCGAGCGAGGATGTGGGCTGGGCCGGGTGCACGTTCGGCAACTCGGCGTCCGGTGGCGCGATCGCCGCTACCACTGATGGGGGCGTCACCTGGAAGAGCCAGAAGGACATCCCGGGCGATGACGGGTCGGGCGGCGTCTCAGCCGTCAGCAGCCCTTCGCTCGAGCGCTGCTACGCCTTGAAGTGGGGCGACGACGAAGGCGTCTGGGCGACCAGTGACGGCGGCGCCGATTGGACCTTGCGGCCGCTGCCGCACATCGCCGGAGGGGCCTACGCCAGCTACTCGGACATCGACTTCCCCGGCGAGGAGACGGGCTGGGCGGTCGGCGCTGCCGGGACGATCCTCAGGACGGACGACGCCGGCGCCACGTGGACGAAGCAGGTGTCCGGGGTCTCTGTGCCGATCGCTGCTGTGGACTTCCCCGCCACCAGCGTCGGCTTCGCCGTGGGCCGGAGCGGCCTCATCCTGCGTACCCGGGACGGGGGCTCCCACTGGGTCAAGCTGAAGTCGGGCACCCAGAAGTGGCTGACGGCGGTCTGCTTCGTCGACGCCTCGCACGGCTGGGTGGTCGGCAAGTCCGGCGTGCTCCTGCGCACGTCGAACGGCGGGAAGACCTGGCGAGTGCAGGCCACGGCTCATGCCGTCGCGAAGGGCCTGCCGCGCGCGAAAGTCGGGCGGCCGCACCTCCCGAGCATCATCGTGACGGGGGCGCCATTCAACGTGTGGGGCACGCTGCGACCCCATCACGCGGCTGAGGCGCAATCCGTGAAGATCAGGTGCATGTTCCAGAATGAGGATGGTGACTGGGTCCTCGAGAAGACCGTCTGGGCAACGAATCACGACCTCGGCAGCATCACCAAGTACGTCGCCTCGGTGACGCTGGATGCACCCGGCTATCCGGTCGCCTGCCGCCTGCAGGCGATCGCGCCGGCCGACAGTCAGCACTCGACCACCTACTCCAAATGGGCGCGCGGGGATGTGCTGGTGGGGGAGTGATGTGCGCCGCCAAGTTCAAGTACGCGACAGCTCGGGCCGATGACCGTGGTAGGAGATGGAGAAGCGGCGCGACCCGCTGCCGGGCACGCGCCGCATGACTGCTTCGACGGAGGGGAGTCATGAACAGACTCGACGTCACAGTCCTCGGGATTCGAGCGACGGGGCGCGGTTCGCTCCGCCGGCGCCGCGGCCCGCTGGCCGCGCTGCTGCTCACCGCGCTTCTGCTCAGCGGCCTCGGCGCGGCCGCGGCGGCCGGCGCCGCCCCGGCGGGCAGCGCCGCCGAAGCCCTGCGTGCGCAGCATGTCCTGCGGCAGGCCGCGAGGAGCGCGCGGCCCGGCAGGCCCACGGCCACGGCGCCCAGCGGCACCATCGCCACGTCCACGCCAACCTTCACCTGGAGCAAGGCCAAGCGCGCCACCCGCTACGAGGTGCGCGTCTACGAAGGCACCGAGCTGCTCACTGCGAGGACCGGCATCCGCACGCGCACCTGGACGAGCCGTTTGGCCCTGCCGACGGGCGTCGACCTCACCTGGAAGGTGCGCGGCAGCAAGGCCGGCAAGGCCGGCCCCTGGAGCGCGAGCCTCGCCTTCAAGGTCGTGCCGGCGAGCGCCGCCAAGGCCATCACGGCCTTCAGCTTCCAGGGCCTCACGCCGCCGGTCGTCGGCGTTGTCAACGAGGCGGCGCACGCCATCGCCCTGACGGTGCCTGCGGGCACGAGCCTCAGCGCTCTGGTCGCGACCTTCACCACCACCGGCGCCGCGGTGACCATCTCGGGCACGCCGCAGGTCAGCGGGACGACGGCCAACAACTTCACGAACCCGGTCACCTACACGGTCACGGCCGCCGACGGCACCAGCCAGACCTACCTCGTCACCGTGACGCCGGCCGCCGGCGCCGCGAAGGCGCTCACCGCCTTCAGCTTCCAGGGGCTCGCGCCGCCGGTCACCGGCACCATCAACGAGGCGGCGCACACCATCGCCCTGACGGTGCCTGCGGGCACGAGCCTCACGGCCCTGGTCGCGACCTTCACGAGTACCGGCACCTCGGTCAGGGTCGGCGCCACTCCGCAGGTCAGCGGGACAACGCCCAACAACTTCACGAGCCCCGTCACCTACACGGTCACGGCCGCCGACGCTTCCACGCAGAACTACGTGGTCACGGTCACGATCGCCACCGGCGCCGCCAAAGCCATTACCGCCTTCAGCTTTCATGGCCTCACGCCGCCGGTCACCGGGACCATCAACGAGGCGGCCCACACCATCGCCTTGACTGTGCCTTCGGGCACGAGCCTCACTGCCCTGGTCGCGACCTTCACGACAACCGGCACGGCGGTCGCGGTGGGCGCCACGCCGCAGGTCAGCGGGACGACGCCCAACAACTTCACGAGCCCCGTCACGTACACGGTCACGGCCGCCGACGCGACGACCCAGGCCTACGTGGTCACGGTCACGGTCGGCGCCCTCGCGATCGGCGATCCCTACCAGGGCGGCGTGATCGCCTACATCCTGCAGGCCGGCGACCCCGGCTACGTGGCCGGCGAGACGCGCGGCCTCATCGCCGCCGCCACCGACCAGAGTGCCGGGATAGAGTGGAGCAACGTTTCGTCCACGCTGGTCGGAACCACCGGCACGGCGCTCGGTACCGGCCAGGCAAACACCGCCGCCATCGTCTCCCAGCCCGGCTGCACAAGCGGCGCCGCCTCTCTCTGCGCAAACCTTGTTGAGGGCGGCTACAGCGACTGGTGGCTGCCCAGCCTGGACGAGCTGAAGAAGCTCTACGTAAACCGCGCGGAGATCGGCGGCTTCTCCACCGACATCACGCCCTACTGGGCTTCGTCGGAGGACGGTGCAAGCTGGGCGTGGTTCGTGGGCTTCGACTCCACCCGCGACGGCAGTACCCTGAAGACCTCCGCCTTCAAGGTACGTGCCGTGCGCTCCTTCCCGGCCGCTCCACTGAGCTCCACCAAAGCCATCACCTCCTTCGGCTTCCCGGGCCTCACGCCGCCCGTCGTCGGGACCATCGACGAGGCCGCCCACACCATCGCCTTGACGGTCCCGGCCGGCACTGGTCTGGTGGGCCTCGTCGCGTACTTCACGACGACCGGCGCCTCGGTGAGCGTCGCCGGTACGCCTCAGGTGAGCGGCTCCACAGGCAACGATTTCGGGAGCCCATTGACGTACAGGGTGACGGCCGCCGACGCTTCCACGCAGGACTACGTGGTCACGGTCACGGCCCCGGCCCTCGCGATCGGCGATCCCTACCGGGGCGGCGTGATCGCCTACATCCTGCAGCCCGGCGACTACGGTTTCGTACTTGGAGAGACACACGGATTGATCGCGGCGACAGCCGACCAGAGCACGGGAGTCGTGTGGAGCAATATCACCACGGCGGTTGGGGGGACCAGTACGGCGCTGGGGAAGGGTCCCGAGAACACCACCGCAATCGTCGCTCAAGCCGGCTGCACGAGTGGGGCCGCATATCTCTGCGCCAACTGGGTGGTAGGCGTCTACAGCGACTGGTACCTGCCCAGCAAGGAAGAGCTGGACAAGCTGTACGTGAACCGTGCAGCGATCGGTGGTCTTGACGCCGCCGACTACTGGAGCTCCTCCGAGTACGTGTCGATCGGTGCGTGGCTCCAGAGCTTCGGCGGTGGCCTCCAGAGCAGCGACTTCAAGAACACCTCGCATGGGGTGCGCGCCGTCCGGTCTTTCTGAGCATCGTTCCATGCGACCGGCGGCGGAGCAGAACGGGGGGCCTCTGGCCCCCCGTTCTGCGGCATAGTCATCCGCTGCTCTCTACCATGATCTCCCGGGTTGGTTCAAGGTGGCGCCGATGGAGGAGCTGTGCGGATCCGCCTGCCGTTTCGCCGCAAGCGCAGGGCTGGCGCCGTCGTTGCGCGCCGCCGTTGCGCGCGCGATACTCGGTTCACATCTCACCCGGCCCACCGCTACGGAGGAGGAAGCAATGAGGCCGACCAGGAAGAGAACGCGCGCCCTTGGAGCGCTGACCGCGACCCTCGTGCTGGCGCTCCTCGCCGCCCTGCTCCTCGCCGGCGCCGCCCTGGCCGCCGGCCACGCGGGCTCGGGCAAGGGCGCCAAGCCGGGCAGGCCCACGGCGAAGGCGCCCCAGGGCACTATTGCTACGACGACGCCGAGCTTCACCTGGAGCAAGGCGCGCGGCGCCGCCAGTTACGAGCTGCGAGTCTACCAGGGCAAGAATCTGCTGCTCGCGAAGACCGGC
Organism: uncultured Thermoleophilia bacterium; assembly: GCA_903862845.1. GTDB lineage: Bacteria > Actinomycetota > Thermoleophilia > UBA2241 > UBA2241 > CAIXSE01. Next base: position 6,872 of record CAIOZS010000181.1, read on the forward strand.
ATCAGGCAGCTCACGTGGACGAGCAGCCTGGCGCTGCCCATCAACGTCGATCTCACCTGGAAGGTGCGCGGCCGCCGCGCCGGCAGCGCCGGCGCCTGGAGCAAGAGCCTCGCGTTCACGATCGTGCCGCTCAGCCCCGAGAAGGCGATCACCGCCTTCAGCTTCCAGGGCCTCGCGCCGCCCGTCACCGGCGTCATCAATGAGACCTTGCACACCATTGCCCTCACCGTGCCCTACGGCACCAACCTCACCGCCCTGGTCGCGACCTTCACCACCACCGGGGCCTCGGTGGCGATCGCCGGAACGCCCCAGGTGAGCGGAACCACGATCAACAACTTCACGAACCCGGTCACCTATACGGTCACCGCCGCCGACAGCACGACCCAGGCCTATACGGTCACGGTCGCCAGCGCCGGCAGCCCCGCCAAGGCCATCACCGCGTTCAGCTTCCAGGGCTTGGCTCCGCCGGTCGTCGGCGCCATCAATGAAGCGGCGCACACCGTCGCCCTCACCGTCCCCTACGGCACCAGCCTCGCCGCCCTGGTCGCGACCTTCACCACCACCGGCGCCTCGGTGACGATCGCCGGCACGCCACAGGTCAGCGGCGTCACCGCCAACAGCTTCACGAACCCCGTCACCTACACGGTCGCCGCCGGCGACGGCACGACCCAGGCCTACACGGTCGCCGTGACGGTTGCCGCCCCCATGCTCGCCATCGGCGATCCCTACCAGGGCGGCAAGATCGCCTACATCGATGGAACAGGAGAGCACGGATTGATCGCTGCTTCAGCGGACCAACTTGCGGGAATGGCCTTCAGCAACATTGCGGGGACCCTGATAGGACCTGCCGCGCAAGGAACAGCGATAGGGACTGGTCTGGCAAACACGGCTGCGATCGTTGGTCAAGCCGGCTGCACCAGTGGCGCCGCATATGTCTGCTACAACCTGACGGAAGGCGGCTACAGCGACTGGTACTTGCCGAGCAAGGATGAATTGAACCAGCTGTACCTTAGCCGTGTGGCGATCGGTGGTTTTGAGGGCGCCGGCTACTGGAGCTCCTCCGAGGTCGCCGCGGGCGAGGGGTGGGAGCAGGCCTTCCCCGCCGGCAACCCGTTCACCAACTCCAAGAGCTCCGCGGGCAAGGTGCGTGCCGTCCGGGCGTTCTAGTCATTCGGCCGTTCAACTGCGGGGAGGGGTGCAGGGGGCTTCAGCCCTCTGCACCCCTCCGGCATCACGTGGCTGTGGAGATTCTGGGAGGCGCCGGTGCAAGCGTCGAGCGCAAGCCAGGCCGGCCGCAGGATCATTGCCAGAAGCGCCGCCGCTTCGGCCTCGGTCGGCGGCTCGTTGAGGTTGCGCCGCACGTGGGGCTCTCACGCAGCTTGGGGTGCACGCCGCCTCAAGTCTACGGTCGCCGCTGTCGATAGCGTTGTCGAGTGAGGCAGAAACGACATGATCCGAACAGCGCTCTCACAGGTCGAAGCATGTTCCGAGTACGTCGTGAAGGGGTGGCAGCCATGTCGACGCGCCTGACGGGACGCGGTGGCCGCGGCCCGGCGCTGCTCGCCTTTGTGGCGACGCTGGTGGCCGTCGGTCTCTTGTGCCCTGCCGTCGTGCCGGCGCGCATCGCTCCGCTCACGGACGCTGAGGACAGGCTCGATCCGCTGGCCTCCGCGCTCGTCGCGGGGCTGCAGTCGACGTCGGCCGGCGTCCGCGCGCGGGTGGCGACCGCCTACGGACGCATCCAGACGCCTGCGTGCGTGGATCCGCTGCTCAAGCTGCTCGGCGACAAAACGCCGGCCGTCCGCACGGCGGCCCTGTTCGCCCTTGGCCAGCTCGCCTGGAAACCGGCCTTCACCGACGGGCGCGAAGCCGAGATCGCCGACGCCATCACGCCGTTCCTGGGCGACGGCGATCTGAGCGTCCGGCTTGCCGCCATCGAGGCCATCGGCAAGATAGGGCTGGCGCGCACGCCGGACTTGGTCGGCGCGCTGCTCGAAGACGGCTCCGCCCGCGTCCGCGCCGAGACGCTGCTGGCGCTGTTCCGCTACCGCTTCGTGCTCCTTCAGCGCGACCCGGACACGGCGCCGCCGGACCTGCCGCAGGCGATCGTCGACCAGCTCCCGGCCCTCGCCGCCGACAAGGACGCGCAGGTCCGCCGCAACGTGATCTACGGGTTTGCCCGCTTCAGGGACGTCAGAGGGCTGTCCATGGCCATCGAGCTGTCGGCGGACAGCTACCTGTGGACGCGCTTCTTCGCCCTCATCGCCCTGACGAAGATCGCCGACCCGGCGGCGGCGGCGGCGATCGCAGCGCGCCTGAGCGATCGCAGCGCCATCGTGCGCCGCGCGGCCGTGCAGGCGGCCGCGGCCATTGGGCGCGGAGCGCTGCTCGCCGGCAGCCTCGCGGACGCCGTGCCGCACGTGCGCTCGGCGGTCGCGACCGCTCTCGGTGCGGCCGCCGGCGTCTCCGACGAGGAGGCGGGCGCATGGCTCCGGCGGCTGGCGGCGGACCGCAGCGGTGAAGTGAGGTGCGCCGCGGTGAAGGCTCTTGGCGCGCGGCTCAACGACTCCGCCGCCGGGGACGTTCTCGCCGCGATGTCCGACCCCGACGAGTACGTGCGCGCGGCGGCCGTGGCGGCGGCCGCCTCTCTCGCCGGCGACTCGAGGCAGACCATCGTCGACCTGGCCCTCGCCGACGGCTCCATCGCCGTGCGCTGCGCCCTCCTCGCGCTGCTCGCCGGCGACCCCAGCGCGGAGGCCTTCGCCGTGATCGAGGACGACCTCCATGCGCACGAGGTCGACGTGAGAAACGCGGCCATCACGGCGCTCGCCGCGCGCAAGGAGCCGCAGACGCTCGAACTGGGCTGGCGCGCGTACCAGGAGAACAGGGACGCGCGCTTCGATTTCCTGCGGGCGTCCGCCGTCAACGTCGTGGGAGCCTTCGATAGCGACGCCAGCAGCGCACATCTGCGCGAGATGCTCGCCGACCCCGCCTATCCGGTCGCGGTCGCCGCGTACGAAATCCTGCTCGCCAGAGGGTTCACGGACGCTGCGGCTCCCTCCGAGACCGCCACCCTCACCTTCTCGCCCTACCGGGCGCTGCCGGTGCCCAGGTTCCCGCTGGTGAGGCTGCGCACAACCAGGGGCGTCATCACGATCAAGTGCTACCGCGACGCGGCGCCGATCCACGTGGCCAACTTCGTCGGCCTCGTCAGGCGCGGCTTCTACGACGGCAAGACCTGGCAGCGGGTGGTGCCGAACTTCGTGATCCAGGGCGGTTCGCCCAGCCCGCTCGGCGCGCAAGCTCAGAAGTACATGCTGCGCGCCGAGATCAACACGCTCCGCTTCGGACGCGGCGCCGTGGGCATGTCGCGCGGCGACCAGTTCAACAGCGGGGATTCGCAGCTCTTCATCACCCACGTCCAGGACCCGCACCTCGACGGCATGTACACGCTCTTCGGGCAGGTCGTCAGCGGCTTTGGCGCGCTCGACCGCATGGAGGCCGGGGACCTCATTCTCAAAGCCTCGATGAAGTAGCTCGACGCGCAAGGTGAGTGCGTCTTCGTGGACGCGCCAGGGGGAGATCGCCGTCGATGACGCGGTCTATCCGCCGGCCGGCCGGCCGGCCGGCGGTCGCGCGCCGGCGCACCCTGCGCCGGGGTCTCGGCCGAGAAGCTCCTCCGGCTCCGTGCGGGAGGGGTTGACCACCGTGACTCCGTCGAGCACCTGGGCGCTCACCCGGCCGGAGCGCGTGGCCCAGATCAGCCGCAGCCGGTGCTCGGCGCACGTTGACGTCCTGACCATACGGGATGATACCCGCGCACTACCTGCAGGAGGGATATCGCAAGACGCTGCAGGCCTATGTCGGGGACTACCTCAAGGAGGAGGTGTTCGCCGAAGGCCTGACCCGCAACATCCCGGCCTTCTCACGGTTCTTCGAGGCGATGGGCTACTCGCACGGAGAGCTGACGAACTACGCGAACATCGCCAGGGACTGCGGCATCGACGCGAAGACCGTCAAGGAGTACTACCAGATCCTTGTCGATACGCTGCTGGGCACGATGCTCGCGCCGTACAAGAAGCGGCAGGACCGCAACGTGATAGTCAGGGCCGGGACCATCA
>CAIOZS010000182.1 GCA_903862845.1 uncultured Thermoleophilia bacterium
CCGTGGCCGTGCAGCGCGGCGAGGCCGGCGGCGGCCGCGGCGGCGACCATTGTCGCCGCCGCGACGGGCAGCGGCCCGCGGGCGACGAGGGCCGCCGCGTCGTCGCCACGCACGTCCTCAGTGACCACGAACACGTCGGCGCCGTCCTGCCCTACGTCGAGCACGGCCGGCAGGTCGAGATGGCGGGCCGCGGCGACCACGCCCATGCGGCGCATGAACCCGTCGGGGTCGGCCGGCCGCACGACAGTGATGCGTACCGGGCGCCCGCCGGCGTCTTCGGCGCGGTGGGCGGCCAGCGCCCGGCCGGGAGGCAGGGCCTCCACCAGCCGGTAGCGTTGCGCGTACAGGGGCACGCTCACTGCGGCACCTCCAGGTCGGCTCCAGGTCCGCGGTCTGTCTTCGCGCCGGCGAGCCCGCAAACGCCGGTCTCGTCAGTATGTGCCGGGGAAGGCGGTTCTCCTTCTCGCTGCGCACCGGCAAGGATGAAGCGCAAGCCTGCGGGGCGTAGAGTACTGCGGGAGTCCCGCAAGAGGCGGACCACCACGAGAGACGGGACGAGAGTCATGAGCACACGCAACCTCGACAAGCTGTTCGACCCCAAGAGCATCGCCGTGATCGGTGCTTCCAACAAGAAGGGGTCCGTCGGCTACATCCTCCTGCGCAACCTCATCGGTGCGGAGTACGACGGCATCGTCTACCCGGTCAACGTGTCGGCGCAGTCGGTGCAGGGCATCCAGGCCTACCCCTCCATCAGCCAGGTCCCCCGCAAGATCGACCTGGCGGTCATCGCCGTGCCGGCGAAAGCCGTGCCCGAGACGATGCGCGAGTGCGGCGAAGCAGGCGTGGCCGGCGCCGTCGTCGTGTCCTCCGGCTTCAAGGAGATCGGCGCCGCCGGCAAGAAGCTCGAAGAAGAGATCTGCGCCATCGCCGAAAGCTACGGCGTGCGCATCGTCGGCCCCAACTGCCTGGGCTATATCCGCCCGGGCATGAACCTCAACGTGACCTTCGCCCACGTCATACCGCCCGCCGGCCGCGTCGCCTTCTTCAGCCAGTCCGGTGCCCTGGGCACCGCCATCCTCGATTGGGCGGCCGCCAACGAGGTGGGCTTCAGCGCCTTCGTGAGCGTCGGCTCCATGGCCGACGTGGACTTCGGCGACCTCATCGACTACTTCGGCGCCGACTCCCACACCAGCAGCATCATCCTCTACATCGAGTCGATCACCGACGCGCGCAAGTTCATGAGCGCGGCGCGGCACTTCGCGAGGAGCAAGCCGATCATCGTCGTCAAGAGCGGCCGCTCGGCGCGCAGCGCGCTGGCGGCCGCCAGCCACACCGGCGCCATCGCCGGCGACGACACGCTCTACAGCGCCGTCTTCCGCCGCGCCGGCGTCGTGCGCGTCGACGAGATCGAAGACCTGTTCGACGCCAGCGAGGCGCTGAGCCGCGTCTCGAGCCCGCGCGGGCCGCGCCTCGGCATCGTGACCAACGCCGGCGGCCCCGGCGTGATGGCCTGCGACCGCCTGCTCGACCTGGGCGGCGAGCTCGCCGAGCTCGCCCCCGAGACCGACGAGAAGCTCAAAGCCTGCCTGCCGACCTTCGGCGCCCGCGGCAACCCGGTCGACGTGGCCGGCGATGCCGACGCCCAGCGGTACGCCACCGCCGCGCAGGCGCTGATGGACGATCCCAACTGCGACGGCGTCCTTGCGATCCTCACGCCGCAGGCGATGAGCGACCCCACGGCCACGGCCCAGGCGCTGGTCGAGGTCTCGCGCACCCATCAGCTCAAGCCGCTGCTCACCTCGTTCATGGGCGAGATCAAAGTGGCCGACGGCATCAAGGTCTTTCGCAGCGCCCACGTGCCCACCTTCGACACCCCCGAAGACGCGGTGCGCGCCTACATGTACATGTACCAGTACACGCGCAACCTCGCCAACCTCTACGAGACGCCGGCCGACATCCTCCCCGACTTCGAGCCCGACCGCGAGGCCGTCAAGCGAACCTTCATCGAGGTCGCTCGCGACGGCCGTTCCATCCTCAGCGAGCCTGAGGCCAAGTCCGTGCTCGACGCCTACCAGATCCCGGCTGTCAAGACCATGATCGCCACGACCGCCCAGGAGTGCACGGCGGCAGCCGAGGAGATCGGCTTCCCCGTGGCCATCAAGATCCTCAGTCACGACATCACCCACAAGAGCGATGTCGGCGGCATCGCCCTCAACGTGCGCTCGGCGCCGGAGGCGGCCAACCAGTTCGTCAAGATCACCGAGCGCGTCAAGCTGATGGTGCCTGAGGCGAAGATCATCGGCGTGGCCGTGCAGGCCATGAGCCGCGGCGGCTACGAGATCATCATCGGCTCCAAGAAGGATCCCACCTTCGGCCCGGCTCTCATGTTCGGCATGGGCGGCACCGGCGTGGAGCTGTACCGCGACGTCGCCGTCGACTTCCCGCCGCTCAACCAGGCGCTGGCCCGTTCCATGATCCAGAGCACCAAGGTGTCGCGGCTCCTCGAGGGGTATCGCGGCAAGCCGCCGGTGGACATGATCGCCCTCGAGCAGGCGATGGTGAAGGTGAGCTACCTGCTCGTCGACTTCCCCGAGATCGTCGAGATGGACGTGAACCCTCTGCAGGTGCGCCCCGACGGCATCTGCGCGCTCGACGCGCGCATCGTCATCGAGCCTAAAGACGTGCGCAAGATCATGCTTCCGGGCGCGCATCTCATGATCTCGATGTACCCAAGCAAGTATCACTGGGACGTGCCCATCGCGGGCGAGAAGGTCCACATCCGCGCCATCAAGCCGGAGGACGAGCCGCTGTGGAGCGAGATGATCGAGTCGCTCTCGCCGGCCACCGCCGAGTACCGCTTCTTCGGCCCGATCCGCGAGGTCACCAAGTCCATGCTGGTGCGCTACTGCCACGTCGACTACGACCGCGAGATCGCCCTGGTCGCAATCCGCGAGGGCAAGGGCAAGAAGAAGAAGTCGATGCTCGGCGTCGCGCGCCTCAGCATCGAGACCGCCAACGCGGAGGAGGGCGAGTTCGCCATCCTCGTGCGCGATGAGTACCAGCGCAAGGGCATCGGCAGCAAGCTCATGGACGCCCTCATTCAGGCCGCCCGCGACCGCCACGTGCGCGAGATCAACGGCCACGTGCTGGCCGCCAACCCCGGCATGACGCGCTTTGCCAGCGACCTGGGCTTCGACATCCGCCCCGGCGACGAGCCGGAGGTCCGCAAGCTGGTGCTGCGCCTTTAGGGCGCTGCCGGCGAGGCCGCGGCGGGCGGCGAGGGCGGCAGACGCAGGGTGCGCTCGACGAGCGTGCCGTCGCCGATGTGGCCGGGCAGCATCCCGGGCGGGCGCCCGGCGTACTGCCCGACCAGGAGCGGCGGGATCCCGTAGCTGAAGTCCACGGCGCGCAGCAGGACCGCCGGGCCGGCGGCGAAGCGCAGGGTGACGACGACCCCGGCGGCAGGCGGCGCGTAGTAGTCGAACCACCAGCGCACGGTCGTACCGTCGAGGATCGTGGTGTCCCAGCCCGCCAGCGGAAGCCCGTCGACGCGCGCCGTGAGCCCGCCGACCACCGACTCCACGAGCAGGCTGACCACGGGAGCGCCGCGCGCCGAGCGCAGACGCAGGCGGACGGTGCGTCGGTCGCCGGCGGTGGCGTCGCGCAGCACCTCGATGACCGGCGCGGCCAGGCGTAGCTGCGGGGCGGCGCCGACGATCGTCGAGCGCACCCCCATCTGCGGGAAGTACGCATCGTGGAACGGACGGCGCAGGTCCTCCCGCAGAAACTGCGCCGTCCACTCGTCGATGCGGTCGACGGTCTGCCAGCGCGCGGTGCCGGACGCATCGACGCGGTAGTAGATACTCGTGAAGCGTGGGTGCTCGGTGTCGAAGGCCACCGTGGAGCCCACGGCCATGAGCACAGCGACGCCGGCGCCGGCCAGGGCCACCGGCAGCCACAGCCGGAACCCTCGGCGCGCCACCTCGAGCGGGATCACGAGGAGGCCGGCGACCAGCCACACGGCGAGGACGGTGAGCACCTGCTTGAGGCCGGCCGACATGAGCAGGAGGTACGTGGCGGAGCTCATGAGCACGATGCCGGGGGCGGCGCCCGCCAGGGTCACCGCCACGCCCGCCACGCTGCGCAGGGCACGCTCGCCGAGCAGGACGGCGCCCAGCAGGCCCAGGCTGGCGCCGGCCAGCGGCCAGGTCAGCAGGTAGCCGGCGCCCGGCACGATGACGGCGACCGCCACGGCGCCGGCCAGCCACCAAAGCAGGGCCGCCACGGCCAGGTCCCAGGGCCGCAGGCGGCGCAGCAGAAGCTCGTAGGCAGCGACGATCACGGCGGCCGCCAGCAACACGAGGCCGAGCCGGTAGAAGTCGCTGATCACGACGCCGGCCTCGCTCCACGTACGCTGCTCGTAGGCGGTGCGGTACATGCCCCAGACGATCGCCATGACGAGCAGCGCGACCCCCAGAACCGCGGCGCTGGCCGGCACGGCCAAGCTGAGGCCGCGCAGGCTGAGCAGCCGGCGGCGGGCGGCCACGGCGACGGCCACGGCCAGCAGGGCGGTGGCCAGGGCCAGGAACGGCAGCACCAGGCCCCTGCCGTAGACCACGGCAAAGCCGTCCACGACATCGAAGTACACGACGTCCTCGCGATGCAGGTTCCAGAGATCGAGATCGCCGAAGTGCCGCGCGAGGGCGAGTGCCGTGTCGCCCTCGTGCTGGAGGCTGCTCGCGTGAAAGCTCTGCAGCGAGTCGTAGGCGGTGTGATCGTAGGCCGGCCCATCCAGGGCGCCGAAGCTCATGCCCGGCGCCCCGGCAGCCACAAAGGGCCGAAAGTCGCTTTCGATCGGCAGCCGCCGCGAGACCTCGTACATCAGGGACGAGGTGTACGGGTGCGGTGCGCCGGCCACGAGCGCGCCCACGAGCAGGCCGTTGCCCGGGCTTGTCTCGTACATGAGCACCGGCGACGACGAGCCCGGGCTGTCGAAGTTCAGCACGACGCCCACGCCGTAGGCCCACGGGTCCTCGGCGAGGAAAGCGCGCGCCCCGAGCAGGCCGCGCTCCTCTCCGTCGGTGAACAGGAAGATCACGTCGTTGCGCGGCCGCAGTCCCGCGGCCAGAGCGCGGGCCGTCTCGAGCAGCGTGACGACGCCGCCGCCGTCGTCGGCGGCGCCGGCGGCCACGGGCACCGAGTCGTAGTGGGCGACGAGCAGGACGGCGCGCGACGGGTCGCGGCCGGGAAGGCGGGCGACCACGTTGTGGACTGTGCCCGCCACGCGCCCGCTCTGCGCCGACACCGCGGAGGCCGTCTGCACGTGCGGTGCCAGGTGGAGCGCATCGAGCTGCGCGCTGATCGCCTCTCGCGCTCGCGCCGCGCCCGCCGAGCCCATCGGCCGGGGCGCCGCGGCGATCTCGCCCAGGAGTCGCATCGCGCGGCCGGCAGAGAAGCCCTCGGCCGCGCTGCGCTCCGGCGCCGGCGGCGACACGCCGAGCGGCGTGACGCCCACCACGACCAGCGCCGCGACCACGGCCACGACGAGCGCGGCGAGCACGAGCTTCTTGACTGCCACAGGCTCAGCGTAGCCGCCGCGCCGCGGTTTGCAACTGCCCGCGGCAGCGCAGACTCCATCCATGACCAGCCTCCACGACAGCGCCGGGACGCGCGGCGCGGCGCTTGAGCCGCCGGGGCAGTTCCTGACGGCGGCCGGCGTCCTCATCCACTACGTGCGCCGCGGCGACGGACCGCCGGTCGTCTACGTCCACGGGGCCAAGGGCTCGGTGTACGACTTCGTGCTGTCGATCGGCGACCGCGTGGCGGAGCGCTACACGGCGGTCGCCTTCGACCGCCCCGGCTCGGGGTTCAGCGGCCGCGCCCCGCACGACGGCGGCTCGCCGCAGGCGCAGGCCGCCGTCCTGCGCGCCGCGGCCGCCAAGCTCGGGCTCGAGCGGCCGGTCCTCGTCGGGCACTCGCTGGGCGCCGCCGTGGCCCTCGCCTGGGCGCTCGACGCGCCCGCCGAGGTGGCCGCCGTCGTGACCCTCGGCGGCTACGTGCTGCCGCTCGGGGGGCCACCGCCCTGGGTGGTCGCGCTCATGCGCTCGCGCACGACCCTGCGCGCCGTGGGCCGGCTCGGTCGTTCGCGTCTGGGACGACCGCTCGTCGAGAGTGCCGTGCGGCGCGCCTTCTACCCCGGCCGCCCGCCGCAGGAGTACCTGCGCATCGCCCCGGCGCTCGCCCTCGACGAGGCGCGCCTCCTGAGCGACGGTGACGACCGCAAGAGCGCGGAGGCAGGGCTGCGGGCGCTGCAGCCGCGCTACGCCCTGCTCGACACGCCCGTGGTCATCGTCGTCGGCGAGCAGGACCGGATGGTGCCGCCGAGCATGTCCGAGAAGCTGCACGCGCTGCTCCCGCAGGCGGAGATCGTGCGCCTTCCCGCCGCCGGTCACATGCCGCAGTTCACGGCGCCCGGCGCGGTGCTGACCGCCGTGGACCGCGCCGCCGAGCTCGGCGGCGTCTGAGGCGCCGGCCGCAGGCCGGCGCCGGGCCGCCGCCGCACGTTTGCTTCTCCCGCCGCCCCGGCGTACCATCCTCTGCGGTCGCGCTAGGCGGGGAGCCAGCGGTGCCCTGTACCCGCAATCCGCTACAGCGGGGCTGAATTCCCGCCCGAGGGGCCGTTCCGCGAGGCTGTCGGTCGCGCCGCGGCGTTGAAGGTCGGGTCCTACGCAATGGAACCCTGCGAACCCCGTCAGGTCCGGGAGGAAGCAGCGGTAAGCAGGCCATTCCATGTGCCGCAGGGTTGCCTGACCCGAGCTTGCGCGCAACGAGGACGCTCGGAGAACGCGCTTCGACGGCGGGTGCGCGGCCGCTTCTTTCCCTCTTTCCGGCGGGGTACACTAGCCAACCTATGAAGCGCTCTCTTTACCGCGAGTACCGCCCGCAGACGTTCGCCGAGCTCGTCGGCCAGGACCACGTGGCGCGCACGCTGCGCAACGCCGTGGAGACCGACGCGGTGGCACATGCCTACGTGTTCGCCGGGCCGCGCGGCACCGGCAAGACAAGCACCGCGCGCATCCTCGCCAAGGCCCTCGACTGCGTGGGCACGGGCGACGCGCCGGTCACGCGGCCCACGGCCACGCCCTGCGGCGTCTGCCGCCACTGCGTGGCCATCGCCGCAGGCGTCTCGCTCGATGTCATCGAGATGGACGCCGCCTCGAACCGCAGCATCGACGACGTGCGCGAGCTGCGCGACAAGATCGCCTTCGCGCCCATCGACGGCCGCTTCAAGGTGTACATCATCGACGAGGTCCACATGCTCACGCGCGAAGCGTTCAACGCGCTGCTCAAGACCCTCGAAGAACCGCCGGCGGGCGTCGTCTTCGTGCTCGCCACCACCGAGCCCCACAAGATCCCCGAGACGATCATCTCGCGCTGCCAGCGCTTCGATTTCCGGCGTCCGCAGGTGCGCGATATCGCGCGGCTGCTGGCTACCATCGTAGAACGCGAGAACGCGCGCCCGGGCGACGAACGCGGGGGGCCGCGCATCGAGATCCAGGAGGCCGCGCTCGAAGAGATCGCGCGTCACTCGCAGGGCGGCTTTCGCGATGCCATTGGCACCCTCGACAAGCTCATCACGTACTCCGACGGCGCCATCAAGCCCGCCGACGTGCTCGACGCTCTCGGGGTCACCGACGCCGACCTGCTCTTCGAGATCACGGACGTCGTCACCGAGCGGCGCACCGCCGAGGCCCTGCAGTTCGTGCAGCGCCTGGCCAACGACGGCACCGATTACTCGCAGTTCATCCGCGATCTTCTGCGGCACCTGCGTCAGCTCTTTTTGCTGCAGCATCTCGAGGAGTCGGCCAGGGACGACGCTTCCCTGCGCGCCCTCGGCCAGACGGTCGAGCTTGACGACCAGTTGCTCACGCGCCTGCTCCCGCAGGCCAACAACCTGCAGCCGCGCGAGGTCGTCCACTTCATCGAGACGCTGGGCGAAGCCCAGCGCGAGATCCGTGACGGCCTCGACCCGCGCCTGCAGCTCGAGCTGGCGCTGGTCAAGGTCACGCGGCCGCAGCTCGATCATTCGGCGGCCGCCCTCGAGGAGCGCCTGCGGCGCCTTGAGGCCGGCAGCGCAGCGCCGGCGGAAGCGCCGGCAAGGCCGGCCGCCCGGCCGGCCCCCGCCGGGCGCCCCAAAGAGCCTCAGGCCGCGCCGGCCCCCGCAGCCGTCACCACGGCCCCGGGCGAGGCCGCCGCGCCCGCCGAGACGGCCGCAGGCGCCGCGCCGCCGGCCGCGGCCGAGCCCCCGGCGGAGCTCACTCTGGAGCGCGTCAAGCGCGCCTGGGAGCTCATCCTGCAGCGCGTGCAGGCCAGCAGCGTGAGCCTCTACGCGATGCTCCGCGACGCCCGCCCCAGCGCGCTCGAGGACGGCCGGCTCACGGTGACCATGCCGTCCGACTTCGCCTTGACGCGCGCCCGCGACGCCGGCAACGCCGAGCTGCTGGCCGGCGCCATCGAGGCCGCCCTGGGCGAGGCGCTGCAGCCCGAGTTCGTGCCGGCGGCCGGCGTCGCCGCCGCCGCGGCCGTCGGCGAGCCGGCGGCCACCCCTCCGCAAAGCATGGATTTCACCGATCTCATCAAGCAGGCGAAAGGCACCTTCGACGCCGAAGAGATGCCCGACGACTCCTAAGGAGAACCAACCCGTGGCGAACCCTCAGTACAACAAGATGATGAAGCAGGTCCAGGAGATGCAGCGCAAGATGGCGCAGGCCCAGGAAGAGCTCGCCGTCGAAACCGTCGAGGCCAGCGCCGGCGGCGGAACCATCACCGTCGTGGTCAGCGGCTCGCTCGAGGTCAAGGAGGTGCGCATCAAGCCCGAAGCCGTCGACCCCGACGACGTCGAGATGCTGCAGGACCTCGTCGTGGCGGCCACCAACGAGGCGCTGCGCGCCGCCCAGGACCTCGCGTCCACAAAGCTCGGCGGCGCTACCGGCGGCCTCGACCTGCCCAACATCCCGGGGATGTTCTAGGCACGGCCGCTTGACGCGCCTGCCGCGCCGTGCCGGGGGAGCCTTCGTCACCCGCCACGTTGGCCAGCCGCCGCGCGAACGGGTAACATTACGTGGTGCGTCCGCGGACCATCACTGCGGCGGACGCATCCAGAGTCGGGGTGCATCGGTACTCATGCTTACGCCACGAGGAGAATGTGCGTGTATTCACCGGCCGTCGAGCGGCTGATCACCGAGCTGGCGAAGCTGCCCGGGATCGGTCCGCGCACCGCTCAGCGGCTCACCTTTCACATGCTCAAGCTGAGGCCCGACGAGATCCTGCCGCTGGCCGCGGCCATCACCGAGGTCAAGGAGAAGATCGGCTTCTGCAGCCGCTGCTTCAACCTCGCCGAGGGCGAGCTCTGCACGGTGTGCGCCGACATGCGCCGCGATCCGCGCCTGCTGTGCGTCGTCGAGCAGCCCTTCGATATCGTGACCATCGAGCGCACGCGGGAGTTCCGCGGCCTCTACCACGTCCTCGGCGGCGCCTTGAGCCCGCTTGACGGCGTGGAACCCGACGACCTGCACATCGCGGAGTTGCTGTCGCGCGTCGACGGCGACGTTGAGGAGGTCATCTTGGCGACCAACCCCACCATGACCGGTGAGGCGACGGCGATGTACGTCGCCGACATGCTGCCGCGGCGGGTGCGCGTCACCCGTCTGGCCAGCGGCCTGCCGGTGGGCGGCGACCTCGAGTATGCGGACGAGCTCACGCTGGGCCGCGCCCTAGTGGGGCGTCGCAGCCTGCGGCGCGGAGAGGAGTGACCATGGCGACGAAGAGCGGCACGGAGCAGAAGCCGGCGGCGAGCCTCACGGAGATCCGCTGGCACGCCCGTGGCGGCCAGGGCGCGGTGACGGCGGCCAAGATGGTCGCCGAGCTGGCGCTCGGCCAGAAGAAGTACTTCCAGGCCTTTCCCGAGTACGGCCCCGAGCGCTCGGGCGCGCCCATCGTGGCCTACACGCGCGTCAGCGACGCGCCCATCCAGATCTACGCCGGCATCGAGCACCCGCAGATCGTCGTCGTGCTCGATCCGTCGCTGCTCGGCATCGTCGACGTGACCAAGGGCGCGCCGGACGACGCCATCGTGCTGGTCAACAGCGAGATGAGCCCTGCCGAGCTGCGCAAGCACTATCACCTCAAGGGCTTCCGCTACTTCACGATCGCCGCCACGCGCATCGCCGTCGAGACCATCAAGCGGCCGATCCCCAACACCCCCATGGTGGGAGCGCTGACGCGCATCACCGGGCTCTTCCCCATCGACGAGGTCGTCGAGTTCCTGCGCCTCGACTTCGGCAAGAAGTTCCCGCCCAAGGTCGTGGAGGGCAACATCAACGCCATCACGCGCAGCTACGAGGAGGTCCAGGCCGAATGACCCCTGACAAGAAGGCCGCGGCCCAGAAGCCGGCCCCTCCCAGAAAGCCGCGCGCCGCCAAGGCAGCCGCGCCCCAGAAGCCCACGTGGGACATCGGCGACATCGACACCTGGGGTCCCGACAGGCACGAGCTCGGCGCCACGATCATCGAGGCGGGCAACTCCGTCTTCAACGAGACCGGCGGCTGGCGCAGCGACGTGCCGGAGATCGACAGCGAGAAGTGCGACGGCTGCATGCTCTGCTACTTCTACTGCCCCGACGCCTCCATCGTCATCGAGGGCGGCAAGGCCGTGGGCATCGACCTTGAGCACTGCAAGGGCTGCGGCATCTGCGCCAAGGAGTGCCCCACCGACGCCATCGTCATGAAGACCGATGAGAAGGAGTGAACGTGGCCACCACTGCAAGTGAGATCCTGGCGGTCACCGGCAACGAGGCGGTCGCCGAAGCGATGGGTCAGATCGACCCGGACGTGGTGTGCGCCTACCCGATCACGCCACAGACCGAGGTCGTGCAGCTCTACGCGCAGATGGTCGCCGACGGCAAGGTGAGCAGCGAGTTCGTCACCGTCGAGAGCGAGCACTCCGCGATGAGCGCCGTGATCGGCTCGGCGGCCGGCGGCGCGCGGACCATGACGGCGACCTCCTCGCAGGGCTTCGCCCTCATGTGGGAGGTCCTCTTCGTGGCCGCGTCCTACCGGCTGCCCATCGTCATGACCACCGTGAACCGCGCCCTCTCGGGCCCGATCAACATCCACTGCGACCACAGCGACTCCATGGGCGGCCGCGACACCGGCTGGATCCAGCTCTACGGCGAGAACCACCAGGAGGCCTACGACAATTGCATCCAGGCGATCCGCATCGCCGAGCACATGGACGTGCGTCTGCCGGTCACGCACATGTACGACGGCTACGTGATCAGCGGCGCCATCGGGCCGCTGCAGATGCTCACCAAAGAGCAGGTGCAGGCGTTCATCGGCCCGTACCACGCGATCAACCCGATGCTCGACACGAAGCATCCCGTCACCGTGGGCCCGTTCGACGGCCTGCACGGCTGGTACTTCGAGCACAAGGTGTCGCAGAACCGCGCCATGGCCCGGGCTTTCTCGGTGATCCAGGACGTCGCCGACGATTACTCGGAGCTCAGCGGGCGCCCGTACGGCCTGCTCGACCCGTACCGGCTCGACGACGCCGAGATCGCCATCGTCGTGGTCGGTTCCACAGCCGGCACCACGCGCATGACCGTCGACAAGCTGCGCGCGCAGGGCGTCAAGGCCGGCATGGTGCGCGTGCGCGTC
>CAIOZS010000183.1 GCA_903862845.1 uncultured Thermoleophilia bacterium
ACAAGGGCCGCGGCGGCGAGCAGCGTGAGCGCCGCGGCCGCCGCGGCCGCCGCGGCCGCCGCGCCCAGGGCGCGCGTTCGGGCGGGCGTGGCGAGATGCATGCGGCTGCTCCCTTGCTCGGGACGACGGCGTACGCGCTGACGAAACCAGCATGCCCGATTTTGACGTGCCCGCGCAATGGCGGTCGTCAGGGCCGCGCTCAAGATTCCTGAGCGGGATTCCGATAAGGACGGCATTGCAGGATGCGTGCGGCAGGCAGGGAACACGCAGTCATGGATCCATAGGGGTAACGAAACAGGAGGCTTACATGATCGGCGCAACCTCGAATTGGGCTGCAGGGCTGTTCGGCGGCACGTACCTGATCGTCTGGCTCATCGTCGTGGTCCTGGGGGTAGTCGGCCTGTGGGTGACCTTCCGCAAGGCCGGAAGGCCCGGCTGGGGGGCCATCATCCCCTTCTTCAACACATATCTCATGATCAAGGTGGCGGGCCGCCCGGGATGGTGGCTGATCCTCTACTTCATCCCCTTCGTCAACATCGTCATCCTTCTCATCGTGGCTCTCGACATCGCCAAGAACTTCGGCCATGGCTCCGGATTCGGCGTCCTGCTCTGGCTGTTCCCGTGGATCATGTATCTCGTCCTCGCCTTCGGCACCTCCGAGTACAAGCCGGTGCGCATCTGAGCTGACCAAGCTCTTACGGTCTGATCAGGGACGGGGCCGGGGGGGCGGCAGAGCCGCCCCCCCGGCCCCTCCGCTCTACCCTCGCGGCGCGCCGCGGAGGCGTGCTCGCAGCGCTCCGCGGGCAGGATGTGCATGCGCGGCGCTGAAGACTCACGCGAGCGACCCATCTGGGCCCAGAGAAGGAGGAGACGCATATGAGCTACAACTACAATGTGGGGGGAGGCGCGGCCGCTGCCTTCCTCATCATCATGTGGATCGTGATGATCGCCTTGGCAGTCCTGGTTATCATCGGCCTGTGGAGGACCTTGACCAAGGCCGGACTGCCGGGATGGGCCGCCATCATCCCGTTCTACAACGAATACAACGTCGTGAAGCTGTCGAACCGGCCGGTGTACTTCTTCTGGATCATGCTCGGCTGCAGCCTGCTGGCATGGATCCCGTTCGTCGGGTGGCTTCTCATGATCGCCATCTTCGTGCTGTGGATCTTCATGGCGCTGGACATCGCCGCCAACTTCGGCCAAGGCACGGGGTTCGCGATCCTGCTGATCATCTTCCCGTCGATCATGTTCCTGTTCCTCGGGTTTGGTAGCTACGAGTTTCGGCGCATCGCTGCTGCCGGGTCGGCGGGCTTCGGCGCGCCGCCCATGCCGGCCGGTGCCGGATACGTCGCCGCGCCTCCGCCGCCCGCGGGGCAGGCTTACGTGCCCCCCACCCCCGGGCCCGCCGCCCCGCCGCTGACGCCGCAGCCTCTCGCGCAGCCGCTGACGCCGCAGCCGCTCATGCCGCCGCCGGCCCAGGCCGCACCGCCGACGCCGCCGCCGGCCGCGCCGGCGCCGCCGGAGAGTCCGGCTCCTCCACCGCCTCCGCCGGTGGCGTGATCGCGGACGCATCGTAGCTGCACGGCCGCGCGAGGGCCGGGGAGGCGCAGCCGCCTCCCCGGCCCTCGCGCTTTCCCGCGGGAGCTGCGGCGGCGCGACGGCCCGCGAATGGTAGGGTTCCGCCAGCGCCAGGAGGTCCCGCATGACGGCTCGCGACACGGCTTCGCCGACCGCCGGCCGGCCGGCGCCGGCGTTTTACGACGAAGTCGACACGCCGGCGCTCGTCCTTGACAAGGCAAAGCTCACCCGCAACATCCGCACGATGGCGGACTTCGTCGCCGGCGGGCCGGCGCAGCTCCGCCCGCACGCCAAGACGCACAAGTGCGTCGAGATCGCACGGCTTCAACTCGACGCCGGCGCCGTGGGCATCACCTGCGCCAAGGTCGGCGAGGCCGAAGCACTGGCCGATGGCGGCATCGCCGACATCCTCATCGCCAACGAGATCGTCGGGCCGCTTAAGCTCGCGCGCCTGGTCGAGCTGGCGAAGCGCTGCACGATCACCGTGGCGGTGGACGACGCGGGCAACGTGCGGCAGCTCTCGAAGGCCGCGGTGGCGGCCGGCGTCATCCTGCGCTGTTACGTCGAGGTGAACGTCGGCATGGACCGCTGCGGCGTGGAGCCGGGCGCGCCGGCGCTGGCGCTCGTCCGGCAGGTCGTTGCCGCCGACGGCCTCGCCTTCTGCGGGCTCCAGGCCTACGAGGGGCACCTGCAGAACCTGATGCCTTTCGAGGAGCGCCGCGCGCGCACCGAGATCGACATGCGCAAGGCGCTGGCCGCCAAGGACTTCATCGAAGCCGCCGGGCTGCGCGTCGACCAGATCAGCGGCTGCGGTACCGGCACGCACACGATCACCGGCCGGCTCCTCTGGATGACGGAGCTGCAGTGCGGCTCCTACGCCACGATGGACGCGCAGTACGCGGCCGTGGGCGGCGCCGACTACGAGAACGCGCTCACGGTGCTGCTCACGGTGATCAGCCGTCCGCGGCCCGGCCGGGCGATCGTCGACGGGGGGCTCAAGTCGATCACCGCGGAATTCGGCGATCCGACCGTGCTCGTCGAAGGTGCTACCTGGTTCGACTTCTCGGAAGAGCACGGCGAGATCAGGCTCGAAGGATCGGCGGAGGAGCTGCGCGTCGGCGACAAGATCGAGCTCATCCCCAGGCACGGCTGCACGACCGTGAACCTCTACGACCGGTATCACGTGGTCGAGGACGGCGTCCTCACAGACGTGTGGAGGGTCGCCGCCCGCGGGCGCAGCCAGTGACGGGCCACGCGCGCTCCGGTCTCGTGCAGACTGTGCTCGGCCCCGTCGCGCCGCAGGCGCTCGGCGTGACGCTCCCGCACGAGCACGTCCTGAGCACCCTCGAGGTGTACCTCGAGGAGCCGCGCGGCGCAGCCGAGGCGCGGCTCCTCGACGAGCCTCTCACCGCGGCCAACCTGGCGGCGGTGCGCGCCGAGCCCTACCGCAACCGCGAGAACCTGCTCTTCGACGACGAGGACCTCGCGGCGCGCGAGCTCATCCTGTTCCGCGACGCCGGCGGGTCCACGGTCGTGGACCAGACCCTGCCGGACATCGGCCGCGACCTGGCCGGTCTCGCGCGCCTCGCGCATCGCACCGGCCTGCACATCGTCGCAGGCTGCGGTTACTACCTGGAGCAGACTCACTCTCCCGCCGTCACGGAGTGCACCGTCGAGGAGCTCGCCGAGCGCCTCGTCGCGGAGCTGACGGCGGACGCGGCCACGGGCGGCATCCCGTGCGGCGTCCTCGGCGAGATCGGTCTCTCGAGCCCGATGACGGCGGCAGAGCGCAAGGTCCTGCGCGCCGTAGCCATCGCCCAGCGTTGCAGCGGCGCTCCCGTCTCCATCCACACGCAGGCGCCGGGCGCTCAAGGGATCCGCGCCCTCGACCTGCTCGAAGCCGCCGGCGTCGACCCGGGACGCGTGGCCATCGCCCACGTCGACACCGACATCGATCCCGCCTATCAGACTGCCATCGCCGCGCGCGGCGCCTTCGTAGAGTACGACTTCTTCGGCTGGGCTGAGGTCGCGGCCACTGCGGAGCACTTCGTGCACAGCGACCGCGAGCGAGTTGCCGGAGTCGCGGACCTGCTGGGCGCCGGCTACCGCGAGCGCGTGCTGCTCTCGCAGGACGTGGTCACGCGCGTGCAGCTCGCCGAGCACGGCGGCGGGGGCTACGCGCGCATCGCGCGCGACTTGCCGCCGCTGTTCGCGGAGCACGGCATCGACGGCGCCGAGCTGCGCCGGCTCATGACCGCGAACCCGGCGCGCTGGCTGACCTGGCGGTAGGCGCCTCATGGGCGCCGCGCGTGAGCGAGACGGCGGCGCCGACGAGCGCCAGCACGGCGCCGACCAGCATCGCGTAGCGATAGCCTTGCGCGAAGTCGCTCACGGCCTGCGCCGCCACTCCTCCGGCCCCGGCGCCGTGCCCGTGCGTGAACAGCAGCCTGCCGCCCAGGCGACCGAGCTGGCTGGCGGCGATGCCTCCGAGCAGGGCCACGCTGAGCGCCTGCCCGGTGGTGCGCATGGTCCCGATGAAGGCGCTCGCCACGCTGAGCTGGTCGCGCCGCACGCTGCCCATGATGGCGGACGTGTTGGGCGCGCTGAACGCCGCCATGCCGAGACCCACGATGGCCAGATTGCCGGCCACCTGCCACACCGGAGCCGTGGTGGGCATTGCCGCCAGCAGCACCATGCCGAAGGCGATCGCCACCATGCCGCCGGTGGCCAGCACGCGCGAGCCGATCTTGTCGCTCAGGCGCCCGCTGAACGGGCTGAGAACGGCCATGAGGAGCGGCTGGCTGAGGATCAGCAGACCGCTCACCGCGGCAGAGCGATGCTGCACGACCTCGAGGAAGATGGCGGTGAGCACGCTGATCGCGTACAGCGCCATGTAGTTGAGCAGGGCGGCCAGGTTGGCGGCCGCGAACAGGCGGTTGTGCAGGAGCAGGTCGAGGTCGAGCACCGGCGACGCGACGCGCCGCTCGACGACGATGAAGCCGATCAGCGCGGCCGCGGACAGGGCGAGCAGGCCTATCGTGAGCGGCGCCGCCCAGCCCCACTCGGGAGCGAACGTGAGCGGCACCAGCAGACTGATGAGAAACGTGCCGAGCAGCGCTGCGCCGGCGAAGTCGACGCGCAGCGCGCCCTCCAGCCGCTCCGCACGCGGCAGCATGAACCAGCCCCACACGAGGACGACCACGCCGATCGGCAAGTTGATGAGGAAGATCCAGCGCCAGCCCAGCGTGTCCACAAGGATGCCGCCGAGTGGCGGTCCGATGGTGAGGCCGATGTACACGGCCATCACATTGATGCCCAAAGCCTTGCCGCGCTCCTGCGGCGGGAAGACGGCGGTGACGATGGCGGCGGAAGTCGCCACCATGAGCGCCGCCCCGCCGCCCTGGACCACGCGGCTCGCGATGAGCCACGCAGCGCTCATGCTGAGCGCGGCCAGCAGCGATCCGGCCGTGAACACGGCCGTGCCGATGAGGTAGTAGCGCACGCGGCCGTGCTGGTCGGCCAGCCGCCCGAGGGGGATGAGCAGGACGGCCACCGTCAGCAGATAGGCGGCCTGCACCCACATCGCGGCGCCGAAGCTGAGGTGCAGCGACGGGCTCATGGCCGGCAGCGCGACCGAGACGATGGACCCGTCCAGCGGCCCCATGAAGGCGCCGACGGAGCTGAGCGCGAGCAGCTCCCAGCGGCGCCGGTGCGCGTCCTCCTCGGTGATGCGTTGCAGCAGCGGCACGACTCAGCGGGGCGGGCCTACGACACCCAGGTGACGAGCTCGTCGAGGTCGGCGCGCGAGCGTTCGAAGGTGTTGGCCGGCGAGTCGGCCACGGGACGTCCGAGCGTGACCGAGACCACGAAGCGCATGCCGTCGGCGCCGGGCAGCAGCCGGCGCAGGATGTCGGGGTAGCGGATCACCGTGGCGACGATGCAGGTGCCGAGGCCGCGGTCGTAGGCGGCGAGGCAGACGCTCTGCACGAACGCGCCGCAGTCAAAGCCGGCGTAGGCCTCGGCGAGACAGTCGTCGAAGCCGAAGACGAGCAGGCAGGGCGCGCCGAAGAGATCGGCCATGCGCGCCAGAGCAGCCGCGGGGTCCGTAGGCTCGCCCGCGGCCGCGAGCGTCGCCGACCGGCTCTTCATGAGGGCCGCCGTGCGCGCCGAGCAGGCCTGCGGCCACTCGGCCGTCGCCGGGAGGTCGAGCGCCGCGGGGTCGTCGCGCTCGACCGCGGCGCGAAACTCGTCCTTGTAATTCTGCAGTGCGGCGCCTCTGAGCACCCACACGTTCCACGCCTGCGTATTGCGCCATGACGGCGCCCAGCGCGCCTCGCCCAGGATCTCGCGAATGAGCTCCTCCGGTACCTCGTCTGCCTCGTAGGCGCGGATGCTCCGCCGCCCGCGGATGACGCTCTCAAACTGCATGCCCACTCCTTCGTTCCTGATGCTCGTGGCGTGAGCCTACATCGCCCTCAGGCGTCGTGCTCCGCGGGCGTACGACTACGACGGCGTGCGGTCTAAGATAGCCACATGACAGGCATGGACCGCCGCGATTTCCTGAAGCTGGCCGGAATGGCCGGCGTCACCGCCGCGCTCGGCACGTCCGGCTGCGCCCCGGCCGCGTCGCCGGCGGCGTCCCCGGCCGCGTCGGCTATCCGCTATCCCCAGCCGCTCCAGCAGGGGGACGTCATCGGCGTCACCGCGCCGTCGGCAGGGGTGGGCGCGCAGCTGGAGCCCCGGCTCACGTTCTGCCTCGACTCCCTGCGGCGGCTCGGCTACAAACGGCGCCTGGGACGCTGCCTGCTGAGCGACAAGATCGTCAGCGCCCCGGCGGCAGAGCGCGCCGACGAGCTCACCGCGATGCTGCTGGACGACGCCGTCGCCGCCGTCTTCCCTCCGTGGGGCGGCGAGCTCCTCATCGACATCTTCCCCTACCTCGACTTCGAGCGCCTCCGCAAAGGCACCCCGAAATGGCTCATCGGGTATTCGGACCTGGCCACCTTCATGCTCCCCTACACGGTCCTCACCGGCATCGCCACAATGCATGGCAGCGACCTGCTGGAGGCCCCGATCCACCCCACAGCGCCGTCCCTGGCCTGGTGGGGGGACGTGGCTCGGCTGCCGGCCGGCGCGAGCTTCACGCAGCAGGCGGCGGACCTGTACCAGACTCACGACGTGGACTGGCAGAAAGACCCCACCGCCACGTCCTTTGACCGTACCGAGCCGGTGGTCTGGAAATGCCTCGGCCACGAGGCGGACCCCGCGCACGCGATCACTGCCAAGGGACGCTTGATCGGAGGCACGCTCGACGTCATCGGGATGCTGCCCGGCACGTCGTACGGCGACCTCGAGGGGTTCGTCGCAGCCTACGCTCCCGAGGGGCTGCTCTTCTATCTCGACAACTGCGACTTCAACCCCGCCCAGTACTGCCGGATGCTCCACCACCTCAGGCTTGCCGGGTGGTTCCGCCATGCAACGGCGCTGCTGATCGGACGCACGGCGGCGCAGGATCTCCGCGAATTCACCCCCCGGGACGCTCTGCGGGACGCCCTGGGCGACCTGACCATCCCGGTCATCTACGACATGGACATCGGCCACCTGCCGCCGCAGCTGATGCTCGTCAACGGCGCCCTGGCGACGCTCAGTTTCTCGGAGGTGCAGCGGTCGCTCGCGCAGCAGCTCGTCTGACCTGCCGGATGGCCACGCGGCCGCCGGCAAGCGGCGCGCCGCTTGACACCCCAGCCTCTCTGCCCTACGGTTCCCAGACCGCTTGCCGAAACGGCAGACGGGCGACTTCTGTAGGGCCGACGTGTTCAGCGGAGGTGCCACATGACTGGCCCGTGGCAAAGAACATACGGCTCCACCCGACGCTAGTCGAGGCACGCCGCCTCGCACTGGCGCATAACGTTCTGCCCGTCACCCACTCGTTCGTCTCCGACCTCGAGACGCCCGTCTCGGCGTTTCTCAAGCTCGGCGCGCCCAAGCGTGCCTTCCTCCTGGAGAGCGCCGAGCAGGGGCAGCATCTGGGGCGCTACTCGTTTCTGGGCGTCGGCGCCCGCGCCCTCGTGACCTACGCGAACGGGCGCCTCACGGTGCAGGAGAACGGCGACCGTCTGGAGATCGAGCACCCCGATCCGTTCGCCGCCGCGGCCGAGCTGATCGCCGGCTACCGGCCGCCGGCGAGCGGCGCCGGGGGCGGCGCCGCCGGCGCCGCCCTGCCTCCGCTCGCCGGCGGCCTCGTCGGCTACTTCGGCTACGACCTCGTGCGGCATCTCGAAGACCTGCCGGACGCGCCGCCCGACGACCTCGGCCTCCCCGAGATGGCCTTTCTGCTGGCCGACACCGTCCTCGTGTTCGACCACCTCAAACACACGATCACGGTAGTCGCCAACGCCTTCGTGGAGGGCCGCGATGTGGACGGCCCGTACGAACGCGCCGCCCACCGCATCGCCGCCGTCAAGCAGAAGCTGCAGACGCCGCTGCCGGCCAGCGCCTACGGCCTGGCCGCGGCGGACGCGGCGGAGCCGGGCGCGGCGGAGGGCGCAGCGATGGAAGGCGCCGGCAGGGCCGCCGCCGCAGGACCGCGGCCCGTCTCGTCCTCGATGACTCGCACGGAGTACGAATGCGGCGTCGCCCGCATCCGCGAGTACGTGTACGCCGGCGACGCCTTTCAGGTCGTGCTCAGCCAGCGCTTCAGCACGCCGGTCTCCGTCTCGCCGTTCGCGGTCTACCGTGGGCTCAGAGCCGTGAACCCGAGCCCCTACATGTACTACATCGCCTTCGACGACTTCGCCCTCTGCGGCTCAAGCCCCGAGCCGCTGATCACCGTGCAGGGCGACAAGGTCGAGACGCGCCCCATCGCCGGCACGCGCAAGCGTGGCGCCGACGCCGCCGAAGACCGGCGCCTCGTCGCCGACCTGCGCGCCGACGACAAGGAGCGCGCCGAACACGTGATGCTCGTCGACCTCGGGCGCAACGACCTGGGACGCGTGTGTGCGCCCGGCAGCGTGCGCGTCGACGAGCTCATGGGCATGGAGCTCTACTCGCACGTCATCCACATGGTCTCGAGCGTGCGCGGCACGCTGGCCGCCGAAGCGACCCCGACCGACGCCCTCAAGGCAGGCTTCCCCGCCGGCACGGTCAGCGGCGCACCCAAGGTCCGCGCCATGCAGATCATCGACGAGCTCGAGACGGTGCGCCGAGGGCCGTACGCCGGCGCCATCGGCTACCTCAGCTATGGCGGCGACCTCGACACCTGCATCTGCATCCGCACGGTGATCGTGAAGGACGGCATCGCCCACGTGCAGGCGGGCGCCGGCATCGTCGCCGACTCCGTCCCCGCCAAAGAGTACGAAGAGACGCAGCACAAGGCTGCGGCTCTGCTGCGCGCCATCGAGCTCGCCCATGAGGAGTTTTCACAATGACCACGCTTGTCGACCTCGACCCGGCTCCCCGCGAGCCCATCGTCCCCGCGCCGCGGGTCTTCATGATCGACAACTACGACTCGTTCACCTACAACCTGGTGCAGTACCTCGGCGAGCTCGGCGCCGAGATCACCGTGAAGCGCAACGACCGCGTGACGCTGGACGAGATCGCCGCGGCGCAGCCCACGCATCTCGTGGTCTCCCCCGGCCCCTGCACGCCCGACGAGGCGGGGATCAGCATGGCCGCCATCGCGCGCTTCGGCGCCGCGCGCCTGCCGGTGCTCGGCGTGTGCCTCGGCCACCAGGCTATCGGCCAGGTGTACGGGGGCGTGGTGCGCCGCGCCGGCGCCCCCGTGCACGGCAAGACCGACGAGATCGCCCACGACGGCCGCGGCGTCTTTGCCGGGCTGCCCGACCCGTTCACGGCGACGCGCTATCACTCGCTGGTCGTCGACGAGGCGCTGCCCGACTGCCTGGAGCTCGGCGCCTGGAACGCCGAGGGCATCGTGATGGGCGTGCGGCACCGCGAGCTGCCGGTGCACGGCGTGCAGTTCCACCCCGAGAGCGTGCTCACGGCCGTGGGCCTCGACCTGCTGCGCACCTTCCTGCTGATGGACGGAAGCGCGGCCGGCGCGGGCGCCCCGCGGGAGGACGCTCGTGCCGAATGACGTCCTGAGCGCGGCGTTGCAGCGCCTGGCGGCGGGCCGCGACCTCGCAGAAGAAGAGGCCCGCGACGTGCTGCTCGAGATCATGGGCGGGCGTGCCGGCGAAGCCCAGACGGCCGCCTTTCTCAGCGCCCTGCGCGTCAAGGGCGAGACGGCCGCGGAGATCGTCGGCATGGCGCGCGCCATGAGCGCGCTGGCCGAGAAGGTCGAGGTGGACGCCGACGTGATCCTCGACACCTGCGGCACCGGCGGCGACGGCGCCGACACGTTCAACATCTCGACGGCGGCGGCGCTTGTGGCCGCCGGCGCCGGCGTGACCGTGGCCAAGCACGGCAACCGCTCTGCGACCAGCAAATGCGGCAGCGCCGACGTCCTCGAAGCGCTGGGCGTGGCCATCGACATCGCCCCGGCGCAGGTGAGCCGCTGCATCGCCGAAGCCGGCATCGGCTTCATGTTCGCGCCCCGCCACCACCTGGCCATGAAGCACGTCGCGCCGGTGCGCCGCGAGATGGGTATGGCGACCACCTTCAACCTGATCGGGCCACTGACCAACCCCGCCGGGGCGCGGCATCAGCTCATCGGCGTCGCCGACGCGCGCTACGTCGAGCGCATCGCCCAAGCCGTGCGGCTGATGGGCAACGACCGCAACCTGATCGTGCACAGCGAGGACGGGCTCGACGAGATCTCGACGACCTGCCCGACGGCCGTGGTCGAAGTGTTCGCCGGCCAGGGCTTCGACGTGCACTACGAGGTCTCGCCGGAGGGGCTCGGGATGCGGCGCGTGCGGCTTGCAGACCTGCGCGGCGGCGACGCCGCCGAGAACGCCGGCTACGTGCGCGAGGTGCTCGACGGCGTCGAAGGACCGCGCCTTGACATCGTCCTGCTCAACGCCGGCGCGGCTCTCTACATCGCCGAGGCCGCGGCGAGCATCGCCGAGGGCGTCGGGAAGGCGCGGGCGGCCGTCGCCTCCGGCGCCGCCCGCGCCAAGCTCGACGCCCTCGTACGCACCACGAACCGGCTGCTGCGCGAGGACGTCGCATGAACGACTTTCTCATGGAGAGGATCGTCGGCTCGGCGCGGCGCGCGCAGGCCGCGCGCGAGCGCACGCCGCTCGCGCGGCCGCAGACCGCGGGGCCGCACGGGCGCCTGCGCGCGGCTCTGGCCGCGCCGGGCGATGCCGCTCGCGAGGCAGGCTCGCCGGCGCCCTTGGCCGTCATCGCCGAGATCAAGCGGCGCTCGCCGAGCAAAGGCGAGATCGCCCCAAGCCTCGACGCCGTCCTGCAGGCGAGAGCGTACGAGGCCGCAGGCGCCGAGGCGATCTCGGTACTGACCGAGCCGGACCGCTTCGGCGGGTCGCTGGACGACCTGCGCGCCGTGGCCGCGGCCGTCGACCTGCCCGTGCTGCGCAAGGACTTCATCGTCGACCCCTGCCAAGTCTGGGAGGCGGCCGACGCCGGCGCCGCCGCCGTGCTGCTCATCGCGGCGGCGCTGCCGGCGGGCTCTCTGGGCGCGCTCCTCGACGAGTGTCACGACTGCGGCCTGGACGCGCTCGTGGAGGTCCACGACGCCGTCGACCTGGAGCGCGCCTACTCGGTCGGCGCCTCGATGATGGGCGTCAACAACCGTGACCTGCGCACCCTGGACGTCGACCTGAGCGTGACTGAGGAGCTGGGCGCGCTCATCGGGAGCTGCGTGTTGTTCGTCAGCGAAAGCGGCATCGGCGCCCCGCGCGACGCGCGACGCGTGCGCGCCGCCGGCGCCCAGGCGATCCTCGTCGGCGAGGCGCTTCTCGGCACTCCGCACGAGCACCTGGCCGCGGCCATGGCGTCGCTGCGCGGCGTCGACGCACCGGGCGGAGACGCGTGATGACGCGCGTCAAGATCTGCGGGCTCACCACGGGCAGCGACGTGAAGCACGCCGCGAGCTACGGCGCCTGGGCCTGCGGGTTTGTGCTCTCGGAGAGCCCGCGGCGCGTCGACGTGGCACGAGCCGCGCAGCTCACGCCCCTCTGCGGCGCCGGTCTGGCGGTGGCCGTGGTCACCACCGAGACGCCGGCGTGGATCGCCGGCGCCGTGGTCGCCGGCGGCTTCGGCGCCGTCCAGCTCTCGGCCGGCGCCGACGGGCCGAGCGTGGCGGCCGTGCGGGCGGCGGCGCTGAGCCGCGGCCTGCGGCCGCTCGTCATCGCCGCCGCAGACACCGAGGGCGCCGACGAGGCCGATTTGGTGCTGCTCGACGCGCGCACGCCGGAGGCCTACGGCGGTACCGGCCGCCGCCTCAATTGGAGGACGCTCGCGGCTGCGGATCTGCCCCGCGAGCGCCTCGTGCTGGCCGGCGGCCTGCTGCCGTCCAACGCCGACGGCGCCATCAAGCTGGTGCGCCCGTTTGCCGTCGACGTCTCGAGCGGCATCGAGCGCTCCCCCGGCGTCAAGGATCTCAGACTGATGCGTACGTTCTTCGGCGTCGTCGCCGGCGCCGATATCTCCGGAGGTGCTGTGACGTGACCATCGAGACCCGCTTCGGCCCGTACGGCGGGCGCTTCGTGCCCGAGACGCTGATCCCCGCGCTCGACGAGCTCACGGCGGCCTACGAGGAGGCGCGCGCCAACGCGGCCTTCCAGGCCGCGCTCGCGCGCCTCCTCGCCGACTACGCCGGCCGCCCCACGCCCCTGTACCACGCGACGCGGCTCAGCGAGCGCTGCGCGGCCACCATCCTGCTCAAACGCGAGGACCTCTGCCACACCGGCGCCCACAAGATCAACAACGTGCTCGGCCAGGCGCTTCTTGCGCGGCGCATGGGCAAGACCCGCGTGATCGCCGAGACCGGGGCCGGCCAGCACGGGGTGGCCACGGCCACGGCCTGCGCACTGCTCGACCTCGAATGCGTCGTGTATATGGGTAGCGAAGACGTGCGCCGCCAGGAGCTCAACGTGGTGCGCATGCGCCTGCTGGGCGCCACCGTCGTTCCCGTGGAGAGCGGTTCGCGCACCCTCAAGGACGCGATGAACGAGGCTCTGCGTGACTGGGTCGCCACAGTCGGTCACACGTTCTACGCCATCGGTTCGGTGGCCGGCCCGGCGCCCTACCCGGCCATGGTCCGCGATTTCCAGGCGGTGATCGGCGGGGAGGCCATCGCTCAGGTGCGCGAGCGCTACGGCCACCTGCCCGACGAGATCGTGGCCTGCGTCGGCGGGGGCTCCAATGCCATGGGGATCTTTCACGCCTTTCGCAACGTGCCCGTGCGGCTCACCGGCGTCGAGGCGGCCGGCGAGGGCCTGGACGCGCGTCACGGGGCGCCGCTGGCCAAAGGCTCGCCGGGCGTCCTCCACGGCTCCTACAGCTACCTCCTGCAGGACGCCTGGGGCCAGGTCGCCGAGGCGCACTCGGTGTCGGCCGGGCTCGACTACCCCGGAGTGGGACCGGAGCACGCCTGGCTCAAGGACTCGGGCCGCGCCAAGTACGCGGCCGCCACGGACGCCGAGGCACTGGCGGCCTTTCGCACGCTCGCCGAGCTGGAGGGCATCATCCCCGCGCTTGAGAGCGCCCACGCCATCGCCTACGTGCTCCGCGGGCCGAGCGCGGCCACGGCGCCGTCGCCCTCGGCCACCGGCCGCTTCACGATCGACGGCGCAGCCGCCTCGTTCGACCCGGCAAGCACCCGCTTCGCCGCCGGCGACCTCGTGATCGTCAATCTTTCGGGCCGCGGCGACAAGGACGTTCACGAGGCCGCGCGCCTACTGGAGGATCTGGCATGAGCGCCGACCAGCAGGCGCCGGAGCTGCCGCCCCTCGCTGCGCGCCTCGCGCGCGCGTTTGCGGCGCCGCGCGCGCAGCGCGCGGCGCTCATCCCGTACGTTACCGGCGGCCACCCGGACCTCGAGACGAGCGCCCGGATCATCGGCACGCTCATCGACGCCGGTGCCGACATCGTCGAGCTCGGCATCCCCTTCTCGGACCCCATCGCCGACGGGCCCGTAGTCCAGCGCTCCACCCACGAGGCCCTCCTCGCCGGCGTGACGCCCGACGACGTCCTGCAGCTCGCGGCCGCGCACAGCGGCAGCGTGCCGTTCGTGCTTCTGACCTACGTGAACACGGTGCTGGCCTTCGGACCCGAGCGGTTCTTCGCGCGGGCCTTCGCCTCCGGCGTGGAAGCGCTGGTGATCCCGGACCTGCCGCTGGACGAGGCCGCCGGAGGCGCGGCGGCTCTAGCCGCCGAGGCCGGCGGCCTCAAGGCGCTGGCCGCCGCCAACGGCGTCAGCCTCGTTCCCATGGCGGCGCCCACCAGCACCGACGCGCGGCTCGACATGGTCGCGGAGGCGGCGACGAGCTTCATCTACTGCGTCGCCGTGACCGGCGTGACGGGGGCACGGCGAGAGGTAGGCGCGGACCTGCCGGGCCTTGTCGGACGCCTGCGCGCCCGCACCGCCGCGCCCATTGCCGTGGGCTTCGGCATCTCGACGCCGGAGCAGGCGGCCCGCGTGGCGGGCCTCGCGGGCGGCGTCATCATCGGCAGCGCGCTCATCGACCTGATCGCGCGCAGCGCCAGCGCCGACTCTGCCTGCCGGGCGGTCGGCGACCTGCTGCGCGCCGCAAGCGCCGCCATCGCCAACGGCTGACCCGCAGCGCCCTACCGTGTCCTCGGCCTATGGCCCTGGACTGCCCGTTCCTGTCTTCGCGGAATAGCTCCGGCGGCCTTGCCATTGCCGGCATGCTCATCTCCGCCATCGCGGTCGGCGCGAGCTGCTCAGACGTGTGCCGCGTCGATCCCAGGCAGCGTGAAGTAGAACGTGGCGCCTCTCTCGACCTCCGCCTCGGCCCAGACGCGCCCGCCGTGGCGCGTGACGAGCCGCTTCACGGTGGCCAGACCGATGCCGTCGCCGTCGAACTGGCCCTCGGCGTGCATGCGCTGGAAGGCGCCGAAGAGGTGCGTCGCGTAGCCCGAGTCGAAGCCGGCGCCGTCGTCGCGCACAAAGAAGGCCTGCTCGCCATCTGAGCCCGCGATGCCGACCTCGATGCGCGCCGCGGCGTGCTTGCTGGTGAACTTCCAGGCGTTGGCGAGCAGGTTGTCGAGGATGGCGCGCAGAAGCACGGCGTCCGCCTTCGCCCACATCCCGGGCGCGACCACGGTCTCGACCGCGCGCTCCGGCTGGTCGTCGGCGAGCTCGGTGAGGATCTCGATGACCAAGGCGCTCACGTCGACCTGCTCGATCAGCAGGTCGTTGCGCGAGGCGCGTGCGAGGCCGAGCAGCTGGTCGATGAGCGCCGCCATGCGCTGGGCGGCGGCGCGCACGCGTTGCAGGTGCTCGTGGTCGGCCGCACTGAGCTTCTCGCCGGCGTCCTCGGCGACCATCTGGCTGAAGCCGTCGATCGCCCTCAGCGGCGTCCGTAGGTCGTGCGAGGCGGAGTAGACGAAGGCCTCGAGCTCCTTATTGGTGGCCTCGAGCTGGGCGGTGCGGCTCGCGACGCGCGTCTCCAGCTCCTCGTTGAGGCGCAGGATCTCGGCCGCGGCGCGGCGCTGCTCGGTGACGTCTTCGAACAAGGTCGCAAAGTGGCCCTCGGACTGCCGCACGGCAGTGATGTCGAAGTCTCTGCCGAGCGGCGCGAAGTGCTCCTGAAAGCGGGCCGGCTCGCCGCTCAGGGTAGCGCCGGCGTATTGCTCGAGGAAGGGCGCCTCGCCGCTCCCGAAGGCCTCGCTGGCGAGCTTGCCGCGCACCGCTTCCGCGCTCAGGCCTGTCTGCGCCGTGAAGGCCGGGTTCACGGCCAGAATGCGATAGTCGAGCGGCGCGTCCTGCTCGTCGAGGACCAGTTCGTGCAGAGCCACCCCTTCGGTCAGGCTTTCGAAGAGCGAGCGGTAGCGCTCCTCGCTGGCGCGCAGTGCCTCGGCGGCAGCTCTGATCTCGGTGACGTCCTCGAAGGTCGTGAACACCTGGTAGGGCGCCTCCTCGCCGGGGCGGAACCGTGGCACGGCGCCGACCTTGATCCAGTGATAGGCGTCGTCGGCCGGGTTGAAGACGCCGAAGACCACGCCGTGGACCGGCCGGCCGGCGTGCAGCGCCACCATGGCGGGGTGCTCCACGCCGGGGAAGTCGCTGCCGTCCTCGCGCACCGTGCGCCAGCGCGGGTCGGCGGAAGTGACGCCCTGCATCTGCGCGAGGGTGAGGCCGAGGATGCGCTCGGCGGCCGGGTTGGCGGCCGTGATGCGCCCGTCGGCGTCCTGGTAGACGACGCCCTGGGCCATGCTCTCGAAGAGCGTGCGGTGCTGTTCCTCGCTGGCGCGCAGGGCCTCCTCGGCCCGCTTGCGCTCGGTGATGTCCTTATCCGCGCCGCGGTAACCGGTGTGGTTCCCGGCCTCGTCCAGCAGCGGCACGCCGTTGGTGAGCAGGCAGAAGCGCTCGCCGTCGGCGTTGACGCACCAGTTCTCCAGATCGACGATTGGCGCTTTGCGAGCCACGAGCTCGGCGAACAGGGGCGCGACCCGCTCCGCTTCGTCCGCCGGCATGAAGTCGAACGGCGTCTTGCCGATGACGTCGCCGCGGGCGAGACCGAACAGGTCGACGCCCCTCCTCGAGCTGTAGGTGTAGACGCCGTTCGCGTCCGTCTCCCACAGCCAGTCGGCCGCACTGTGGGCGAAGTCGCTGAGGCGCGCCTCGCTCTCCCTTATCGCCTGCGCGGCGCGCTTCTGCTCGCTCACGTCGGCGAACACCGCCACGAAGTGGCCGGGCTCGGGGCGGAAGACGGAGACGTGCAGGGAGAGGTCGAGCGACGTGAAGTCGATGTCGAACTCAGCCGGCTCGCCCGTGCGCGCAACGTTGCCGTAGGTCACGAGCAGCTCAGGTGTCTCGGCCTTGATGGTCGGGATCACCTCGGTGACGCGCCTGCCCGCGGCGCCGGTGAGCCTGGTGAGGC
>CAIOZS010000184.1 GCA_903862845.1 uncultured Thermoleophilia bacterium
CGTGCTCGGGCACGTCGCGCGGCGCCTCCGAAAGAAGGGCTGTGAGGTCGAGGCCCGCCTGCACGACGGCGCGCAGGTCCTGCGTTTGGCGGCGGAGCTCGGCGAAATCGCCGGGATGCGCCGCCGCCCCCGCGACCTCTTCTTCAGACAGAAGCGCACGGACATCGTCGGCGAGGTAGCGGCGATGGCCGCCCGGGCTGCGGTAGGCGGCGATGCGCCCTGCGTCGGTCCAGCGGCGCACCGTGTTGGCGCTCACACCGAGCAGGCGCGCCACGTCGGCGACGTGCAACCAGGTAGCGTCTGCCCTCTCTCCGGTGGTGTCCATTGCGCTCCTGCAGTAAATCGGCATTCGCAGGCGATAACTTTACCAAAACTCCCACGAATCCGCACTTCGCAGGCAGGTTCGGGAGGATGAACCTGCTCGTCGCACGTGCAATGGGCTGCCGGGCGGGTGACAGTCAAGCAGCCGGCGACGTAGCATGCGCCTACCGATCGTCACCGGCCGGACCACCGGCCGCAGCTCAAGCGAGGGAGCGGAAAGCATGGAGCGCAACGGCAGGGTCGAGGGCAAGGTCGTTCTCATCACCGGGGTGGCCAAGACCAACAGCATCGGCTTCAGCACGGCCAGGGTGTTCGGTGAGGAGGGCGCGCTGCTGGCCATCGTCGACATCTCTCCAAAGGTGCACGCGTGCGCAGATGAGCTGCGCAAGGAGGGCTTCACGGTCTCCTCGCACACCTCCGACCTCACGAAGATGGACGAGGTGCAGGCGGCCGTGGCCGCAGCGGTCACCTGCCACGGCCGTATCGACGTGCTCGTGAACAACGCCGGCATGGTCATCGAGGGCATGGAGGAGGACTTCACCGATTTCGCCCACATGAGCGAGAAGGACTGGGACTTCGGCATCGCCATCAATCTCAAGACCCAGTTCAACGTGACGCGCACCGTGATCGGCGGCATGATCGAGCGCGGCTACGGGCGCATCGTCAACGTCTCGTCGGTCACCGGCCCCGTCGTCGCCAACCCGGAGGAGGCAGTGTACTGCGCCGCCAAGGCGGGTGTGCTCGGCATGACCCGCGGCGTGGCGCTCGACGTGGCCAGGCACGGCATCACCGTCAACGCCGTCGGGCCGGGCTGGATCAACACCGGGTCGACCACCGAGGGCGAGCGTGCCGGCGCCGAGAACACGCCGCTTGGTCGTGCCGCAACGCCGGCCGAGGTGGGCAAGCTCATCTGCTTCCTCGGCTCCGACGACGCGAGCTACATCACCGGGCAGCTTGTGGTGATCGACGGCGGCAACACGATCCAGGAGTACAAGGGGCCGAGCGAGCTGTACTACTGAGGCCCGCGCCTCAGTTCTCCGCTTGGCGTGGCCACGTGCGGTAGAGCCGCTGCAGCGGCAGCATGACCGTCTCGTAGTCGGTGCGGCGTTGCTGCCAGGCACGTGCGGCGGTGCGGTCGGGCACGATGCGGCGCCAGGCGCCGGCGTCGCGCGGCAGTTCCGCGCCCCCGGCCAGCGCCGCCAGCCGCGCCGCGCCGGCGGCCGACGAGGTCTGCGAAGGCTCGCCGATCAGGACCTCGCGTCCGCTGATGTCGGCGAGCCGGCCGCAGAACCACGGATCGGCGTGGCGCCAGGCCACGCGGATCTCGCCGTGCGGCAGACCGAGCGTCGTGAGCCGCTCGAGGCAGCGCCGGCTCTCGAGGACGATGCCGTCCAGCACGGCGCGCGCCACGTCCTCAGGGCCGTGCGAGAGGTCGAGTCCGAGGAGCGTGCCGCGCACGTCGGGGTCCCACAGGGCGCCCTGTTCGCCGACGCCCACGAAGGGGAGTGCCACAGGCGCCGCGGCGTCCTGCGCGGCGGCCGCCGCCTGGAACACGCGCCCCTGCCCGGCAGCGCCGAAGCCGAGGAGGCGGGCGAGCCATGCCACGGCCGCGCCGCTGCTGACGAGGTCCATCTCGACGCCCCACCCGTCGACGGCCAGCGGCGTGATGAGGCAGCGGCGCTCGGGGTCGTCGACCGGGGCCTTGCTTGCGCCCAGGACGACAGTGCTGGTGCCCCACACGTAGGCGACCGCGCCCGGAGCGAGCGCGCCGAGCGCCTCCGCGGCGAGCACGGAGTCGGCGGCGCCTACGCACACGGGCAACCCGGCCGGCAGGCCCAGCGTCCGCGCGACGGCGCCGACGAGCGGCCGCGTCTCGCGGGCGGCCACGACCGTCGGCAGCCCCGGATTGCCGGGCCGGCCGGCGGTCGTCGAGACGCCCCCCAGCTGTGCCGCCTCCGCCGACCAGGAGCCGGTCCGCAGGTCGTAGCAGCCGTATCCCGTGGCCGTGCTCGGGTCGGTCAGCGACTCGCCGGTGAGCCGGCGGAAGAGGAAGTCCTTGGCGCCGCACACCAGGGCGGTGCGGGAAGCCCGGCCAGGATGGTGCCGCCGCAGCCACGCGTACATCGGCAGAAGGTAGCGCCCGTCGAGGGGCTGGCCGGTGCTCGCGTAGAGAGCGGCCACGCCGATCTGCGCCGCGATCTCGCCGGCTTCGTCCTGCGCCCGGCAGTCCTCCCAGGTGAACGCCGCGCCGAGCGCACGTCCCTCGTCGTCGAGGGTGACGAGCGTGGGGATCATGCCGGAGAGGCCGATGCCGCCCCAGCGCGCGGGCGCGGCCGCGGCGGCCAGCGCGGCCAGGGCCGCGTGTGCGGCCGCGACCCAGTCCGCGGGCGCCTGCTCGGCGCGGCCCGCGGCGGGCCGCGCCGTGGCGTACTCTTCGCGCGTTTCCGCCACCGCTCGGCCGTCGGCGTCGAGCGCCACCGCCTTGAGACTGGAGGTGCCCAGATCGAGGCCGATCCAGAGCTCGTGTGCGGGCGACCGGCTCACCTTCCCGGACCCGCGCCTTCCGGGTCTCGCCAGTCGTCCAGCTCACCGGCCTGCAGGAGCCGGCAGGAGGTGCGGCCCGAGAAGAAGAAGGCGAGCTCCTGCGCCTGGTACGCTTGCTCGAAGCAGTCGAAGGGGAGGTCCCCGGCGGAGAAGCTGACGCCGCGCAGTCGGACAATCTGCGCGCGCGCCGGGAGCTCGAGATGGCGGCGCTCACGGGCGCCGGCGGCGCCGACCTCCAGATACTGCTCCTCGTAGTCGTCCACCAGCCCGTAGCGGCGCGCCAGGAGGTTGTAGAGCGAGTCGCCGAGCTCGGCGGGATGCTCGTCGAGTCCGGGGGCCAGAGCCTTGGGCACGTGTGCCCTCTCGAGCACCATGGGGCGGCCGTCGATGCGGCGCAGGCGCACGATGCACCAGGCCTCCGCGTCGGCGTCGAGGCCCAAGGCGCGCGCCGCTGCAGGCCCGGGGCGGACGGCGCGCACCTCCAGCAGCTCGGTCGTCACCTCCCGGGGCTCACCCTGGGCGGCGAGCGTGGCCAGCAGCCCGCCGCGCCGCGCTGGCCCCGAGACAATGCGCGGCCGCGCCACGAAGGTGCCGACGCCCTGGTGCCCCGTCACCCTGCCGGCGCGCTCCAGCTCCTGCAGGGCGCGCCGCACGGTGATGAGGCTCACGCCGGCGCGTGCCGCCAGCTCCTTCTGCGTCGGCAGCAGGCTGCCCGGCTGCAGGCCTTCGGCGGTGATGATCTCGTCGATGAGGTCGATCACGCTGCGGTAGCGCAGGGGCCGAGGCGCCGCCGCGCCGGCCTCCCGTGCATCCAGAAGGCTCACGGCCGCCTCTTTCTCACGAGCCCCGGCGCTCGGCGGCGAGGACGGCGAAGGCCTCTCGCGCGCGCTGCAGCGTCTCGCCCACGTCGGCATCCGTGTGCACCAGCGAGACGAACAGGTTCTCGAACTGGCTGGGGTGGAACATGACCCCGCGCAGCAGCATCTCCTGCCACCAGCGCGTGAACGTCGCCTCGTCGGCGTAGCGTTCGGCGTCCCGCCAGTTGCGAATGGGGTGTTCGGTGAACCAGATCTGAAACACGGTGCCGATCCCCTCGACGCGCACGGGGATGCCTGCCTCCTCGGCGAGCTCGCGGAGCCCCGCGGCGAGACGGTCGCCGACGGCGCGCTGGCGCGCGAAGAGGCCGGGTTCGGCGAGGATGTCCATGGTCGCCGAGACCGAGGCGCACTGCACCACGTTGGCGTTGTAGGTCCCGGAGTGCGAGTACCTGCCGTCGGCGATCATGCCCATGACCTCGCGCGTGCCGCCGATGGCCGCCACCGGGAAACCGCCGCCGAGGCCCTTGGCGAGCGTCGTGAGATCCGGCATCACGCCGAACCACTCCTGGCCGCCGCCGCGGCAGAAACGAAAGCCGGTGATGACCTCGTCGAAGATGAGCAGGGCGCCGTGCTTCTGCGTCTCGGCGCGCAGCAGCTCGAGATAGCCTGGCTCGGGCAGGATGCAGCCGGTGTTGAACACCGCCGGCTCGGTGATGACGGCGGCGATCTCGTGGCCGCGCTCGTCCATCAGCCTCGCGAAGCTCTCGAAGTCGTTCCAGGTGAGCACAACCAGGGTGCCCGCGAGCTCGAGCGGCACGCCGGGGCCGGCCGCGACCGGTCGCGGCCGCTCGGCCGGCCCCGCCTCTCTGGGGTCCACATGGTTGCTCCAGTACACGGTGTCCTGCCACCCGTGATAGTGACCCTCGAAGCGCACGAGGATGCGGCGCCCCGTGAAGGCGCGTGCGAGGCGCACCGCCGTGCCCACCGCCTCGCTGCCCGAGTTGGTGAAGCGCACCATCTCCAGGCTCGGCACCGCCTCGACCACCTTGCGCGCGGCCTCGATCTCGAGCTCGTAGGGAAGGCCGAAGGAGGTGCCGTGCTCGGCGATGGCGTCGGCCACGGCCTGGGTGACTACCGGGTGGCGGTGGCCGAGGATGTCGGGGCCCAGGCCGAGGAGATAGTCGATGTACTCGTGGCCGTCCACGTCGCGCATCCGCGAGCCCGTGCCCTGGACGATGAACGGCGGGTACGGCCGCCAGCCGAACTTGACGGTGCGGGCGCTGCTGCCGGCGCCGCCGGGGATGATCTCGGCTGCTGCCCGGAAGAGCTCGGCGGAGCGGGCGGCGAAGCGCGGGTACTCGGTCGCGAAGTCCATGGGCACCTCAGGGCGTGAGAGTTGTTTCGCCGGCGGCGTCTACTTGGTATGCTTTGTATGCTTTGACGGTATCCTATCCGGCCGTGCGGTGCGGGGCAAGGGTGTCGGCAGATGACGATCATGCGCGACGAGATCTTCGAGCAGGCGGGCATCGTGGCGCGGCTGGCGGCGGACCCGCGGCCGTTCCGGGCGGCGGCCCGCGAAGCGCGCGCCTCCGGCGCGCGCTTCGTCCTCTACGCCGCCCGCGGCACCAGCGACAACGCCGCCGCGTACGGCAAGTACCTGGCGACAATCCTCGCCGGGCTGCCGGCGGGTCTCGCGGTGCCCAGCGCCGCGACCGTGTACGGTGCCGCCATCGACTTCCGCGACTGTCTCGTGATCGGCATCAGCCAGAGCGGTGAGACGCCCGACGTCGCGGAGTATCTCGAACAGGCGCGTGCTGCCGGCGCCTTCACGCTGGCCGTCACCAACGATGAGGGCAGCCTGCTGGCCCGCGGCGCCAATCTCGTGCTGGCCACCCACGCCGGGGCGGAGCGTGCCGTGGCGGCGACCAAGACGTACACCAGCCAGCTCGCCGCCCTCGCGCTCTTCTGGTCGGCGTGGACCGGCGCCGACGCTCTTGAGCGAGCGCTGAGCCATGACGTGCCGGCGGCCATGGCGGCCGCCTGCGCCGTGGAGGATGCCGTCATGGGCGTCGCGGCGCGCCTGAGGCACGCCGAGCGCCTGCTCGTCACGGCGCGCGGCTACAACTACGCCACCGCCCTCGAGACGGCCCTCAAGGTCGAGGAGACGTGCTACCTGGCGGCCCTGCCGTTCTCGGCCGCCGACCTCATGCACGGGCCCATCGCCGTTGTGGAGCCGCGCTATCCGGTGCTGCTGTACGCGGCGCCGGGCAGGACGCTCGCCGGCATGCTGGCGCTCGACGTCGAGCTGCGCAGACGCGGCGCCGAGACGCTGGTGGTGACCGACGCCGCAACGCCCGTCGACGGCGCGGCGGCCGTCCTCAGGGTGCCGCTCGCCGTGCCCGAGGAGCTCGCGCCGCTCGTTGCCGTGCTCCCCGGGCAGATGCTGGCGCTGCACCTCTCGCTGGCGCGCGGGCTCGATCCCGACGTCCCGCGCGGCCTCAGCAAGGTGACGCGGACCTACTGAAGACGCCGCGCGGCGTCCCACTTGGTGATGGAATAGTCGAGAAAGTCGAAGATCCACACCGGGTGCAGGCAGAAGCCGCCGACGCGCTGGGAAAACACGGTGATCACGTGGGGCTGGTACAGCGGCATGGCCGGCGCGGACCGCGTCCGACCGAGACTGCTCTGCCGCCGAACATACCACAGCGAAGTGCCTGCTATCATGGCGAAACCGGCGGCGCTCGCCGTCATGAGCACACCCGCGGAGGATCAGATGTCAGAGCTCGAGGCGCTCCTCGCCGACATGGTCCGCATCGACAGCTCGAATCCCGGGCTCTCGGGCGGGCCCGGCGAGGCGGCTTTCGCCGCCCACCTCGCCGGGCTCATGGGGCGGCTCGGCCTGGACGTCGACCTCTGGGACGTGCTCCCCGGGCGTCCCAACGTGGTCGGCCGGTTGCCGGGCAGCGGCGGCGGGCGCAGCCTGATGCTCATCGGGCACCTCGACGTGGTGGGGCCATGGGGGCCGGACGCCTTCACGCCGGTGGTCCGCGAGGGCCGCATGTATGGCCGCGGCGCCGCCGATATGAAGTGCGGCTTCGCGGCGGCGCTGCTGGCCGTCGAGGCGCTGCTCGCCGGCGGCCGGCGCCTGCCCGGCGACGTGCTCGTCGCCGGCGTCATCGACGAGGAGTGGGAGAGCGCCGGGGCGGCGGCGCTGCCGGCGCGCTGGCGCCCGGACGCCGCCGTGCTCGTCGAGTGCACCGGCCTCGAGGTGGTCGCCGAGCACGGCGGCTTCGCCTGGTACGAGGTCGAGAGCCACGGCGTCGAGGCCGCCGGGGTCGACCCCGACCACGGCGTCGACGGCATCGCCCTGCTGGCGCCCGTGCTCGCCGGCATCACGGCCCTCGATGCGGAGCTCGCGCGCCGGCTGCGGGCGCGCTACGGGCGCGGCAGCGTCCACGCCAGCACCATCCGCGGCGGCGATCAGCTGCCCGCGTACCCGGCGCGCTGCACCCTGGGCGTGGAACGCTGCTTCATCAGCGGAGAGAACGTGGCGCAGGGGCAGGCCGAGATGGAGAGCCTGCTCGCCGCCGCGCGTGAAGCCGATTCGCGTTTTCGCGGCGAACTGCGCACCGTGGTCGCCCGCGAGCCGCTGGAGCAGTCGGAGGGCGAGCCGGTGATCGCGGCCGTGGCCGCGGCCACGGCCGCGGTGCTCGGCCGGCCGCCGGTGGTGCGCGGCGACATCGGCTGGGCCGACTCGGGTCTTCTCGTGGAGGCCGGCATCCCGGTGGCGACGTGCGGGCCGATCGGGCACGGTGAGCACACGGCCGACGAATGGGTCGACCTCGCCTCGGTGGCAGCCACTGCCCGGGTGCTCGAGCGCGCGGCGCGCGCCTTCTGCGCGTGATCGTTCGCCGCGGCGCCCGCTGACGGGCAGGGCCGTCCGCGCTATCCTTGGGCGGGGGAGTGAAGCTCATGCCGGCGCACGCTGGGCCGGAGATCGAAGGAGGCAGCATGCGCGACCATCACGACGGCAGCCATCGGGCCGCCGCCTCCGCGCGGCGCGCGGCGGCGCTCGCGCTCGTCGCCCTTTGCGCCGCCGCGCTCGGGCTCTGCGCGGCCTCGGCGGCTGGGGCGGCTGCGCCGCTCGCCCCCGAGGCGCCGCCCGGCGCCGCTCCGTCTCCGGCTTCTCCGGCGCCCGCTGCCGAGTGGACCGTCATGGTCTACATGGACGGTGACAACAACCTCGAGCCCTGGGTGACGCGCGACCTCGACAGGGAGCTGGCCGCCGTGGGCTCGAACGCGGACGTCCAGGCGGTCGTCCTTGCCGACCGCGGCCGGAACCCCATCGCCGCCGACGGCGGCTGGACCGGCGCCAGGGTCTTCCACGTCGCCAAAGGCATGAAGGCGACCGCCGAGAACGCCGTGGCCGACTGGGGCGAGCGCGACATGGGCTCTCCGCAGACGCTCATCGATTTCATCGCCTGGACGCGCCAGAGCTACCCGGCGAAGCACTACGCCCTCTTCTTCTGGGATCACGGCTGGGGCTGGTGGCCCGGCTACACGATGAAGGACGACGCCAGCAACGACAGCATGGACGTGGACGAGAT
This sequence comes from uncultured Thermoleophilia bacterium, assembly GCA_903862845.1. GTDB lineage: Bacteria > Actinomycetota > Thermoleophilia > UBA2241 > UBA2241 > CAIXSE01. Next base: position 8,291 of record CAIOZS010000184.1, read on the forward strand.
CCGCCGCGCCATGGAGACCACCGGCGGCGTCGACATGGTGGGCATGGACACCTGCCTCGGCCAGATGATCGAGGTCGAGGCCACGTTCCGCGGCTTCGCCGACGCCGTGGCCGCGAGCGAGGACTCGATCGGCTACACGGGCGTGCAGTACGCCGAGGTCCTCGCCAAGCTGCAGGCCAGGCCGACGATGGGCGCCGGCGCCCTTGCCAAGCTGGCCGCGGCCAGCTACCGCAGCGGCCACGACAAGTGGACGCTCGCGTGCTCGGCGGTGGCCCTCGATTGGCGCTGGGACAGGCTCGTCACTAAGGTCGACCTTCTGGCGTGGTACCTGCGCGCCGGCATGCGCCGGCACAGGAGTGACTACGAGGCCGCCTATCGGCGCGTCGCCTCGGCGATCTACGGCGACTCCACGAGCGTCGACCTCTACGACGCCGCCCATCAACTGAGGAAGCACGTCGATTCGGCGCCCATCAAGGCGGCCTGCACGGCCGTGATGAAGGCGGTCGACCGGGCCGTACTGTACGAGTGGAGCACCCCCGCCGAGGGCCGCCTGCACGGCATCGGCATCTACTGGCCGAGCGCCCCCGCGCCGCCGCACCGCGGCTCCAGTTCCATCGCCTGGTGGGACTTCCCCTATTACTCGTCGCAGCTCATCTTCACGCGCATGACGACCTGGGAGGACTTCCTCATCTACTGGGGCGGGTGAGCCGGACGGCCGCTGAAAGCTATAAGCTACGCACTTTGAAGGAACGTTCGATGTTCGCACGGGGGGACGCATGAGCTACGGGATGGACGGCAAGACGGTCGTCGTGAGCGGCGCGGCCGGGGGCATCGGCGCGGCCGTGGCGCGCCGCTTCGCGGCCGCCGGCGCGACCCTCGTGCTCGGCGACCTCAACGCCGTCTCTCTCGAAGTGCTCGCCGGCGAGCTGGCCGCGCTGACTACGGTGCACGCCCTCGCCGGCGACGTCAGCGTCCCCGCCGACTGCGAGAACCTTATGGCCATGGCGGCCGCCGACGCCGGCCGTTTGGACGTGCTCGTCAACACGGCCGGCGTCTGGACCGAGGGCCCCAGTGACCAGATCACCGAGGAGGAGTGGGACATGGTCCTCGGCGTGAACCTCAAAGGCACATTCTTCTGCTGCCGCTACGCGATCCCGCATCTCAAGAAGACCGAGGGCTGCATCATCAACCTCAGTTCCGACGCGGGCGTCGTGGGCACGCCGGAGACGGCCGTGTACACGGCCTCCAAAGGCGGCGTGAGCCTGCTCACCAAATCGCTCGCCCTCGAGCTCGCCCCGTTCCAGGTGCGCTGCGTCGCCGTCTGCCCGGCGGACGTGATGACGCCGATGCTCGAGGGCCAGGCGCGCGACTACGGCGGCGGCGACCCCGAGGCCTACTTCAGGCGCCTGCTCGCCAGCTATCCGCAGCGCAGCAAGGCGCGTTTCATCACGCCCGAGCAGGTCGCCGAGCTCGTCTTCTACCTTGCCGGCCCCGCGGCGGCGCCCATCACCGGGGCGCTCATCAGCATCGACTACGGCACCTCCGCGGGCTACAGCTACGAGTGATGCCCCGCCTCATCATCGGGCGCCCGCGCCAGAATCACGCCGATCCCATCACCCCACGGAAGGAGAGCGCGCCTCACAATGGCTGACAAACCGTTCATCCACCCCTACATCCCGAACTCCGTGCCGGCCACGAAGCAGGCCATGCTCGACGAGCTCGGGCTGAGCAGCGTCGAGGAGATCTACGCTGAGATCCCCGACCGCCTGCGCTTCAAAGGCACCCTGGACATCCCGCCGGCGATCCTCTCAGAGCGTGACCTGCGCCGGCACGTCCTGGGCCTGCTCGACAACAACATCTCGGCCGTCGACTACCTCAACTTCTGCGGCGCCGGCTGCTGGCAGCACCACGTGCCGGCGATCGTCGACGAAGTGATCAACCGCGCCGAGTTCGTCAGCGCCTACTGCGGCGGCGACTACTCGGACCTGGGCAAGTACCTCGCGCGCTTCGAGTTCAACAGCATGCTCGGTGAGCTGCTCGACTACGACGCCGTCGCCAACCCCATCTACGACTGGGGCGACGTCGCCGGGCGCTCGTTTCGCATGGCCCGGCGGATCACCGGCCGCGACAAAGTCCTCGTGCCGTCGCACATGAGCCCGATGCGGCTGATGGAGGCGCGCACCTTGTGCCAGCCCGAGGCGATGGCGGGCAGCACCAAGATCCGCTTCTACGAGTGGGACCGCGAGACCGGCATGGTCGACCTCGAGGATCTGCGAAGCAAGCTCGACGACTCCTTCGCGGCCGTCTATTGGGAGAACCCGAGCTACCTCGGCACCATCGAGGCCGGCGGCGCCGAGATCGTCAAGCTCGCCCACGAGCACGGCGCCCTCGCGATCGCCGGCGTCGACCCGATCACGCTCGGCGTGCTCACGCCGCCCGGCGCCCTGGGCGCCGACATCGCCTGCGGCGAAATTCAGGGGCTCGGCATGCACATGCACGCCGGCGGCGGCTGTTCCGGGTTCATCGCCTTCAAGGACGACGATCCCGTGTTTGCGCAAGAGTGCCCCATGGAGCTGTACACGGTCATGGAGACCGCCACCCCCGGCCAGTACGCCGTGGGCGAAGCGCTGGCCGAGCGCACCAGCTACGGCGCCCGCGACCAGGGCAAGGATTGGGTCGGCACCGCCTCCGGCCTGTGGACGATCGCCGCCGCCGTGTACATGGCCGTGATGGGTCCGCAGGGCTTCAAGGAGCTCGGCGAGACGTGCATCGCGCGCGCGCACTATGCGGCGAAGCTGCTCGGCGAGATCCCCGGCGTGCGCCTCAAGCTCTCGCCGAGCTTCTTCAAGGAGTTCGTCGTCGACTTCACCGGCACCGGCAAGACGGTGGCCGAGGTCAACAAGGCCCTGCTCGGCCACCAGATCTTCGGCGGCAAGGACCTCTCGGCCGAGCTCCCCGAGCTCGGCCAGAGCGCGCTCTACTGCGTCACCGAGTACTACGATCAGGCCGACATCGAGACCTTGGCCACGGCCGTCCAGGAGGTGACGTCATGACCGAGACGCCGCAAGAGAAGGTCGCCCGCCTCGGCCGCCTGCGCCGTGACGGCGGCGTGCTGCGCGACTACCAGGCGCCGCGCTGGGACGAACCGTTCATCATGGAGCAGGGCGCGTCCGGCGAGCGCGGCATCCTCGTGCCGCTCGCCGAAGACGAGGTGACGGCTGCCGTTGGCGAGGCCGCGGACTACATCCCCGAGGGGATGAGCCGCGCGGCCGCCCCCGACTTGCCCGAGATGTCGCAGTATCAGGTGCTGCGCCACTACCTGCGCTACTCGCAGATGACGCTCGGCATGGACCTCGGCAGCGACATCAGCGAGGGCACCTGCACGATGAAGTACAGCCCCAAGATGCACGAGGAGATGATCCGCTATCACCGGGCCGCCGACCTGCACCCGTGGCAGGACGAAGAGACCATGCAGGGGCTGCTCGAGATCGTCTACGAGACCGGCCAGTATCTGAAGTCGATCAGCGGCATGGACGCCTTCACGCTGCAGCCGGGCGGCGGCTCGCACGCGGTGTTCACCAACGC
>CAIOZS010000185.1 GCA_903862845.1 uncultured Thermoleophilia bacterium
CATGCCGTAGCGGGCGAAGATGGGCTCGAGCTTGCCCTCGTAGCCCACGGCGTGCAGGGCATCGACCATCCAGGCGTCCACGGCGCCCGTGTAGAAGGTGTAGCCCAGCCCGAGCAGCACCGAGGCGAGCGCGAACGGCAGCACGCCCTGGCCGGCGAGCCCGAACCACAGGTAGAGCAGCGTCGAGAAGAAGATGATGCCGACGGCGAGCAGGTACGACACGCGCCGCCCCAGCGTGTCGGCGATCACGCCGGTCGGCACCTCGAACACCACCTGCGCCACCGTGTAGGCCGCGTTCACCAGCATGACCTGGAAGATGTCGAGCCCGACCGACAGCAGAAACAGGGTGTTGACGCCCCAGATGAGCGACTGCGCCAGCGTGGTGCCGGCGGCGATCCCGAGATAGGTGCGGATGATGCGGCGCGCGGTCATGCCGGGGTGATCCCGCGCGCCGCCGCGGTCAGCGCCGGTAGCGTTCCGCGAGCTGCGCGGCGGAACGCCCGAAGAGCGTCGCCTTCTGCACGTTTCTGAGCGCGTCGAAGAGGCTCATGTCGTCGAGCCCGGGTACGCAGATGACCTCGCCCAGCTCCAGGCCGACGACGATCGCCTGAGCCACGTCACGGGCGCTCATCAGGGCGGCGGCGCCGGGTTCCCCTCCGCGCTTCGTGCTGAAGAACTCCGTCTGGACCATCCCGGGCATGACGACCATGGCCTGCACGCCGGTGCCCTCCAGTTCCACGGCAAGAGCCTGCGTGAACGACATCAGAAAGGCCTTGGCGCCGACATACGTGGCCCGGCCGGCCATCGGCGCGCGCAGCGGACCACTCAGGGCGAGCAACGAGGCGACGTTGACGACCGCACCGCGGCCGCGGGCGAGCATGCCCGGCAGGGCCGCGCGCGTGAGCCGCATCGGCGCCCTCACGTGCACGCCGATAAGCCGGTCGGCAAAGTCCGGCTCGAGCTCGGCGAAGGGGCCGTAGCCGCCGAAGCCGGCGTTGTTGACGAGCAGGTCGATACGCTCGTCCTCGTGCAAACGCTCCACCACGCGCTCCAGCTGCGCGGGCTCGGTGAGGTCGGCGGCGAGCACCTCGACGGTGGCCCCGGCCTCGGCTTGCAGACGCGTCGCCAGCGCTTCCAGGCGTTCGCGGCGACGCGCGACGATCACGAGGTCGCGACCGTCGCGGGCAAGGCGCTCCGAGAGAGCCGCGCCTATGCCCGACGAAGCGCCGGTGACGAGGGCGACGCTGCGCTTGGATTCCATCCTCGGCCTCCTTGAGAGAGCGACTGCGGCGAGCCCGGGAGCGCCCGCTCGGAGGGAGTCTACCCAGATGGAGCCGCAACGCTCGCCGCGGCGGCGGCGCCTACCGCGGCAGAAGCCTGATGACCCAGCGCGAAAGGCCGGCCTGCCACCGCGCCGCGCCGGCCCTCACCATGTGACCGATGTCGAAGAAGTCGCTGGTTGGGACGCGCGAGGCGAGCTGGAAGGGCAGAAAACGCACGCCGTAGCGTGCGGCCACGGCGCGGCAGCCCGCGAGCAGCGACGCGCGCTGCCGGTCGAGCTGATGGCGGACCGCGGCCACGTCGAGCGGCAGCTCGACGAGCACCGGCCGCAGGCCGCGAGCCTTGCAGACCGCGATGAGCGTGCCGAGCGCGCGGAGGTTCGCCGCGCGATAGCGGAGGAACGCGGACGTGCGCGCCCGGCGCCAGTGCACGACGCGGCCCTGCTTCTGCGCCGCGGTCATGAGAGGGCGCAAGTCGTAGAGGTGCTGCCGCCACGGGCTGAGCCGCGGGGCCGTGCCCGGCGGGAACTCCGCCGGGCGGGCGCCGGGGCCACGGACGGGCGGGCCGATGAAGCGGCTGAGGCTCACGCCGATGAGCGCCAGTCCGCGCGAGCGCGGCAGCGCCCGCATGAGGCGCGCATCCATGGCGAAGGTCTGGCCGTGCCCGGCCAGAGCGAAGGCGCGCAGGCCGCGTGCCCCGAGCCGCCTGAGCTGCCGGTTCCACGACGCCTCGCCGACCAGCGACTCACGGGCCGTCGAATCGCCGAAGTAGTACACCATGCGGCCGTGCGGCGGCCGCACGCGCAGCAAGCCGACCACCTGCCACGCGTGCCTCCAGTCGCCGACCGTCCGCACCTCACCCGGCGCGCCGCCCGCGGCGGGCGCCTCTTGAACGGGGATCAGCGCCGAAGCGGGCTTCCAGACGAGCGCCCATGGCGGCACCGGCGGGCCGTGTGCCGGCAGCGCGGCGGCGCGAGCAGCCGCCGCGACGGCCACGAAGGCCACCGCGAGGAGGATGCCGGCGGCGAGCACGGCAAGGCGCCGCCGGTGTCCCGGCTGGGGGCGCGTCGTCATCATGCAATCATCATACGCGCCCGCCCCGCAGGGCGCGCCGGCGGCGCGGCGCGCTTCAATTGCCACGACATGACCATCCCCTTCCGTCCGGTTGCGCGTTCAGCCTCCGCATCAACGAGCGGCGAGAAGGCGGACATGGCGCGTCGCGGCTCCCGCGGCCGCCGGAACCGCCCGCGCGAGCGGCGCGCGGGGTAGTGCTGAGGGGGAAGACAAGGATTCCTTGTCTTCCCCCTCAGTAAGCGAGCCTGCGGACGGCCGCGTGCGACGCGAAAGTCAGGGAATCCTTGTCTTCCCTTTTCGCACTACCCGGCGCCGCAGCCGCCGCGGTCGGCGCG
>CAIOZS010000186.1 GCA_903862845.1 uncultured Thermoleophilia bacterium
AGTCGTTGAGATCTTCGACGAGTTCGCGCGCCGCGCCGCGCTCGCGAGATTTCATCTCGGCGAGCGCCGCCGGACTGTGGCTCCCGAGATGGTCGATGGGCAGATCGAGGACGCGCGCGAAGCTCGCGCATTCCACGAGCTCCTGCGTGCTCGTGGACACCGAGCCCTCGGTGTGCATTACGACCTGGCGGTCGTCGATATCGAGTCGCAGCAGGGACATGCGTCCTCCGGAAACGCTCGCGGGCTCGCAGGCGGCCACGCCGGCGAGCCCGCAGACTACCACAGGGCGGCGCGTGCGTGGGTCACGCGCGCCGGCCGCGAAGGGCGCCTCTGACCGGCGCCGCGTCGTGCTGGCCGGCGCCGCAGACGGCGCACCTGCGCGCCGTGCGGATCCTGTTCGCGGAAGCCACGCGACCGCGGCCGCGCGACGGCGCAACCGATGCGCCGCAGCTCTGCTGCGGCTCACGGCCTTGTCCTGCGCCGGCGTGCTAGACTCGTCGCGATCTGCGACCCATCGGGCTACGCAAGGAGGCGACATCATGACTGCCACTGTTCTCGACAGCCTCATCGCGTCACTCCTTCCGAGAGCCGCGTCGTAGTCTCCCGCTCGTCCTGAGCGTGTCTCTCTGCGTCCGCCCTTGAGGCGACTCACTCGTCTCTCCCTCCAACCGGGTGACGCCCGGGTGCGGCCGTGCGCCGCGCCCTGCCTGTGACGGAACTCGACGGAAGGGCATATCCCACCATGGACAAGCGACAACGCAGGAGACTGCGGGACCTGCTCGCCGGCCTGGACGACGGCGAGCGCACCAGGCTCACCAAACGCGCCGCGAAACTTCACAAGGCGGAGCTGCGCACGATGACAGGAGACGCGCGCCGCCCGGAGCTCAAGGACTTCCTGCTGCGGCTACTGGACGAGCAGGAGGAAGCGGCCGCCGGCTTCGCGGCGGCGCCGGACGGCGCCACCGACACAGCGCCCGGTCTCGACGGCAGCCGGCGAGGCACCGTGATCGCGGTGAGCGCCGGTGCCTGCGTCGTGCAGGCTGCCGCCGACGTGCTGGACGCGGTCCTGCCCGCCGACCTCACGCGCCGCCAGCAGAGCGGCCTGGCGGTGGGCGACGAAGTGCTGATCGAACGGCTGGGCGAGACTCACCGCGTGACCGCGGTGCTGCCTCGCCGCAGCCTGCTCACGCGCGCCGACCCGCACGACGCGCGACGCTCACGCGCAATCGCCGCGAACGTCGACGTGGTGGTCGTGGTCGTGGCGGCGAAGGCGCCGCCGCTGCACCCGCGGCTCATCGACCGCTACCTCGTGGCCGTCGCGCGCTCGGGAGCCCGGGCGGCGCTGGTCGTCAACAAGTTCGACCTGCTCGACGACGACGAACGGCGCGACGTGGGCGCCAGCCTGCAGCCGTATCGCGAGCTCGGCCTGCCGGTGCTCGCCTGCAGCGCAGTCGCCGGCGCTGGTATCGAGGAGCTTCGTGAGGTGCTCGCCGGCGCGACCTGCGTCTTCGTCGGTCAGAGCGGCGTGGGCAAGTCGTCGCTGCTGAACGCCCTGCACGTCACGGCTGCGGCGAAGACCGGAGCGGTCCGCGCCGGCGACGGCCGCGGCCGTCACACCACCTCTGCGTCCAGCTTGTACGAGCTGCCCGGCGGCATCCGCGTGATCGACACGCCGGGCATCCGCCGCTTCAGCGTCGACGACGCCGACGCGGCCACGCTCGCCGACGGCTTCTCCGAGTTCATGGCGTACGCAGCGCGCTGCCGCTACCGGGACTGCACGCACGCCCACGAACCCGGCTGCGCGGTCAAGGCCGCCGTCGACGCGGGCGCCATCACGCGCGACCGGTACACGAGCTACCGCAAGCTGCTGGGCGGCGACGGCGACCGCCCGCGGCAGGGCGACGGGGCCGAGATCACGGCGTGAGCCGGCTGCCGCCTCACGTGGCCGGGGCCGGCGGGCTGCCGCCCGCCGGCCCCGGCCTGCACCCGCCCGCGAGGAGGGACCGGTGTTCTGGAGGTGCGTCGAAGCGCAGCCCTCGGCTACTTGACCGCAGCCCAGTTCGCCGCCGCGAAGTCCCAGTTGGCGAGCTTGTCGAAGAACGTCTGCGTGTACACGGGCCGCAGGTTCTGGTAGTCGAGATAGTAGGCGTGCTCCCACACGTCCACCACAAGCAGCGGTGCGACCGGCGGGACGGGCATCTCGGCGTTGGGCGTGCTCACGATCTTGAGGGCGCCCCCGTCGGCCACGAGCCACACCCAGCCGCTGCCGAAGCGCCCCACAGCGGCCGCCTTGAAGTCCTCGACGAACTTCTCGTGGCTGCCGAAGGTCGCGACGATCTTGTCGCCCAGGTCGCCGCCCGGCACGCCGCCACCGCCGGGCTTCATGCCGTTCCAGAAGAACGTGTGGTTCCACACCTGGGCGGCGTTATTGAACACGGGCTGCTTGTCGGCCTTGCCGGCCACGGCGCCAATCACTTCCTCGAGGGGCTTACCCTCAAGGTCCGTGCCAGCCACCAGCTTGTTGAGCGTATCGACGTAGGTCTTGTGGTGTTTCCCGTAGTGGAAGCTGATCGTCCGCGCCGAGTAGGCCGGCTCGAGAGCGTCTTCAGCGTACGGGAGCGGCGGCAGTTCGAACGCCATCGGTCCTCCTTGTCGTGGTGGTCAGATCTCGACTTCTATGACGCCGTCGATGACGCGCGCCGGATACGTGTGCAGGTCGTGCACACGGGTCTTCCACTGCAATCTCTTCTCGAGCTTGAAGTACCGCTGAACGGGCTCGGGGATGGCGGCCTCAGCGCCCATGTCGTGATCGAGGGGCCAGCTCAGGTTCTTGCCGCTGCGGATGTCGAACTGGCCGTCGTGCAGCGGACAGGTGAGGATCCAGCCCTCCAGCGAGCCCTGGTCCAGAGGCGCGTTCTGGTGCCCGCAGCGACGGCTCACGGCGAAGATGCCGCCGTCATGCTCGCAGAGGCAGATCTCGCGGTCCTCGGCGCGCACGTACTTCATGCCGCCGGCGGCGATGTCGCCGCGCTTCGCTACTTCATGCCACATCTCGGCCTCACCCCTCGTCCGGTGGAAACTGCGGCAGGCTGTCCGGGTCGCTGACGTCCTTGTGGACGAAGAGCCCGCACCAGCAGCGCTTCATGGCGTCGAAATGCTCACGGTGGAAGGGGATGCAGGGGCAGACGATCAGCATGTCCTCGGCGCGCTTGCGCGTGCGCCCCTGGCAGGGGCAGAACGGCGCCCCATGGTCCTGCTCCAGCTTGACCTCCTGCTCCAGCAGGAAATCGGCGAGCTCCTCGTCCGGGGTGAGCTTGTAGCCGAGCGGGTCGACGACGCGCGCGAACAGGTACCGCAGGGACTCTTTGCGTTCGGCACTGCCCAAGGCTCAGCCCCCCCAGCCCTTGAGATGCTCGAGGAACTTGTCGGGGTTGTGACCCACGATCACCTCGCCGTTGATGACGACCACGGGGAAGCGGCGGCCGCCGCTGAGCTTGTAGGCCTTCTCGGCGGCCTCGTCCTGCTCCGCAACGGGGAGCGAGTCCACGTCGACAGAGTCGAACGCGATCCCGCTGTCCGTGAACCACTGCTTGGTCCTGCGGCACCAGGGGCACGTGCTCAAGGCGTAGATGAACACCTCATCGGTCATCGTCACGCCCCCTTGAGCTCGACGAGGATCTTGCCGTCCTCGACCTTGGTCGCGAACGTGTCGATGCTGAGCTCGGGCGCGTCGAGGAGGGCGCCGGAGCGCACGTCGAAGCGCCAGTCGTGGCATGGGCAGGTGATGATCCCGCCGTGGAGCAGTCCCCCCTCGAGGGGGCACGCCATGTGAGCGCACTTGTTGGCGATCGCGGACAATTCGCCGTCGGTCCTGACGAGAAGGACGCCGACACCTTTCGGGTAGACCGGCACGTAGGCGCCGTCACGCACCTTGCTGTCGTCGATGGTGGGGACCCATTGAGGTCCGGACACTGCTCACCCCTTCCGCATGGCCTGCTTGTCGTTGCGAGGACCCGTGGGGCGGAGCCTGTCTCGCCGGCGCCGGGCCGGAGGGCGGCGCCCGCCGCGTCACGGGTCGCTAGCGGAACTACCCGGGCTTGCGGCGAGGCAAACTGCCGCGTTCACCAGCGGTCGTGGTGGACGCGCTGCTCGTCGTAGCGGCCCGAGGGTGCCTTCTCCTCGCCCGGCCAGCCGACCGGCACCAGAGCGAAGGGGGTGACGTGCCTGGGGATGCCGAGCAGGCCGCGCAGGCCGTCGGCGCGCTCCTCGAGCGGATGCACGCCCAGCCACACAGCCCCGAGACCGAGCTGCGCCGCCGCGATCAGGAGGTTCTCCGTGGCGGCGGCGCAGTCCTGTTCCCAGTATTGCGGCCAACGCTCCAGACGGCGATCGCCGCACACCAGGATGGCGAGCGGCGCCTTCGGCACCATCGATGCGTACGGGTGCACCTCGGGAACGGCCTCCAGCACGGAGCGATCGCGGATCACGATGAACTGCCAGGGCTGCTGGTTGCCGGCGGACGGCGCCGCCATCGCCGCACGCAGCAGGCGCTCCACGTGCTCGTCGAGCACCGGCTGGGCAGTGTACTTACGGATGCTGCGCCGCCTCAGGACGGGGTCGTCCATCGTTCACCTCGAGAGTTGCTGCTGCGGCGAGCGTACCCGTCAGCGCCCGAGGATGCCAACGCGCCCACCGCCGGCCCGCGTCCTTGCGCGACATCGCGCGAGTGCGGCTCAATCCGTGTGCGTGGCGCAGACCGCACCGCGCCGACAAGCCAGAGACCGGAGGGCGGACCAGAGACGGCACGGATGCAGTGAGGGTCACTGGGGGCTGCCTCTGCGGCGGGCGGCACTGCCGCCCGCCGCCCGCTCCACGTCTTCTACCGTGCCTCGATGGTGAGCGAGAAGTCGGCGGCGCTCTTGCCTGCCTCCCACGGCCGCACGTAGCGTCCGGTCAGCGTGAGCGTCCCCACGTCTTCCGCCCTGAAGACCCACGAGTGCGTCCCGCCGGCGCCTTCCAGGGGCGACGGCGACGGGCTGGGGGCCACGAACTCGTCGCCGACCAGCGCCAGGCCGGGACCGGCGATCATGTCCCACTCGTAGCCGGTCGTCGGGTTCTCCTGGAGGCTGACCGTGAACCGCTCTCCGACGCTCACCTCAACGGTGGTCATGTCGTCGGCCGCCGTGAACACCGCGGGCCTCGGCGAAGGCGACGCCGGCGAGCCGCCTCCCGTGCCGCCGCAGGCCGACAGGGCGGCGGCAAAACCCAGCGTCATCGCGACGCTCATGACGACGGCGCCCAGGCGCAGCCGGTCTGCTCGGCAGCCAGCCACGGCTACTTGGCCCGCACTGTCAGGGAGAGGTCGGGCTGTGCGCCCGGCGACGGCGAGTTCCACTGCTGCCGGTACGTGCCCGTCAGGTCCGACGTGCCGGACTTGGTCACCTTCAACGTGACGATCTGCGTGCCGCCCGACCCGGCCACATTCGACGGGCTGGGGTCGGGGACGTACTTGCTGCTCTCGATGGTGAAGGTGTCGCCGGCGGTGAGCGCCCACGAGTAGCCGGTGGTGGCGTTGGCGTCGAGGCTCACGACGATCGTGTCTCCGACGGCGGCCTCCACAGTGGTACCGGTCTGCGCCACGGGCGTAATCTCGATGGTCTTCGGGGCGGCCGGACTCGCGCCGCCGCCAGTGCTGCTCCCGCAGGCAGCCAGCGCGGCCGCGGCAAGCAACGCCGCGGCCAGCGCACCCGCACACACCAGGCCGATCCTCTTGCGTCTCAGTGTCTCCATGTCTCCCTCCAGAGCTCGATAACCTATCGTCCGTCAGTCTTCGAGACGCGCCACGTTTGTCATGCGTTCGCCCTGCGGGTATCATCCCGTAAAGGGAACCACCTTCTGCCCTTGTCGCGACCTCCCCCACCTCACCGTCATGGACGCTGCACGTACTCATTATGATGTGATCGTCGTCGGCGCCGGCCCCGCCGGAATCTTTGCCGCGCTTGAGCTCGTGCGCCGCAACGGCGCCCAGGTGCTGCTCGTGGAGCGCGGCCCCGACATCAGCGAGCGCGCCTGCCCGGCGCGCAAGACCGGCGTATGCTCCGGTTGCGAGCCCTGCGACATCACCTGCGGCTGGGGCGGCGCCGGCGCCTTCAGCGACGGCAAGCTCACGCTCACCCCCGAGGTCGGCGGCTGGCTCGACAACTTCGTGCCCAAAGAGCGCCTGCGCGAGCTCATCGACTACGTCGACGGAATCTGGCTCGAGTACGGGGCCACGGGCGAAGTGCACGGCGGCGGCAAGAAGGCCGACAAGATCCGCCGCCAGGCGCTGCTCCACGGCATGACGCTCGTGGCCGCGCCGGTGCGCCACATGGGCACGGAGCGCTCGTACGACATCCTCACGCGCATGCGTGAGGAGCTGGAGGAGCGCATCACCGTGCGCACCGGCGTCAAGGTCGACCGCATTCTCGCCGAGAAGCGCTCCGGCGAGAGCGAGCTGCGCGCCACCGGCGTCCTGCTCGAGGACGGCGCAAGGCTCAGCGCCGACGCCGTCATTGTCGCCCCCGGGCGCGAGGGCGCCGGCTGGCTGGTGGACGAGTGCAAGCGCCTGCACATCAAGCTGCGCACGAACCCCGTCGACATCGGCGTGCGCATCGAGACGTCGGCAGCCATCATGGAGCCGCTTACGACGGCCCTCTACGAGAGCAAGCTGATCTACTACACGCCGAGCTTCGACGACCCGGTGCGCACCTTCTGCATGAACCCGTACGGCGAAGTCTCGCTGGAGAACTACGGCGACGTGGTGACCGTGAACGGTCACAGCTACGCCGCCGAGAAGACCGACCGCACCAACTTCGCGCTGCTCGTGAGCACCGATTTCACCGAGCCGTTCAGCGACCCGATCGCCTACGGCAAGAGCATCGCGCGGCTCGCCAACCTGCTCGGCGAAGACATCCTCGTGCAGCGCCTGGGCGACCTTCACCAGGGCCACCGCAGCACCATGGACCGCATCCGCAGAGGCACGGTCCAGCCCACCCTGAAGGGCGCTACCGCCGGCGACCTGGCCTTCGTATTGCCGTACCGCCACCTGCGTGACATCCTCGACATGCTCGAGGCCATGGACAATCTCGCGCCCGGCGTAAATGGGCGCGACACGCTGATGTACGGGGTCGAGGTCAAGTTCTACTCTGCTCGACCCGAGCTGGACGCAGGCCTGCAGACGCCGGTCCAGAACCTCTACGCCGTCGGCGACGGCGCCGGCATCACGCGAGGCCTGGTCCAGGCCTCGGCGGCCGGCGTCATCGCCGCGCGGAGCATCCTGAACGGCGGCACGGAGGGTGGAACGTGACGCCACGGCTGCTCATGGTGGTTCGACTGGCCGTGGTGGCCGCCGGCGCGGCCATCATCGCGGTCACGTGGCAGTCCTCGACGAGCGTCGTCGGCATCGCCCTGGTCATTGCCTGTTGCCGTGGGCGGCGTGCACCAGAGCCTGCTTCGCAACTGGGTCGCGGCAGCCGCGTTCTTCGTCAGTTGCGCCGCGCTTGTCATGCCGGCCACACAGGTCGGCCGATGGGCAGGCCGGCGCTGAGAACTATGAGCTAACGGGAAGGGGTCCGGGCTATGCCAGGGACAGTCGTTGTAGGCGCCCAGTGGGGCGACGAGGGCAAAGGCAAGATCACCGACCTTCTGGCCGAGAAGGCAGACGTGGTCGCGCGTTTCCAGGGCGGCAACAACGCCGGCCACACGATCGTCCGCGACGGCGAGGAGTTCAAACTGCACCTCATCCCGTCGGGCATCCTCTATGAGGCCAAGACCTGCGTGATCGGCAACGGAGTGGTCATCGATCCGCACATCCTGTTCGGCGAGCTCGAGGCGCTGCGTGCGCGCGGCATCGGCGGCGACAACCTGCGCATCAGCGGCAACGCCCACCTGATCATGCCGTACCACCTGCTGCTGGACGGCGCCAACGAGCAGCAGCTCGGCAAGTTCAAGATCGGCACCACAGGCCGGGGCATCGGCCCATGCTACGTCGACAAGTACACGCGCATCGGCATCCGCGTGCAGGACCTGCTCGACGAGAAGATCTTGCGGCGCAAGATCAGGACGGCGCTGCAGGAGAAGAACTTCCTGCTGCAGCGCTACGACATCGGCGTGCTGGACCCCGACCAGGTCGCCGACGAGCTTCTGAGCTTCCGCGCGCGGATGGAGCCCTTCATCTGCGACGCGAGCCTGCTCGTGAACAACGCCCTCGACCAGGGCAAGCACGTGCTCTTTGAGGGCGCCCAAGGCGCGCTCCTCGACATCGACTTCGGCACCTACCCGTTCGTCACCAGCTCAAATCCGATCTCCGGCGCGGCGTGCACCGGTACCGGCGTCGGCCCCACGCGCATCGATCACGTGATCGGCGTCGCCAAGACCTACACCACGCGCGTCGGCGAAGGCCCGTTCCCCACCGAGCTTTTCGACGAGACCGGCGTCGCGATGCGCGACGTGGGTCACGAATTCGGCACCACCACCGGGCGCGAGCGGCGCTGCGGCTGGCTCGACCTGGTGGCGCTCCGGTACGCCGTGCGCCTCAGCGGCATCACCCACCTCGCGCTCACCAAGCTCGACGTGCTGTCGGGCTTGCCGACCTTGAAGGTCTGCACGCGGTACAAGGCCGGCCGCAAGGTGCTCGATGAGTTCCCGCTGCGCCAGACGGATTTCCACCACGCCAAGCCGCTCTACGAGGAGCTCCCCGGATGGACCGAGGACATCCGCGAATGCGAGACGTGGCAGGACCTCCCCGAGACGGCCCGCGACTACGTCCAGTACATCGCCGAGGTCACGAAGACGCGGGTCAAGTTCATCGCCGTCGGCCCCGGCCGCGACGAGACGATCGTGCTGCCCAGGTCCATCGGACGGGGCGGGGCGGTGTAGGCGCGGCCGAGCTACGCGCCGGCCGCGCCTTCCGCGCGCCCTATCCGCGCGCCGGCGAGCGCTTGCCGGTGAGCGAATCGAGCCGGATGCGCACCACGGCGATGCCCTCCACAGAGGCGTCGGTGAACTCCCAGTCGTCGCGCTCCGAGTACTTGCGCATGATGGCGCGCAGGGCGTGCAGCTTGACGTCCGCGTCTTCCACGATCTCGGCCGTGCCAAAGCCGATCACCGACTCGTAGTGGGAGGTCCAGTCGTCGCAGGCGCTTGGGCCGGTCTGCAGCTTGAGAAAGCGGTCGGCCTCCACGCAAACGGCCGGGGCCGCCCGCAGGCAGTCGAGCTTGCGGCCGGCCTTGGCGCAGTGCAGCCACACCTCGTTGCCCTCGCGAGCGAAATTGAGTGGCACCACGTAGGGACGCTCGCCGTCCAGCATCCCGAGGTGGATGACCATGGCCTCATCGAGGATGCGGTGCAGCTCCTCCGGGTCGACGATCTCTTTGTCACCGCGGCGCATGCCCGGGTCTGCCATGAGTGCCTCCTTCGAATCCACGTACCTCAGTCGCGGCGACGATAGCGTACGAGGTGCCGGCCGGCCAAGTCAGAGTGAAGCCCGACCCGGACCTCGGTCCCGGATGGCGGGCGCGGTGGAGCCGCCCACGGGCGGCGCAGCCGCCGGCGGCCGGGCCGCGCCTCCGCCGTCAGCCGACGACGCCGCACCAGCGCACCAGCGCGAGCGCAACCGCGGCAGAGAAGTCCACGAGGTCACGCACCGGTACGCTCTCGTCGATGACGTGCGCCTTGCCGATGGAGCCCGGCCCGAACGAGACGGTCGGCGTCCCCGCGCGCTGGGTGAACATCGCGGCGTCGTGCCACGAATCGAGGCCGGCGATCTTGCCCGGCCGGCCGACGGCGGACCCCGCGCCCAGGGCGAGCGCGACGATCGGATGGTCGTCCGCCACCTCGGCGGGCACGATGTCGCAGGGCCACTCCCAGCGCAGCGGATGCTCGGCCAGCCACGAGTCGCCGGCCGCGACCGCGCCGATGCGCGCCTCGACCTCGTCGAAGACCGCCTGGCCGGTGCCGTCGGCGTCCACGCGCCCCGGCATGTACTGGACGGACAGGGTGATCTCGCAGGACGACGGATAGGTCACCATCCACTCGCCGCCGCGGATGACGGTCGTGAGGATGTCGGGCGGGGCCAGATAGCGGTGCTGATGATCGGGACGCGTGCGCCAGTCGTCGCGGATGGTCTGGATGGCGTCAAGAACAAGGCCGTACTTTTCCACAGCGTTCACAGCGCCGCCGGCCAGCCAGTGCGGCTGCGGGACCTCGGAATGCCCCGGTCGCCCCTCGATGAAGATGTGCGGGTTCACGCCGCCGCGGCAGGACGCCCACACGTCGAAGCCGGTAGGCTCCGCGCAGAGACCCGCGTCCGCCCTGACGCCGTGCTTCACGCACGCATACGAGCCGGCGCCGCTCGACTCCTCGTCGCTGTTGGCGCAGAAGACGACGTCGCCGGCCAGCCGCACGCCGAGGCGATGCAACGTCTCCACGGCGTGCACCATGCCGGCGATGCCGCCCTTCATGTCGCAGGCGCCGCGGCCGTAGAGGTCGCCGCCGCGGATCTCCGCCCGCAGGGGATCGCTGGTCCAGCGCTCGCGAGGCTCGCACGACACGGCATCGACGTGCCCGTTCAGGAGCAGACTGCGGCCGCCGCCGGCGCCGCCCAGCCGGGCGGCGAGCTGCGGCCGCCCCTTGAAATCGAGATCGTCGGGCACGAAGCGGTCACCTCTGCCGGTCGGCTCCGGCTCCCACAGGTCGGCAGCAGCCCCCACGGCCTCGAGGCGCGCTTTGAGATAGTCCTGCAGGCGCGCCTCGTCGCGCGCCGGGTCGCCGGGATTGCGCGCCGTGGTATCGAAGCCGATGAGATCTGCGGCGAGCTGCACGACCCCGGCCTCGTCTTCGCTGACGGCGGCGATGAGCCGCTCTTCCAGGGCCGATGACGGTGCGTTGCGGTCGTCCATCGTGAGCTCCTTCCGCGCTGGATGATGCATGCCGCTGTGGGGCCGGCCCGTCAGGGCCGGCCCCACATGCTCCCGGAGCCGCGAGGCGCCGGCGGGTCTCCGCGGCGCCGGTCGTCCGGGTCACTCAGGCGGCAGCTCGCCGTAGGTGATGGAAACGTCCACGCCCGAGGCCGCGCTGCGCCGCTTCCAGTACAGGTACCAGCCGATGCCCACGGCCCACGCGGCCACGAACAGGATGGCGTTCTTGCCCGTGATGTCCTTCGTCTGCGGCGCGAAGAAGGCGAAGTAGAGCAGCACGAGGATGTAGGCGAAGTAGATCACGCCCGCGATGGTGATCAGCGGGATGCCGGCGATCCTCCAGGTGTGGTACGGGGACGACTCCCAGATGCCCCTCACCTTCTTGCGATACGGCAGCAGGATCGCCGAGATCGCGGTGACCCCGAACACCGACACCAGCTGCATGCCCGCCGCGGCGAGGCCCGCGAAGGCGTTGCTCAGCCAAAGCACGTAGAGCGCGGTGCCCACGATCAAGACGGACGTGTAGAAGATGTACAGCTTCATCGGGCTGGCAAACCGCGGGTTGATGTCTGAGAACCACTTGGGACCCATGCGGTCCAGGCCCCACGCAAACGAGGCGCGGGTCATCGCCATGATAGCGATCGTCACCTCGAGGTAGACGATCACGATGAAGGAGGCCGAGATCGTGAACGCCGCCCACGCCTTGCCTCCGGCGGCGATCCAGCACAGCGTCATGTAGCTCGAGGAGAAGGGGAGGTTGTAGCCCTTCACCGGCCCGGTGAGATCGTTGACGGCCGCGGCGCTGAGGAAGTCGAAGCTCATGATGCGGTACAGCCCGAGCACGGTGAAGAACCCGATGGCGACCGGGATCCAGACCGTGAGCCAGTTGGCCGCCAGAAGACTCTTGGAGGGCGCTTTCACCTCGCCGCTCACGTAGCAGATGATGTAGTTGTAGATGAAGAGATAGAAGACCCCGCACGTGGCGCCGATGGTGTCGGTCCAGTTCCACGTCCTGGGCAGGTTGCCTGAGGTCTCCCTGACGGCCGCGATGAAGCGCTCGTAGTCGAGTGAGTGGTACTGGGTGGCGAGGGCGTTCCAGTGGCCGATGAACTGGCCCTTGGTCAACGTGAACAGCGCGATCGCCAGAAGAATGGGGCCGCCGACGGCAATGATCACGAGCGGCTTCTGAATGATCTTGTAGATTCTCATCCCGAAGGCGATGGAGAAGAAGGCGGCGACGATGCAGATGAGCGCCAGGATGAAGGTCCCGAACTTGCTCGTGACCCACGTGGCCATACTGTCCCAGCCCATATACGAGGCGAGCAGCGAGAGCGACGGGGCGGCGAGCCATGTGGAGATCAGGAAGTTCCAGTAGATGACCGCCGCCACCTGGGCGAAGCTGGCGCCGAGAGCGATGGCGGGGTGCAGGATGCGCGAGTTGAAGATGTACTCGCCGCCGCTGCGCGGCATGGATCCGGCGAGCATGCCCCAGACGAGGGGGCCGAAGACGCCGCAGGTGACTGCCGAGAGGCCGATAGCGATCAGGAGGTTGCCGCCCGGGAAGAGGCCAAGGCCCAGGAGGACCATGTACCAGACTCCCATGATGGGCTGGACGGTCATGATGCCGATGCCGAAGGCGTCGTACATCGACAGTCCGCGGACCAGACCGCTGGCCTTGCGGGCGAACGCGAGATTCTCAGCCATTGAACTCCTCAAAGGTCTGTCGCGAGGGTAGCGAAGCCTCCCGGCGACGCGAGTGCCTGCGCCCTCGCTTGGAGAGCGCGCAGGCGCCGTCTCGGGTGCGCGGGGACGGGGTGTGGTTCACGCCATCGCTCCTCCTCGACCGGCGGATATTTGGCTGACCGGTCAGCTCAGGTCACGTATAGCATGCATGGCCGGGTCCCTGTCAAGGAAGAATGCCTGGGCCCGGAGGCAGCGCTCAGCGACATAGACGCAGAGGACAACGGCGGATGCCGCGCTCCCGCGCGGCAAAGCCGCGCGGGTCGGGCGTGAGTCCGATCCCGGCGGGGTACGAGGAGGTGATGAGCGAGATGCTAGGCAGCGAGGCGCACGAAAGCATGCCGGCCCTGTTTATCGGGCACGGCTCGCCGATGAACATCGTCGCGGACAACGGCTACACGCGCGACCTTGAGGCGCTGGCCGCGCGCCTGCCGCGGCCCGCGGCCATCCTCGTGGTCTCGGCGCACTGGCTCACGAAGGGCACCGCCGTGGGCGCCGACGAGCACAATCTCACCATCTACGACTTCTTCGGGTTCCCCGCTGAGCTCAACGAGAAGAAGTACCCGGCGCCCGGGTCGCCGGCCGTGGCCGCGCGCGTGCGGGCGCTCACCGGCGAGCGCGCCACGCCGGTGGAGCGCGGCCTCGACCACGCGGCGTGGGCGCCGCTCATCCGCATGTACCCAGCGGCCGACGTGCCCGTTCTCGAGCTCAGCCTGGACGTGACGGCAGCGGCGGCCCAGCACTACGCCCTCGGCCGCCGCCTCTCCCCACTGCGTGACGAGGGCGTGCTGATCGTCGGCAGCGGCAATATCGTCCACAACCTCGGCATCATCGACTGGGACGAAGATGCGCCGGTCGCCGCCTGGGCGTCCGAGTTCGACGCCTGGGTCGCCGGGTGCGTCGCCGAGCGGCGCCACGACGACCTCGTCGAGTACCTCGAGCATCCGCTCGGCAGAACTGCCGCGCCCACCCCGGACCACTACCTGCCGTTGCTCTACGCGCTCGCCGTCCAGAAGGAGCGGGAGGACGTGCGGACCGTGCACGAAGGCATCCAGAACGGCACGATCTCGATGCGCTGCCTACAGATCGGCTGAGCGACGCCGAGTCCTGCTGCCGCTTTCCCTTTGACCCCGGCGGCGCGAGGCTTCAGACTGAGGGCACATCCTCGCTCCCGACCGCCGTCGGCTGGGCCGGGCGGGAGCGGGCCCTGCGCGCCGGCTGAGGGCGGCCGTCGCAGCAGGCATGACCCGGCCGGCTGAGGAGGTGAACGCAGCACACCCCGCGTCCAGCCGCGGAGCCTGACCTCCGCGCGCTCCCCCTTCGTGGACCTCAGGAGGCCCCATGGATCGCAATCGCAGCGTTCTCCTCGTCGCTTTGGCCGTGCTGGCCCTGGCCCTCATGCTGCCGGCGGCCGCGTCGGCCCGCGGCATGCTCACCTACGACCAGGCCATCGACTATCTCTACGCCACGAGCTATCCCAACAACATCGAGACATATCTGGATCACCTTGGCACGTCGCCTCTGGGCTTCCGTCTGGCGGGCACCCCGGCCGACAACGAGGCGGCGTACTACCTCGCCGACAAGCTCTCGGCCATGGGCCTCAGAGTCACCATGGAGCGCGTGCCGGTAGACGTGTGGGATGTGCGCGGGGCCAGCGTCACCATGGGCTCCCACAACTTCGTGTGCTCGCAGTTCGCCGGCGTGCCGGGCACCGGCGAAGACGGCATCACGGCCGACGTCGTCTACGTGGGCAGCGGCCTGGCCGCGGACTATTTGGGCGTCGACGTGAAGGGCAAGATCGTCGTCGTCGACTCGTCCATGGACAACTTCTGGTTCAACATGCAGGGCGATGAGGCGACGAGGCACGGCGCCAGGGCCGTGATCCTTACGAGCAACGCCAGCAACCCCGACGCCGAGTATCCCTCCGCGCCCTGGTACATCGTCGCCCCCGACGCGCTCGGCGCCAACGACGGCGAATACGACATGACGTTCGTGCCAATGATCTACATGTCGCAGCAGGACGGCGACTGGCTCAAGGCCGCGATCGCCGCTGCCGCCGCCACGCAGACCGGCGTCCAGGCCACCTTCAAGAGCGACGTCGTGATCACCCTGGCCGACGACGGCGGGTACGGGTGGAACGTGCTGGCCAAGCTGCCCGGCACGGCCCATAACGGGCAGAAGGTCATCATCGACGCGCACCACGACGCGCACCTCCGCGCCGGCCTCGACGACACCGGCGCAGTCGCCGAGACCATGGCGATGGCCAAGGCCATGGTGCTCAGTGGGTACAAGCCGAAGCGCGACATCGTCTTCATGTTCGATACCGCCGAGGAGTTCGGCTTCACGAACAGCTGGTACGACTGGAGCATCGGCGCGTGGACCTTCATCACGCAGCAGCATCCGGGGTGGGCGGGTAAGATCGCCGCCTTCTGGAGCGTCGAGCTCATGGCCCGCAAGGACGCCGCCCTGAACTTCAACACCGCCCCCGAGCTGGCGGCGTGGATCGACGACAACGCCGCCGGGCAGCAGGCCGCCTTCCTCCCCAACGGCTACAACGTCGAGACTCCGCAGAGCACGTGGCAGAACGGCTGGAGCCTGCAGGCGTCGGGCGTGCCCAGCTTCGAGGTCTCGGCCGGCGGCCCTGGCTACGACGACCTGTACCACAGCACCTACGAGGTGCAGGACCTGGTCGACTGGGACTACATGGCCGGCATCAACAAGTTCTTCTTCCGCCTCTTCAGAAGCATGGACGACCATGTGCTGCCGTACGACTTCGAGGCCCGCGGCGCGGACCTCGAAAGCACCTTCGACGTGGCCGAGCTCACCGCCGCCGGCGTCAGCCCCGCCAATGCCCAGTCGATGGCCCGCGTGGCCGCGGCCGTCACCGCCAAGGGCGCTGCCTGGAACAAGAGCAAGGGCAAGGTGAGCAAGGCGAACCGCGGCAACGCCGACTTCACACTACTGCAGGCCGCCGAGATCTCGCTCGAGAGCTACACGGCTCTTGACGCCTGGGACGCCAACATCTACCCGCACCAGCAGACGCTGTGGGACATCCAGAACATGGATGCCGCGCTGGCGGCCCTGCGGTTCACGCCGGCTGACCCGATCGCGGCCAGCGACGCGCTGGTCGCGGTCGGATCGAACTGGCTGGCGACCGTCTTCAGCCCCAGCGTGTACCTCTACGACCTGACGCGGCACGACCCGGAGTACTACCGCGTCACCTGGGGCTCCCTGGGCAAGCAGGTCGACCAGTTCGACATGACGCCGGTGCTGGCGCTCATCTCCGGCGGCGACTACAGTGCCGCCGCCGCCAAGGTGCAGCAGATGCGGGACGCCGACGCTCTCAGCCTGCGCATGCGTGTCAACCGCATGGTCGAGGCGGGCGCGCTGCTCGGCCAGGAGCTCACTTACCTGAACTGGCTCACGAAGCAGTAGGGCCACGCCAGAGAGAGACGCGCGGCCCTGCGAGCGCGAAGGGGCCGGCCCTTGCGGGCCGGCCCCTTCCCCAAGCGCCGCCCGCGCGAGTAGACTTGCAAGCGCAAGGCCGGGCCGGCAAGGCGCCGCCCGGCGCGTCCCATCCTTCCTTCGGGAGGCCTCATGCGGGTGCTCGTGGTCGGCGGCGGCGGCAGGGAACATGCCCTCGTCCATTCCTTCGCTCAGTCAACGCTCGCCGACCGCATCTTCTGCGCCCCCGGCAACGCCGGCACCGCCGCGCTCGCGGACAACATCGGCCTCGGCGCCGAGGACCTTCCGGCCCTCCTCGACTTCGCCAGCCGCGAGCAGGTCGACCTCACCGTCGTAGGCCCCGAGGCACCGCTCGTGGCCGGCATCTGCGACCTGTTCGAGGAGCACGGCCTCGCCGTCTACGGCCCCAATCGAGAGGCGGCGCAGCTCGAGGGCAGCAAGGCCTTCGCCAAGGAGGTCATGCTCGAGGGCGGCGTCGCGACGGGCGCGTTCAGCCGCCATACGACGCCAGAGTCGGCGCTCGCCGCGCTCGGCGCCGACGGCCCGTACCCGCTGGTCGTCAAGGCCGACGGCCTGGCCGCCGGCAAGGGCGTCATCATCTGCAACGACCACGCCGAAGCCAAGGCGGCGGTCGCGAGCTGCTTCGTGGCCCGCGACTTCGGCGCCGCCGGCGACGTCGTCATCATCGAGGAGTTCCTCGCCGGCGCGGAGGTTTCGCTGCTCGTGCTCTGCGACGGACGAAACGCCGTGCCGCTGGCCCCGGCCCAGGACTACAAGCGCATCTTCGCCGGCGACCGGGGGCCCAACACCGGCGGCATGGGCAGCTACTGCCCGGTCCCCGGCTTCGAGCGAAAGGCCATCGATGCCGCCATGGAGCACGTCGTCGAGCCGGTCATCGCGACCCTGCGCAAGCGCGACATCGCCTTTCGCGGCGTGCTGTACGCCGGCCTCATCGCCACCGCGGCCGGCGTCAGGGTCCTCGAGTTCAACTGCCGCTTCGGCGACCCGGAGACGCAGGCGGTCCTGCCGCGCCTGGACAGCGACCTGCTGGAGCTGTGCGCGGCCGGCGCCGCCGGCGAGCTCGCCGGCGTGAAGGCCATGTGGAAGCCCCGCGAGTGTGTCACCGTCGTGATGGCGTCCGCCGGCTACCCGGCGAGCAGTCACAAGGGCGACGTGATCGCCGGCCTGGCGGCGGCCGACTCCCTGGACGACGTCACCGTGTACCACGCCGGCACGGCACGGCAGAACGGCGACGTCGTCACCGCCGGCGGCCGCGTGCTCGCCGTCAGCGCCCTCGGCGACGGCTTCACCGCCGCGCGCGAGCGCGCCTACGAAGCCGTGCGCGAGATCAGCTTCAACGGCGCGCAAGTGCGCCCGGACATCGCCGAGCGCGCGGTGAAGGCGGCGGCCGGCGAGCTCGAGCTGTTTCCGGCCGGTCTTGGAGACCCTTGACCGGCACGCCACAGCCGCTCCACGGACGCCTGCGTCCGCTGGTTGTCACACCTCGGGCCTGCGCCTTCCCGCTCGCAGCCTGCGAATCGTCCTGCGTGACTGCGGGCGTCGGCGGCGTGAGCAACGCGGTCCCGCAGGCTGAGGTTGTCGGCAGCTGGTCGGGCACTGAGGTGATGAGCGACGGCGCCTGGAACGGCTGGGCAGGAGACGTCATCGTCACGCGCAACACCTGGGACCTCGAGAAGGTCACGCAGATACCCACCGGCTAAGACCCGGCGCCCCCGCGCACACCGGGGCGCTCAGCACCTCGACACAGGAGCGAGCAGTGGAGAAGACGAGCACCGAGGTCGAGACGATTCTCCAGGGCATCCAGATGGAGCCCGTGCTGGTCGGCATCGTCATGGGCAGCGAGAGCGACCGCGAGGTCATGGACGCGGCCTGCAGGGAGCTCGACGAGCGCAAGATCAAGTACGAGCTCAGCGTGCTCTCGGCGCACCGCGACCCCGACAAGGTCGCGCACTACGCGCGCACGGCGCAGTCCCGCGGCATCAAGGTGCTGATCGGCGGCGCCGGCAAGGCGGCAGCCCTGCCCGGCGTGCTCGCCGCCTACACCAACGTCCCGGTCATCGGCGTGCCCATCAAGACAAGCGACCTCGGCGGCCTGGACTCGCTGCTCAGCATCGTGCAGATGCCGCCCGGCGTGCCCGTGGCCTGCGTCGCCATCAACGGGGCGCGCAACGCCGCGATCCTGGCGGCGAAGATCCTCGACGTTTGAGCGCTTGAGGGAGCAACATGCCACGCCAGTACAAGCCACCCAGTCCCAGGTCCATCTCGACGTTCATCTACTTCGCGGTGCTCGTCATCGGCGTGCTTCTGGCCTTCGTCGCCGTGCGCGCCCTGTTCGCCTAAGAGACACGCTCCGAAAGGATGATTCACCATGGACAAGCAGGCCTTCGCCTCAGCAGACGCGGCCCCGGCTGTGGGACCCTATTCGCCGTCCATCGGTATCGGCGACCTCGTCTTCGTGTCGGGCCAGCTTCCCCTGGGCGCCGACGGCAAGATCGTCGGCTACACGCCCAAGGACCAGGCGCGCAAGTCGCTCGACAACATGCGCCTGACGCTGACGGCGGCCGGCCTCGGCATGGAGAACGTCGTGAAGACCACTATCTTCCTGCAGGACATGGATGATTTCGGCGCCGTGAACGAGGTGTACGCGGAGCACTTCAGCGAGCCCTTCCCGGCGCGCTCCACGGTGCAGGTGGCGCGCCTGCCCAAGGACGTGCGCGTGGAGATCGAGGCGATCGCCGTCCGCTGAGGCCGCCCGGCGCGGTGCGCCGGCGCCGCTCGACTACCGGCGCTTGTCGATCTCGCGCTGGATCTCGGCCTCGCTCGGGGCGTCGCTGTGGCGGCCGTAGGCATCCCACGCGTTGAAGGCAAGGCCGATGCCCCAGCCGCCCATGACCCAGCCGGGCCAGAAGTAGCCGGCACCCGTCACGTACCAGATGAGCACCAGAAAGGCGTTGACGATGACGTAGGCGACCACGTGCGCCTTGAAGTCGCGCTTACGCTTGATCGCCTTGATCGCTTGTTCGCGCAGCTCCTCGTCTGTGGCCATCTCAGTCTCCTCCTTCTGAGGGTCGGTGCGGCGCGCCAGAGCGCCTTCCCGTGATTCTATCGGTAGTGCCCACGCCATGTGAGAGAATCTGGCCGCAACCGAAGACCTGCGCGCCGCGCCACGCGGCCGCTTCCGCAGCGGAGGGCACGCCATGATCGAGCGCTACACGCTCCCCGAGATGGGCGCGATCTGGACCGAAGAAGCCAAGATGCGCGCCTGGCTCGACGTCGAGATCGCCGCCGTCAAGGCGTGGCACAAGCTCGGCAAGGTGCCCCGTGAAGCCGTCGCCGAGATCGAGGCGAAGGCCGACTTCGACGTCGCGCGCGTCGCCGAGATCGAGGCGACCACGAATCACGACGTGATCGCCTTCCTCACCAACGTCGCCGAGCATGTAGGCGAGTCCAGCAAGTACGTGCATTACGGGATGACCAGCAGCGACATGCTCGACACCGGGCTGGCGCTGCAGCTGAGGCGCGCGGGGGAGCTCCTCGAGCGCGACCTCGTCGCGCTGGGCGAGGTGCTCAAGCGGCGCGCCTTTGAGTTCCAGGACACGGTGCAGGTAGGTCGTACGCACGGCATCCATGCCGAGCCGATCACCTTCGGCATGAAGCTCGGCATGTGGGCCTTCGAGGTGAGCCGCCACCTCAAGCGCATGCGCGTGGTCACGGTGAACGCCGCGGTCGGCAAGCTCAGCGGCGCCGTGGGCGCCTACAACAACATCGATCCGCGGGTGGAAGACCTGGTCTGCGAAGACCTCGGCCTGGGGCGCGAGCCGATCAGCAACCAGGTGGTGCAGCGCGACCGCCACGCCGCCTTCCTGAGCTGCATCGCGATCGTCGGCGCCAGCCTCGAGAAGTTCGCGACCGAGGTGCGGCACCTGCAGCGCACCGAGGTCCGCGAGGCCGAGGAGGCGTTCGGCAAGGGCCAGAAGGGGTCCTCGGCCATGCCCCACAAGCGCAACCCCATCCTCAGCGAACGCATGGCCGGCTGCGCTCGCGTGCTGCGCGGCAACGCGCTCGTAGGCATGGAGAACGTGGCGCTGTGGCACGAGCGCGACATCAGCCACAGCTCGGCCGAGCGCATCGTCATCCCCGACAGCTGCATCCTCCTGGACTACATGCTGCAGAAGTTCACGAAGCTCATCGACGGCCTCGTCGTGGACGAGGAGCGCATGCTGGCCAACCTCGGCCAGAGCTACCGCCTGGTATTCAGCGGGGCGGTCCTGCTGGCCCTGGTCGATGCGGGGATGCCACGCGACGATGCGTACCGCGTCGTCCAGGACTCGGCGATGCGCGCCTGGCGCGAGGGTGTCGACTTCGGCCTGCTCATCAAGCAGAACGCCGCGGCGATGGCCGTCATCAGCCCCGCCGGCGTCGACGCCGCCATGGACCCGGCGCAGTACACGGCGGGGCGCGACGTGATCTTCGGCCGCCTCGCGAGCTTGGCGTTCTGAACGCCTGATCGAGCCGTCCGAGGCGCGAGCGCGCAGGAAAGGCCGGCGAGCGGCTCAGGCGGCAGCCGTCATGGGCCCTCGTCCTCGGCCACTACCCCGCGCATGATCGAGCAGTTCTCGGCGGCGGCGCACCACTCGGCGCAGCCGTTGTCGAAGCGCGGGTTCTCCACCACGGCGCCGCAGCCGGGGCACGTGCGGCGCTGGTCGTCCTTGAAGTACTCGATCGGCTTCCCGCAGCCGGGGCAGAGGACGTCGAAGATGTCGTCCGCGGTCCAGTTGATGCGGTCCTGACCGGGGCACCTGCCGATGTTCATCCGCGCCTCCTGACCTGGCCGCTGAAAGGCGGCTCCTCTGCAAGCGGGATTCCCACCGGCGGCGAGGGCGAATCCCCCGCGCTCCTGAAGGGGGCCCCCCTTCGGCCGAGAACCTAGGAGAAACCAACACGCGCGCCGGCGGAGCCGGCGCGCCCGAGGAGGGCCGATGGCCACCTGCGCCAGCTGCGGCAAGGAGATACGCGACGACGACTGGACCTGCGGCAACTGCGGCGCGCCGGTGACCAGGGCGGGCGCGTCCGCCGGTGCGGGCGGGAGCCCCTCCGGCTACGCGCCCAGCTACGAATCGCCGCCCGCCGCCTACGGGGCGCCGGTGGCCTACGGCGCTCCGGCCGCGGCGCCTGTCGCGAAGGGCGGCCTCTCGCGGACCACGGTGACCGTTCTCGTGCTTGCCGTCGTGGCGGTCATCGCCATCCTCGCCGTCTGGTTCTTCGTGCTGCGCGGCGGCAGCAGCCCGTTCGACGGCACCTGGAACGCGAGCACCGCCAGCGTGGGGACCATCGTCATCAGTGGTTCCGGCGACGGCTTCAAGGTCAAGATGACGGGGACCGACGCCTCCGGCGAGAAGAAGTCGTCTGTGGTGCCCGCCCACCTGGACGGGGCCGACCTCGTGATCACCGTGGACGACTTCGTCAAAGCGAGCGGCGATGCGGCTCAGGCAGCCCAGCTCAAGGCGATCTTTGAAGCGATCATCAAGGATTTCCGCCTGGTGTTCACGCTCCAGGACTCGACGCACCTCAAGTTCGCCGTCGAGGGCACCCTGGCCAACGGGCAGACGCCCAACCCGAGTACACAGTCCATCGTGCTCACCAAGGCCGACTAGCCGCGCGGACGGCGCCGTGAGCCCAGCCCCCAGTCACATCAGGCCGGCCACACGCGGCGACCTGCCCGAGGTCGTCGATCTGCTCAACGCCTGCGACGTCGCGGACGTCGGCGCGCCCGACACGACGGCCGACGACGTTGAGAGCGACTGGAGCATGCAGGGCTTCACGCTCGCTCGCGACGCCTGGGTCGCGGTCGGCGACGACGGGGATCTCGTCGGCTACGCGTACACCGGCGACCAGTTTCGCAGCGGCGAGCTCGAGGCCGACCTGTGGGTGCACCCGGAACACCACGAGCCGGGACTGGCGGCGCGCCTGCTCGGTCTGGCCGGGCGCCGCGGCTGCGAGCTCGCGGCCGAGCGAGAGTACGAGGCCCCGACGCTCGACATCTTCTGCATCGGGGTCAACCACCCCAAGCGCGACCTGTTGCTGCAGCACGGCTACGCCCTGAAGCGCACCGTCTACCGCATGACCGCCGACCTCGGCGGCGGGGTCGAGGCACTGCCGGTCCCGCAGGGCATCGCCATCCGTCCCTTCCGTCTCGGCGTCGACGAGCACGTCATGCGCGACACCATGAATGAGGCCTTTGCAGACCATTTTCGCCAGAGCGAAGAGCCGTTCGACGCCTGGAAAGCGCGCCTGCTCGGCCACGCCGACTTCGATCCGGATCTCTGGTTCCTCGCCTGGGACGGCGAGGAGGCCGCAGGCGCGCTGATCGCCTACGACCACGGCGACCTGGGCTGGGTGAAGGGGCTCGGGGTGCGCCGTCCCTGGCGCCGCCGCGGGCTCGGCGGCGCCCTGCTGGCGCACGCCTTCGGCGCGCTGGCGGCCCGCGGCCAACTGCGCGTGGAGCTCGGCGTCGACGGTGAGGGCGAGACCCAGCCGCTGCGCACCTACGAGCGCGCCGGGATGCACGTGACCTTCACTTACGAGCTGTACGCCAAGCCGCTCGCTGCTGGTCGCCAAGGGTGAACCAACGTGCGGTGCGACGTAGTTGACACCGCGCACTAATCATGCTCCGCCGGGCATGGTCATGGCGGCGCGTGCACAAGAACGCTCGGCGGATCACACTGGAACCAGCCGGTCGACTTCGCCACGGGCCCGGACGTCGTGCTGGAGCGCTTTGCAGAGGAGCTGGAGAACGCTGGCTGAGTCGGCTCCGAGAGATCCGGCACGCGCCCCTCTGCCCGGCGCTCAGGCAGGCAGGGGATTCCGCCACTGTCGCTACCTCCGGAGGAGGGAGTAGACTCGGCCACGGACCGCGGCCCGACAGAGCCGTGACCCGCACCCACCCGGGCGGCCGACGAAAGGGGCCTCATGTCTGATCTGGACCGCGCTCCGCTGCGCGCGCTCATCGTCCACGACGAGCTCGCCGGAGATTCCGCCGAGACGCGCGCGCTGGCAGCGCTCGCGGACGCGCTCGCCGACCTCGAGGTCGAGGTCGTCGCCGCGTATTCCGCGGAGGACGGAGAAGCCGTCATCCGCTCCGACCCCAGCATCGACGTCGCAGTCGTCGACTGGGACCTCTCCGGCGACCCGGCGCGCACGCAGGAGCTGGTGGCGCTCACGCGCAGCCGCAACGAGCGCCTGCCGCTCTGCCTCATGACCGAGCGCACCGCGCTCGGCGACGTCCCTCTGGCGACGATCCGCAGCGTCAACGAGTACATCTACCTGCTCGACGACACCGCCGACTGGATCGCCGGGCGCCTGCGCGACGCCGCCGCCGCCTATCGCGAGTCCGTGGTGCCGGTGATGCTCAAGGCCCTCATGGCCTTCGCGCAGACGCACGAGTACTCGTGGCATACGCCGGGCCACGAAGGCGGCGCGGCCTTCCGCAAATGCGCCACCGGCCGCGCCTTCTACGACTTCTTCGGCGAGCAGACCTTCCGCTCCGACCTCTCGATCTCGGTCGGCGAGCTGGGCTCGCTGCTCGACCACTCGGGGCCGATCGGCGAGGCCGAGCGCAACGCGGCGCGCATCTTCGGCGCCGACATGACCCTGTTCGTCACCAACGGCACGTCCACGTCGAACCGCGTCGTCCACCAGGCCACGGCCGTGGCCGGCGACGTCGTCGTCGACGACCGCAACGCGCACAAGTCGATGGAGCAGGCCGACACCATCACGCACGTGAACCCCGTGTACATGATCCCGTCGCGCAACCGCTATGGGATCATCGGACCCATCCCGCCCAGCGAGATGACCGAGGAGGCGATCGCCGCCAAGATCAAGGCGTCGCCGCTGGCTGCCGACGACGCCAAGCCGGTGATTGCCATGGTGACGAACTCCACCTACGACGGCCTGCTGTACCACGTGCCCACGGTCAACCGGGTGCTGGGCAGCCACGTCGACCGCATCCACTACGACGAGGCCTGGTACGGCTACGCCGCCTTCAACCCGATCTACGCCGAGCGGCACGCAATGCACAGCGGTCCGCGGGAGGAGGGCGGCCCGACGACCTTTGCGACGCAGTCGACGCACAAGCTGCTGGCCGCCCTCTCGCAAGCGTCGTACATCCACGTGCGCAACGGGCGCCGGCCGATCGACATGCCACGCCTCAACGAGGCGTTCATGATGCACGCCTCAACGTCGCCGCTGTACGCGATCATCGCCTCCAACGACGTGGCCGCCAAGATGATGGAAGGCCAGAGCGGCCTGGTGCTCACGACCGAGGCCATCCAGGAAGCCGTAGCCTTCCGCAAGACGGTGGCACGGGTCCGCCGTGAGCTCGGCGCCGACTGGTTCTTCGGCTGCTGGCAGGCCGACGAGGTCGTCGACCCCCGGACGGGGGCGCGAGTGGCGTTCGCCGACGCCCCCGACGAACTGCTGACCGCGAGCCCGGAACCTTGGCTCCTGCACCCCGGCGATACCTGGCACGGCTTCGAGGGCCTACCCGACGGCTACGCCATGCTCGACCCCATCAAAGTGACCGTGCTGACGCCGGGCATGGGCGTCGACGGCGAGCTCGAGAGCTGGGGCATCCCGGCGGCGCTCGTGACCGCCTACCTGGACCAGCACGCCTCGATCGTCGTCGAGAAGACGCAGGACTACTCCATCCTCTTCCTGTTCTCAATGGGCACGACCAAGGGCAAGTGGGGCTCGCTGCTGACCACGCTCTTCGACTTTAAGCGCGACTACGATCGCAACGCCCCGCTGGAAGAGGTGCTGCCCGCCGTGGCTGCCGGGTCCCCCGGCACGTACGGCGGGATGGGCCTCGCCGATCTTGCTCGCGAGATGCACGAGACCATGCGCAAGACCGGGCAGATGGCCGCCATGCAGGCGGCCTATGCGAGCCTGCCGGTGCCGGCCATGAAGAACGCCGACGCATTCGCCCACGTCGTCCGCGGCACCGTCGAGCAGGTCAAGGTCGACGACATCGCCGGGCGCACCGTGTCGATGGGCATCGTGCCGTACCCGCCGGGCATCCCGCTGCTCATGCCCGGCGAGAACGTCGGCGACGCGGGCGGCCCGTATGTCGGCTACCTCAAGGCCCTGCAGGCCTTCGACCGCCGCTTCCCGGGCTTCGAGCACGACCTCCACGGCGTCGAGCACGAAGACGGCGATTACGTCATCTACGTCGTGAAATGAGGGGGTGAGCGACTGTGGCAGAAGACTCGAAGGGCAGTGGCGGCAAGGCCAGGGCAGTGACGCTGGGCGTCTTTGCGCTGGGCATGATCGAGGTCACCGCGGTGCTGAGCATCCGCAACTATCCGTCGATGGCCGAAGAGGGCTGGTCGATGATCGGCTGGTACGTGCTCGCCCTCATCCTGTTCTTTCTCCCCCTCTCTCTGGCCGGAGCTGAGCTCGCCACCGGCTGGCCCAAGGGCGGCGGCGTCTACGCCTGGGTCCGCGAGGCGTTCGGCGAACGCGCGGGCTTCATCGCGATCTGGAGCGAATGGTCGGAGAACGTGGTGTGGTTCCCGACGGTGCTGTCGTTCATCTCGGGGACGTTCGCGTACGTGATCTCGGCGAGCCTCGGCAACAACCCCATCTACAACGTCGTCGTGATGCTGGGCGTGTTCTGGGGCGTGACGCTGCTGAACTTCTTCGGCGAACGGTACAGCAGCGCGATCAGCACGTGGGGCGGGATCTTCGGCGTCATCGTGCCGTCGTCCGTGCTCGTCGTCCTTCTCCTCGTGTACATCTTCCAGGGGAACGGCCCTGTAGTGCCGTTCTCCTTCGGCGCCATGGTGCCGACCTTGGACGTCGGCACGCTGCCGTTCGTGGCCACGGTCGTCCTGCTGTTCGCCGGCATGGAGATGGCCGGGTTCCACGCCCTCGAGACCAAGGACCCGGCCCGCGACTTCCCGCGGGCGATCCTGATCTCGGCGACCGTGATCTTCGGGCTGTCCGTACTGGGCACGCTCGCGATCCTCTACACGGTCTCCACTACGGACCTGAGCCTGGCGGCCGGCGTCATCCAGGCCATCCAGGCGATGCTCGATCACATCGGTGTGGGCTGGCTGACGGCGCCGATGGCGGCACTGATCGCCGTGGGCTCCATCGCCCAGCTCAGTACGTGGCTCGCCGGGCCGGCGAAAGGTCTGGGCGTCGCCGCCGCGCAGGGCGACCTGCCGCGCGTGTGGCGGCAGCACAACAAGCACAAGTCGCCGGTGGCCGTCCTGCTTATCCAGGCCGTGATCGCCTCGGCGTTCGCTCTGGCTTTCGTACTGATGCCGTCGGTCAACTCCGCCTACTGGGTGCTCTCGGCGGTGACCACGGAAGTCATCATCATCATGTACTTCTTCATGTTCGCGGCGGTCATCAAGCTGCGCTACTCGCAGCCCGACACGCCGCGCGCCTACCGCATCCCCGGCGGCAAGGCCGGCGTGTGGATCGTCGCCGGCGCGGCCCTGGTGGCCCTGGTGTTCGCCTTCGTGGTCGGTCTCATGCCTCCGTCCATCGTGAAGAACGTCGGGACCTGGTCCTATGTGCTCATTCTTCTCGCCCTGTCGCTCCTGCTGTCGGTGGGGGCGCCGATGATCTTCTGGCTCTTCCGCAAGCCGGGCTGGGTCGCGCCCAACGCGGCGGCCTACCTGGAGTCGGGCGAAGACGACACTCCAGAGGCGGGGGCGGCCGCGCCGGCAACCCCGGGCGCGGAGGCAGCCGCCACCGCGCCCGCTGCCGAGACGCCGGAAGGAGGGGCCCGATGAACCCGCGTGTATGGAGGCTCGCGGCCGTGCTGACGATGAGCGCCGCGCTCGTCGTCCTGCTCGCGGCGTGCGGTCATGCGGACTTCACCGCCGCGGCCACGCCGGACATCGCCAAAGCCGCGGCGGCCGCCGGCGCCAGCGTGACGGCCAGCGGAGAGGGCAAGAATCGGTATCCGGGCGGCACGGGCGCGACCTGGTACCAGGTCGCGCGCCCCGGTCAGGCCGGCGGCGTCGTCATCGGGGTGCTCACCTTCGACAGCGTTGCCGCCCGCAACGGCGCCTACACGCAGATCCAGTTCCGCGCCAACCGGCTGCCCTCCACGGTGGTCTACACCTGGGGGAAGGCGGTCGTGCAAATGACGCAGATCAAAGACCGGAACCTGCTCCGTGAGCTCGCGCAGGCCATGGAAGCCGCCGGCGCCAAGTAGATGAGGCCGGGCGGCGCGGGCGTAGCCCCTCGCCGCCCGGCCCGCCATGCTTCTGCCCCCCGCGGGTACAACTCCTCTGAAGGAAACACCGGCACAGCCGCTCTGGGAGGCGACGATGGGATTCATGGACAAGGCGAAGCAGATGGCCGAGGAAGCCGCGGCCAAGGCCAAGGTGGTGGCCGCCGACCTGCAAGAGAAGGCCGGCCCGGCGATGGACAAGGCCAAGCAAGGGGCCGCCGACCTGGGCGAGAAGGCCAAGCCGGCGTTCCAGAAGATGGAGCAGGAGCTCGACGACCTCGGCGAGAAGGCCAAGCCGGCGTTCGAGAAGGCCAAGCAGGACGCCGCCGAGCTCGCCGGCAAGGCCAAGGAGAAGCTGAGCAAGTAGCGCCCGAGATGTCGCGCTCGCCAGCGACCTCAAGAAGAGCAGCTCCCGCCACGTCCGACCAAAGACCGCGGCCCGCGGCCGGTTCGGGCGCCGCCTCTTCACCAAGTGTCGCCTTTCTTGTAGGCTAGTCCTGCGGGGTGACCTGCGGCCGACGGGCCTTGCCCGTACCGCGCGGGCACTGCCCCAGGGTTAGTCCATGCGAAGGAGCGTGCCAGTGAAGGTCCAGCGAGCTCTGATCTCGGTGTTCAACAAGAGCGGCCTGGAGTCGTTCGCAAAAGGCCTCACCGATATGGGCGTCCAGGTCATCTCCACCGGCGGTACTGCCAGGCTGCTCAGGGACTCGGGCATCCCGGTCACTCTGGTCGAGGAGGTCACCGGCTTCCCGGAGATGCTGGACGGCCGCGTCAAGACCATGCACCCCAAGCTCATGGCCGGCATCCTCGCGCGCCGCGACGTGCCCGAGCACATGGAGACCATCGCCAAGCACGGCATCGAGCCCATCGACATGGTCGTTTGCAGCCTCTACCCGTTCGAGGAGGTGGCCGGCCGGCGTGGAGTCGAGGACGACGTCGTGATCGAGAACATCGACATCGGCGGCCCCTCGATGATCCGCGCCGCCGCCAAGAACCATGCCGGCGTCGCCGTCGTCACCAGCCACGATGACTACGCCGAGTTGCTCAAGGAGATGCGGGCGTCCGGCGGCGAGCTCGGCCCCGACACGCTGCGCGAGCTCGCCACCAAGGCGTTCCATCGCACGGCCCACTACGACTTCGTGATCGCCAACTGGTTCAGCGAGGCCGATGGCGACTTCCCCGCCTACGTGATGCGCGACTACGAGAAGGTACTTGAGCTCAAGTACGGCGAGAATCCGCACCAGCGCGCCGCCTACTACGCCGAGGTCGGCCTGCGGCAGCACCTGCTTTCGCAGGTGACCCAGCTCCACGGCAAGCAGCTCGGCTTCAACAACCTCTACGATCTGAACGCCGCGCGCAACATCTGCGACGAGTTCACGCTTCCCTGCGTCACGCTCGTCAAGCACAACAACCCATGCGGCTGCGCTCTCGCCGAGAACCTGGCCGCGGCCTACGACAAGGCCTACGCGTGCGATCCGGCGAGCGCGTTCGGCAGCGTGATCGCCGTCAACCGCCCGGTCGACGTACGGCTCGCCGACCGTCTCAAGGAGCTGTTCGTCGAGGTGCTCTTCGCTCCGGGCTACGACGACGATGCCCTCGAGATCCTTTCGAGGAAGGCCGACATCCGCATCCTGCGCAACGAGGAACGGCGGCAGATCAACCCCGGCGAGCTCGACTACAAGCGCGTGACCGGCGGCATCCTCGTGCAGGACCGGGACGGCGACGTCGAGGAGCGCGACGAGATGACCGTCGCGACCAAGCGGCACCCCAGCGAGCAGGAATGGGGCGACCTCATCTTCGCCTTCCGCGTCGCCAAGCACGTCAAGAGCAACGCTATCGTGCTGGCCAGGAATCTCGCGACCCTGGGCGTCGGCGCCGGGCAGATGAGCCGCGTGGACGCGACGCGCATCGCCATCGAGAAGGCGCGCGCCGATCTCGAGGGCGCAGTCGTCGGCTCGGATGCCTTCTTCCCGTTCCCCGACGCCGTTGGGCTCGCCATCGAGAACGGCGTCACGGCGTTCATGCAGCCCGGCGGCTCCAAAGGCGACGACGCGGCCATCGCGACATGCGACGCCAGCGAGGCATCCATGGTGCTCACCGGCCGGCGGCACTTCCTTCACTGACCTGTGGGTGCGGCGAGGGGCGGGGCGGCCGGACGAGGCTCCCCGCCCCTTTCCGCTCAATGCCGAGGCAGACAATCGGCGGGGAGGCGACGCGGGTGAAGGACCTCGGAGACATCGCTCATCCACCGGTCCTGACCGACAGCGTTGTGCGGCTGCGCGAGCTGCGGGCCGCCGACAAGGCGGCCGTCGTCAAGGCCTGCAACGACGGCCTCATCGAGCGCTTCTGCTACCGCGTGCCCTACCCGTACCACGAGAACGACTTCGTCGAGTTCCTCGCGTACAACGAGCACTTCTGGGCCACCGACCTGATGGCCAACTGGACGGTCGTGGACTCGGGGAGCGACGAGCTCCTGGCGATGATCTCCCTCGAGGTCCTGCCCCTGCGTCAGGCCGGTGAGATCGGCTACTGGTGTGCGCCCTGGGCGCGTGGCCGCGGCGTGATGAGCGCGGCCGTCAGGCTGGTGCGCGACTGGGCCTTCGACGAGCTCGAGCTGGAACGCCTCGAGCTGACCACCGACGTCGA
>CAIOZS010000187.1 GCA_903862845.1 uncultured Thermoleophilia bacterium
TACCGCGAGACGGCGCGCGCCACCCTGCGCGAGGACAAGCGCGTGAACATCCGGATGAGCGAGCGCGATCTCGTGCGCCTGCAGAAGACCGCCGCGCAGGAAGGCCTGCCCTACCAGACGCTGATCTCCAGGGTCCTGCACGAGTACATCAACGGACGCCTGGTCGAGAAGACCGGGTAGGGCCGGGGGCGACTGAGCCTGCGGCCAACCGCCTTCCCGCCTGAGCCTGCAGCCTCGCCTCAGTCGATCGCCCCGAAGCCGCCCAGCATCCCTTTGAAGTTGCGGCAGTCCAGCACGATGCTGTGCTGGTTCAGCAGCCAGACGATCTCGAAGAACTGCGGCAGCGTGAGGGCGGCTCCGCCGTCTCCGCCGGCGTCGCTGCGGCTGTCTCCGCCGTCCTTGCGGAAACGCCGGTAGACCTGGCCGAGCGGCTCCTTGCGTGCGAACAGCTCGATCAGCGCCATCAGGGCGGCATCGTCCAGTTGCGGCACGTCGAGGCTGCCGCGCGTCGTGAACTTGCCGCACGCCCCGACCATCTCCTTGACGAAGACGACCTCGCGCCGCGCCTGCAGGTAGAAGACGGCGTGCAGCTTCAGCAGCGGATGCAGCACGAAGGTCATGTCCTCGGTGAGGCGCGCCACGGCCTCCGCCTTGCTCGGCGGCGCCGGCGGCGCCTCGTCGGACGGCGCACCCTCGGCGGGGAAGACCGAGGCGAGGCGCCAGCCGCCCTGACAGGCGAAGTCGCGGCAGGTGCGCGGGCGCTCGGCGTAGATCCGGCAGCGGTCGTCGTCGAGGTAGACGCAGCTCCTGTCGTCGCGCCTGCCCAGCCGATACCGGCGGTCGACGCAGGGCAGGGACGGGGTGGGGCACGCCTTCTCCGTCAGAACACAGATCGCGTCGGCTTCGTAGCGCCCGGAGGCGTGCTCGACGACAGAGATGCCCACGTCCCACTCGCGGCAGCAGAGCGCCCGGCACACGGGGCGCATCTCCTCACAGTCGCCGCGAAAGACGATCTTGCGGTGGACCCCGTCGATCCGGACCCGCTCTTCATCCATGAACCGGTCTCCTCTCGTTTCGCCGAGGCGTCGAGCATCGCGCTCGTGCCGGCCGTGCGAGCATACCGCCGATGCGCGTGGCAGAACATGGGGTAGGAGCGGCGGCGCCGTTCGACGAACGATCGCCGCCCGGCTGATACAATCCGGCGCGTGGAGAATGTCCTTCAGAAGGCCACGCGCATCTACCTGGCAGGGCACACCGGCCTCGTGGGCGGCGCAATTCTTCGCGCCTTGCACGAGGCCGGCTACGAGAACCTCGTGGTGCGCGACCTCGCCGAGCTCGACCTCACCGACCAGCACGCCACAAGGCGATTCTTCGCCGCCGAGAGGCCCGAGGCTGTGATCGTCGCGGCGGCCAAGGTCGGCGGCATCCTCGCCAACTGGGAGCAGCCCTGGGAGTTCGTCTTCGAGAACCTGCAGATCGAGACCAACATCATCGGCGAGGCATACGCCGCCGGGGTGCGCAAGCTCATCTTCCTCGGCAGCTCGTGCATCTATCCGCGCGAGGCCCCGCAGCCGCTGCGCGAGGAGTACCTGCTCACCGGGCCGCTCGAAGAGACCAACCGCCCCTACGCCGTCGCCAAGATCGCCGGCATCGAGCTGTGCCGCAGCCTCAATCGCGAGCACGGCACCGACTACTTGTCGCTGATGCCGACCAACCTCTACGGCCCCAGCGACAACTTCGACCTGCACACCAGCCACGTGCTGCCGGCGCTCATCCGCAAGTTCCATGAGGGGAAGGCCGGCGGGCGTGAGCCGGCCCGGCCTGTACGTCTCTGGGGCAGCGGCGCGCCGCGCCGAGAGTTTCTCTACGTCGACGATGTCGGCGCCGCCGTCGTCTTCTGCCTCGAGCATGTGCACGCCGCCGACGTTCCCGACGGCATGCTCAACGTGGGCTGCGGCGAGGATCTCACGATCCGTGAGCTCGCCGCTCTCGTGCAGCGCGTCATCGGCTACGAGGGTCCCGTGGAGTGGGACGCATCCAAGCCAGACGGCACGCCGCGCAAGCTCATGGACGTGAGCCGCCTGCGCGGCCTCGGCTGGGCACCCGCCGTGGGTCTTGAAGAGGGCATCGGCCGCGCCCACGAGTGGTATCTCGAGAATCGCGCCTGAGACGGGCCGTCCTCCGCGGCCCGCACCGCGACCGGCGGGTGCGCACCTTTCGGCTGCGCAGCGCTACTTGCCGACGACGGCCAGGAGAGCCTGTGGATTGGTGCGCGCGATCGTCAGCAGCGTGCGGGCCGCTCCGCTGGGCTGTTTGCGGCCCTGCTCCCAGCCTTGCAGGGTGCGCACCGACACGCCGAGCAAGGCGGCGAACTGGGATTGAGGCAAGCCGGTGCTCTGTCTTGCCTCGATCGCGAGCGACGACACGACTTCGGTCTTGCAGGCCTTCATCTCGCGCACGGACTGGAGCAGCTCGGCCGCGAGGTCACGCTGTGCCTCATAGGCTGCGAGCTCTGCTGGGGTGAGTGGCTTAGCCCTCGAGGGCACGACGGATCTCCTTGAGCTTTGCTCCGGTGAGGTTGTCGGTCTTCGCCTTCGCGTAAAGGGTGAGGAGAACGACGTGGCCCTCGGCGGCCTGGACAAAGTAAACGATGCGAACACCTCCGGACCTTCCGGTACCGGCCCGTCCCCAGCGAATCTTGCGAATGCCGCCGGACTCGGGCACCACAGCCCCGGCGTCGGGATGCTCGGCGATGAATGCCGCGAACTGGCCCAAGTCTTCCTCGCTCCAATAGAGCGGCCACTGCTTCTGGAATAGCGACGTCTCGACAACCGTAAGCATGGCTGACTATACGCCTAAGGCGTACATATGTACAGCCTTGAAGCTCTTGGAGATCCCGGAGTCGAGCTTTGGGCGGCTCGTGAACGTGCGGGTGTCTGTTGTCGGCACGGAGGTCCTCCGAATCGTGCCCGGCTAGCGTAGCAGCTCGGTGGCTCGCGACAAGGTGGACGTTCACCGGCGCCGACAAGCGCGCGCCGGAAGCATCGTGCGGATCGGCCAGGCGAGTCCCCGATCAACCCGCATTGTCGCGCGGCGCAGCTTCTCCCGGGACGTCGCGTGCCGGTCAAGGCCTTTCCGGTCCGGCACGTCACCTCGGTGGGTGTACTAGAATCCGCGGCAGAGCCAGACAGCGGGGGCCGGACCGCACGTCCGGGCGCCCGACAGCCATGCCTTGGGGGGACCATGACGAAGACGGCGCTGATCACCGGCATCACCGGGCAGGACGGCGCCTACCTGGCGGAGCTTCTTCTGGGCGCCGGGTACGAGGTCCACGGCATCAAGCGGCGCGCCAGCTCGTTCAACACCGAGCGCGTCGACCACCTCTACCAGGACCCGCACCTGCCCGGCGGCCGCTTCCACATGCACTACGGCGACCTCACCGACGCCACCAACCTCATCCGCATTGTGCAGGAGACCCAGCCCGACGAGATCTACAACCTCGCCGCGCAGAGCCACGTGCAGGTTTCGTTCGAGACGCCCGAGTACACCGCCAACTCCGACGCCCTCGGCACCCTGCGCCTGCTCGAGGCCATGCGCATCCTGGGTCTCGGCGACACGGTGCGCTTCTACCAGGCCTCCACCAGCGAGATGTTCGGCAAGGTGCAGGAGGTCCCGCAGCGCGAGACCACACCCTTCTACCCGCGCAGCCCGTACGGCGCCGCCAAGGTGTACGGCTACTGGATCACCGTGAACTACCGCGAGGCCTACGGGATGCACGCCAGCAACGGTATCCTCTTCAACCACGAGAGCCCCGTCCGCGGCGAAACCTTCGTGACGCGCAAGATCACGCGCGCCGTGGCGCGCATCGCCCTCGGCCTCGAGAACGATCTCTGGCTGGGGAATCTCGATTCGCTGCGCGACTGGGGCCACGCCCGCGACTACGTGCGCGCCATGCATCTGATGATGCAGCAGGACGAACCCGGCGACTACGTCATCGCCACCGGCGAGCAGCACGGCGTGCGCGAGTTCGTGGAGCTGGCGTTCGCCGAGATCGGCGTGAGGCTGCGCTGGGAGGGCAGCGCGGCGGAGGAAGCCGGCGTGATCGACTCCGTCGACGCCGGCCGGCTCGCCGCCGCGCGCGCCGGCTACGGCCCCGCGGCAAGGACGTCCGGCCAACGGGCGCCGGATGAGCCGGTGCAACCGGGCGGCACCCTGGTCAGGGTCGACCCCCGGTACTACCGGCCCACCGAGGTCGAAAGCCTCATCGGCGACGCCACCAAGGCGCGCGAGCGCCTGGGCTGGTCGCCGACCGTCGGCTTCGGCGACCTGGTCCGCGAGATGGTCGCCGACGACCTCGGCCAGGCGCGCCGCGACGAGCTCAACCTGCGCCGCGGCTTCGACGTCAAGAGCTACCGGGAGTAGCGCGCGCCACGCGCACAACCAGCACCCACACCTCCACGTCGTTGAACGCATACAGGATGCGATAGTCGCCGACGCGGAACTTCCACAGCGGTCTGCCGGGTCCTCGGAGCGGCTCGCCGCGGCGGGGGTCTGGGAGGACCCGGCTCTCGAGTGCCCGACGGATGCGTTCGGCCTGCGGCCGGCCGATGGCCAGAAGGTCGCGCCGTGCCTCGCGCTTCCATCTCAGCTCATACACAAGCACGTCAATCGTGTGGCTCGGGCTCGGGC
This sequence comes from uncultured Thermoleophilia bacterium, assembly GCA_903862845.1. GTDB lineage: Bacteria > Actinomycetota > Thermoleophilia > UBA2241 > UBA2241 > CAIXSE01. The sequence goes on from CAIOZS010000187.1 coordinate 4,690, forward strand.
GTGGCCCAGCCGAGCTCCTTCCACATCTCCTGCGTGCTGAGGAGCGGATCGTCCGGGTCGTTCAGCCTCTGCAGCGCGATCTGGTGGTCGGCATACTCCGCGAGGTAGATCTCGACGGCGCGGCGCACGACCTCGGCGCGCGTGCGGCGCAGTTCGCGCGCGACCTGGTCGAGCTCGGCCAGCACCTCATCTGAGAATCGCGTCGCCACAACAGTGCTCATGCTGGACCTCCGGAGGTGCGACGACAAGAGTGACGGATGTTTTCGCAGTTTACATTGGCGACGGGGTCGGGGATACGCAATCCCAGCGCCGATGCGCCCGCCGGCTCGGAGAGGTGGTGCTGCGGGAAGAGACAGGTGTCCCTCGCGGCTTCCGCGACCCGCGGGCGCCGCGGCCGCCGCAGCCGTGGGAGCCGCGGCGGCGGGGCAGTGCTGAGAGGGAAGACAAGAAAAGTCGGCGGATCCTTGTCTTCCCCCCGGCAACCGAGCCTGTGGACGGCCGCGGGCGAGGCGACAGTCAAGGAATCCTTGTCTTCCCCTTTCGCACGTGCCCCGCGCCGCAGCCGCCGGGGTCGCCGCGGCCGAACGGCGGGGCTGCCGCGCCGCTCTGTGCGCCCTGCGCCCGGCCCGCGCGCTTGGTAGCATAGGGCGTCGTCCGTCACTCATGTCCGCCACTCATCATCGCGAGGTCACATGCGCGCCAGTCAGCTGCTTCTGCCCACCGTCAAAGAGGATCCGGCCGGCGCGGAGGCCATCAGCCACAAGCTGATGGTGCGCGCCGGCCTCGTGCGCCAGCTCGCGGCAGGTATCTACGTGTACCTGCCGGCCGGCTGGCGCGTGATGCAGAAGATCGCCGCCATCATCCGCGGCGAGATGGACGGCATCGGCTGCCAGGAGATGCTCATGCCGGTCATCAACCCAGCCGAGATTTGGCAGCAGTCGGGGCGCTGGGACGCCATTGGCGGCGAGCTCTTTCGCTTCAAAGACCGCAAGGGCGCCGACATGGCGCTGGCCATGACCCACGAAGAGGTCATCACCTGGCTGGCCGCCCGCGAGGTGCACAGCTACAAGCAGCTCCCGCAGCTCTGGTACCACATCCAGACCAAGGAGCGCGACGAGGCGCGCCCCAAGAGCGGCGTGCTGCGCACCCGCGAGTTCATCATGAAGGACAGCTACAGCCTGGACGTGAGCTATGAGGCGCTTCAGGAGAGCTACGCCAAGCACATCGCCGCCTACGATCGCATCTACGCTCGCTGCGGAGTCGAGGCGATGATGGTGGAGGGCGACTCGGGCATGATGGGCGGCTCGGTGAGCCACGAGTACATGGCCTACGCCGACGCCGGCGAGGACGAGATCGTCTTCTGCCGCGCCTGCGGCTACGCGGCCAACGTCGAGATGGCCGTGGCCGGCGCCGATCGGGAGCCGCCTCAGAGCGAGTCGCAGGCGGCGGCCGGCGCCGGCGCGGCGGTCGACCTCACGGTCGATGAGGTCAGGTCGACCCCCGGTGCCAAGACCATCGACCAGGTTGTCGAGTTTCTCGGCCTGCCCGCTCGTGCCTTCATGAAGGCGCTTGTCGTGACCGTGGAGGATGGGGCGGAGGGCCGCCAGGTCATGGTCCTCCTGCGCGGCGACCACGAGCTCAGCGAGCTCAAGCTGCGCAAGGCCCTGGGCGCCGAGTTCCGCCTCGCGACGGCCGACGAGGTGCTCGCCGCGCAGGGCATCGCGCCGGGCTACGTCGGCCCCGAGCCGACCACCCTGCCGGTGTATGCGGACGAAGTGCTACGCCGGGGCCACTACGTGGCCGGCGCCAACAAGGCCGACCACCACCGCACCGGCGTCAGCCTCGCGATGGTGCCGCAGGCCACCTTCTGCGACCTGCGCAAGGCGCGCGCCGGCGACCCGTGCCCACAGTGCGCCGCTGACCTCGACGGCGCTCGCGTCATCGAGGTCGGCAACATCTTCCAGCTCGGCACCAAGTATTCGGAGCCCATGGGCGCCACCTTCCTCGACGTGGACGGCAAGGAGCAGCCCATTGTCATGGGCAGCTACGGCATCGGCCTGGCGCGCATCGCCGCCGCGGCCATTGAGCAGCACCACGACGGCAACGGCATCGTCTGGCCGCCCAGCATCGCGCCGTTCGAGGCGCATCTTGTGCTGGTGCGCGCCTCGGACGAGGTGCAGGCCGCGCTGGCGGAGCAGCTCTACGCGGAGCTGGCCGCGGCCGGCCTCGACGTCCTCTTCGACGACCGCGACATGAGCCCGGGCATCAAGTTCAAGGACGCCGACCTGCTCGGCTGCCCAGCGCAGATCGTGGTGGGGAAGAGGGCACCGGAGGGCGTCGTTGAGCTCAAGGACCGTGCGTCGGGCGAGCGGCGCGACGTGCCCGTCGCCGAGCTCGCCCTCGCGCTCGGTGAGCTCCTGGGCCGCGGCTGAGGCTCCCGCCCGGTCGTTCCCAGGCCCTATGCGTAGGCAGCCTTGGCAACAAGGGCACAGTTACCCCTCAAGTATCCGGCACTCCGGGCGATACCTCTTAGTGTGATGAGTGCCATGTATACAACCCCCATAGCCAGGAACAGGTTCTCGCAGGAGAGATTCCCGGTGGCCCTCAAGGGGCTGATGGAGGAGCGGCACCTCAGCTATCGCCAGCTCGCGTACAAGACCAAGCTCTCGGCCGGCTACCTGAACCACCTGACCAAGGGCACGCGGCCGGTGCCCGCCGATCCCGTCCTTGCCGTGCTCGCCGAGGCTCTGTGCGTCGAGCCGGACTTCTTTGTGGAATACCGGCTGCGGCAGGTGGCCGGCGTGCTGGACGACGCTCCCGTCCTGGCCGACAAGCTCTACGGCATCCTGCTCCGCAACCTGCCTGTGCCCGAAGATATCGGCGAGTCCCTGAGCCACCCGCACAACGGCGGCAACGGGCGTGCGCAGACCGCCGCCGTCGGTTTCTAGAAGAGTAGCCCCCCGCTGACAGTCGATGGGAAGTGCGGCGGCCGGCCTTTTGGCCGGTCGCCGCGCGTACGGTACCTGCCTGCACGGCCCGCGACGTTCACGAGCGGCGCCGACGGCCTGCCTGCCCACCAGAGTGGGCCCGTGGCAGATCCCCGTCCACATGGCGCCATGGGATCGCGACACGTTCTCGTGCGGCTGGCCGCGGCTCCTGGGAGAAAGTGAGGTGACGCCCGGCGGCGACCCTCAGTCCTGGACCTCGTCGATCTCGTCCGCCGTGCAGTCGAAGCCCGCCGCCTTGATCACCGCCATGCGCTCGTCGAAGTCGTCGATCGCAATGATCTGCTCCCGGAACTCCTCGTCCACCGTCATCTTCTCGATGAACGCTTTCGCCTGTTCGAACGACATGACATCCTCCTGTCGGCCTTGTGTAACGCCTATGGTGGGCAGCCGGGCGGGGTGCGGTCAAGTGCCAACCGCCGACGCGGACCAAGCGCGACAGCAGAAACGCAGACGGCATGAACGAGGAGAGAGAGGAGTTGGTCGGCGTGGCCAGATTTGAACTGGCGACCCCTAGTCCCCCAGA
>CAIOZS010000188.1 GCA_903862845.1 uncultured Thermoleophilia bacterium
ACGGGCAGGAGAGCAACCCCACCACCTGGCGCCTGGCCAAGATGAACCTCGCCATCCGCGGGCTCGAGGGCGACCTGGGGCCGCACAACGCCGACACCTTCCACGCCGATCAGCACAAGGACCTCAAGGCCGACTTCATCCTCGCCAACCCGCCGTTCAACGTGAGCGACTGGGGCGGCGACCGCCTGCGCGACGACGTGCGCTGGAAGTACGGCGCGCCGCCGCCGGGCAACGCCAACTTCGCCTGGGTGCAGCACATGGTCCACCACCTGGCGCCGCAGGGCGTGGCCGGCTTCGTGCTCGCGAACGGCTCGATGAGCTCGCAGCAGAGCGGGGAGGGGGAGATCCGCAAGCAGCTCGTGGAGGCCGACCTCGTCGACTGCATGATCGCCCTGCCCGGTCAGCTCTTCTACACGACGCAGATCCCCGTCTGCCTGTGGTTCCTCGCGCGCGACAAGAGCGACGGTCCGGGGAGTGGCGGCGCCTGCCGCGACCGCCGCCGCGAGACGCTGTTCATCGACGCGCGCCAGATGGGCGCGCTCGTTGACCGCACGCACAAGGAGTTGAGCGACGAGGACATCGCGCGCATCGCCCGTACCTGCCACGCGTGGCGCGGGGAGCCGGGCGGAAATGCACGGAATGACACGAAGAATGCACGCGTGCATTCAGAACGCACGCCCGGCTCGGATGGCGAGCCGGGCACGTTCGGCTACGCCGACGTGCCCGGTTTCTGTGCGGGCGTTTCAACCGAGCTGATCGCCGAGCACGGCTATGTGCTCACGCCTGGCCGCTACGTCGGCACCGCGGACGCCGAAGACGACGGCGAGCCCTTCGATGAGAAGATGAAGCGTCTGACGGCGCAACTGGCGAAGCAGCAGGCCGAGAGCGCGAGGTTGGACAAGGTGATCGTCCAGAGTCTCCGCGAGCTCGGCTACTGGCAGGACGCTCCATGACGCCGGACGCCTTGCGCAGCCTGATCGCTCGCGGAGAGTCCCTGAATGTCGAGTTCAAGGGCGAGGAGCGCACCAGCTTGAGCGACCGCGACCTCGTTGAGACAGCAGTCTGCCTCGCCAATCGCGCCGAGGAGCAGGCGGGTTGGATCCTAATCGGCGTGGAGGATGACGGCCGCCTCACGGGCGCCCGCCCACGTCCCGCGAGCGGCCAGACCGACCCTGCCCGGGTCGCGGCGCTGATCGCCGCGCGCACGCGCCCGTCGCTACGGGCGCGCGTGGAGCTCGTCGAGCTTGACGGCCTGCAGGTGCTGGCAATAGAAGTGCCCCGCGTGCGCCAGCCGGTCGCCACAGCCGACGGCAGGTTCTTGCGCCGTGCTGTCGGCGGGGATGGCCGTCCGGCCTGCCTGCCCATGGATGTCTTCGACATGGCGTCCATGCAGTCCGATCGCGGCCTCCTCGACCCTTCGGCGCAGATCGTCCACGGCGCCGGCTGGGACGATCTCGATCCTCTGGAGGTCGAGCGCTTTCGCCGCAACATCCGCGAGCGGCGCGGCCGTAGCGACGAAAGCCTGCTCGAGTTGTCGGATCTCGAGCTCGCCAAGGCGCTGGGCGTTGTGGATGCCAACAGCGCCGTGCGCGGCGTGCGGCTCGCGGCGCTGCTGCTCTATGGCAAAGAGGAGACGCTGCGCCGCTTTGTGCCCAATTGCGAGGTAGCGTTTCAGGGGCTGGACGGCCTGGCCGTGGAAGTCAACGACTTCTTTCGCTGGCCGCTCCGCCGCGCGATGGAGGAGATCGAAGCCCGCATCCGCGTCCGCAACCGCGAGCAGGAGATCATGGTGGGTCTGCTGCGCGTGGGCGTACCGGATTACCCGGAGCGGGCCCTGCGCGAGGCGCTCGCCAACGCTCTGATCCATCGCGACTATCAGCGCCTGGGAGCTGTGCATTTCCAGTGGCACGCGGACCGCATCGAGATCAGTAGCCCCGGCGGCCTGCCTGAAGGGGTGCGGCTCGACAACCTGTTGGTCACCGCGCCGCGCCCGCGCAACCCTATGCTGGCCGACGCCTTCAAGCGTGCCGGCATCGTCGAACGCACTGCGCGCGGCATCGACACCATCTTCTACGAGCAACTGCGAAACGGGCGCCCCGCGCCTTCCTACGACCGCACCGACAGCGCCGGCGTGGTGGTCGTTCTTGCCGGCGGGGCGGCCAATCTCGATTTCGTGCGGCTCCTGGTGCAAGAAGCCCAGGGTGGCCGCGTGCTCGGCTTGGATGAGCTGCTCATCCTCAACGCCCTGCAGCAGGAGCGCAGCCTCACCACAAATGCGGCCGCGCGTCTGACGCAGAAGCCCGTGAGCGATACACGAGCCGCTCTACGCCGGCTGGTTGAAGCGGGCCTCGTCGAAGACCGCGGGCAGCGAAAGGGCCGCACCTGGCACCTCTCGGCCGCCGTCTACCGGACGCTTGGGGACAAGGCGGCGTACGTGCGCCAGCGCGGCTTCGAGCCACTTCAGCAGGAGCAGATGGTGCTGCAGTACGTGGAGAAGCACGGTCGCATCACGCGCAGGGACGCGGCGGAGTTGTGCCGGCTCAGCGGCGCGCAAGCGTATCGCCTGCTCGCGCGCCTGGTCGGCAGCGGGAGCTTGGTTCGCCAAGGCGAGCGCGGCCGCGGGGTGACCTACGGAAGAGGCTCGGAATGAACGGCAGGAATGCACGGAATGCACGGGGAAATGCACGCGTGCATTCGTCGGCGTGCTGTGCGCGCTTGCTGGCTGTGGCCGTTGGGCCTGACGCCCACGTGCCTGGCTTCTTCGCGAACGCTGCGACGCGGCGGATTGCCGAGCAGGTCGCCGGGCACAGCTGCGTGCCCAGGCCCGGCTGCCGCATAGGCGCCTCCGTCGACCATTGCAGGCCATTCGAGGAGAAGATGACACGGCTGACGGACGAGTTCGCCGAGCGGGTTGCGGAGGCGGCCTACCTGGAGGCAGAG
>CAIOZS010000189.1 GCA_903862845.1 uncultured Thermoleophilia bacterium
CGGCCTTGGCCGGGCCGCCGCCGGGTTCTATGAGAAAGAAAGAACGACGCGAGCAAAGGAGACCGCGCATTTATGAAGATCTTGACGCGCATGGGCGACAGCTCCAACGTGGAGCTCACGCGGGACGAGCTGCGCAAGGAATTTGAGGAGGGATCGGAGGCCGCCGCCAAGAAGGCCAAGATCCCGGTCCTCACGGAGAACGAGGTCGACTTCCTCGTCGACATGTTCGCCGCCCCCACACGCATCTGGGGCGTGCAGCGTGGCAACGAAGTGGTCATGACCAAGGACGGGTGCGTCAACGCTCTCAACTCGTCGCGCATGTCGAGCGGCGTCGTGGCGCCGGTCAACCGCGAAGTGGGCGTGCGCCTCTTTGAATCGATGCTCGGCTTCGACTCCATGGAGGTCGCGCACAACGACTACTCCGTCAAGCCGCAGCGCTTCCTCAAGGCGCTCGAGCAGCTTCACATGGAGCTGCTCCAGGAGACGACGATCTTCCCGCTGCTCTACGGCTTCATGCCCAACCTGGGCCTGTACTACCGGCCCGACGGTTCCTTCGAGAACCCGTCGGACCTTCTGCCTGTCGGCAAGATCGCCGAGGCGCGCCGCACCCAGGAAGAGGCGCTCGAAGCGTGCCAGAAAGACTGCATCCTGATGAGCGACTGCATGCTCGAGATGGGCGCCGACGGCATCGACTACGACACCGTCGCCTCTACCGGCGATGCGGAGTTCCTGGCGGTGCTTCGCACTACCGAGCACGTCGCCGGCGAGACCGGCCTGCCGGTCGAGATCGGCATGTCGTCCGAGATGGTTATCGGGTTCCACGGCCAGCTCGAGTACAACGGCGTGCGGCTCGCCGGCCTCTGGCCGCACCAGCAGCTTGAGCTCGTCGAGCAGGCTGGGGGCTCCATCTTCGGCCCGGTGGTCAACACCAACACGAGGAAGACCGTGCCGTGGAACCTCGGGCGCGCGCTCACCTTCGTGAAAGCCTGCACTGAGATCGCCAAGATCCCTGTGCACGCCAACGTGGGTATGGGCGTCGGCGGCGTGCCGATGTTCGAGACCCCCGCCGTCGATGTCGTCACCCGCTGCAGTGCAGCGATGATCGAGATCGGCAAGTGCGACGGGTTGTAGGTGGGCACGGGTGACCCAGCCGGCATGCACATGGCGCATCTGCTGGCCTCGTCGATGGGTGGCATCAGGGCCGCGGGAGATCTCGTGGCAAGGATGCAACTCAAGAAGATGAGGATCACGGAAGCCAAGCGGTACGTGGCCGACAAGCTGCATGTGACGCCGCTCGACCTCTCCGATCCCACGCTCATGCGTGGCCTCAGGGAGGAGCTCGATATCGGCACCATCACCGGCGTGCCGGGCGTGGCGAAGGGCATCGCAGCGAAGGTCCGCATCGCCGAGCTCCTGGACATCAAGATCAACTCCGTGGAGCAGTTCAAGAGGAAGACCGGGCTGCACTAACGAGCCCGCGCGGGCGGCCCCGGCGCTCTGCAGCGCGTCAGGGCCGCCCGCCTCAGTCGCGAGCCGTGATCAGACCGTCTCGAGCCACGCCTCGTAGTCGGCGTTGCCCGCGTTGCTCTGGAAGCGCCGCATGCGGTTCATGCCGTACTCATAGAAGTCGAAGTCGAGCTTGGACACGCTCGCCTGGATCATCGCCCAGATGCTCCACCACAGGTCGGCGACCAGCTTGTAGAGCTGCATGCGCGCGTAGCGATGCTCGTCCATCCCGTCGCAGTAGGCGGTGAGCACGAGCTTCTCCTCGGCGACACTGAGAGGGTGCTCGACGCAAAAGTCGCCGAGGTCGAAGTAGGGGTCGGTCATGCCGCCGTACTCCCAGTCGATGATCCACATCTTGCCGTCCGGCGCCAAGAGGAAGTTCTCGCTGAGCAGGTCATTGTGGCAGGCGGTGGAGGCGGGCTGGTCGCGCTCCAGGGCGGGCTCGATGCGCCGACCCTGCTTGAGCATCCACTCGAGCTCCTCAGGTCGCGGTGCGTTCACGTCGCCGGCCATGCGCAGGTAGTCGCGGATCATGCCGAAGAGGTGAATCTCGTTGTCGAAGACCGCCTTCTCGTGATAGGTGCGCATCGCCACGACGATCTTCTCGAGGCGGTCGGCGTGACCGGCGATCGACTCGGGGTGCATGGTCTCGCTCTGGATGAAGGGGACGACCGTGCAGTCGCCGGGCTGGATCACGTGGAGCAGCGGCGGAGTGACTCCGGTGGCGGCCGCGGCGGCGTGATTGTGAAGCTCGCGGGTGCGATCGATGAAGGCCTCCGTGCCCTCCCCGGGGATGCGCAAGACGAACCTGCCGACGCCCGGGGCACCAGGGTCTCCGTCGACGGTGACGAGGTAGTTGCGGTTGGTGATGCCGCCGCCGAGAACGTCGCAGCGGACATCCTTGCCCTTCCAGTCGTCGATCCTCGCGATCACGTCCTCGGCGCTGATGGGCTCTGTCATGTCGGTTCCTTCGTTTGTTC
>CAIOZS010000190.1 GCA_903862845.1 uncultured Thermoleophilia bacterium
CCCGCCCGCGAGCTCCAGCGCCTTGAGATACTGGCGAAAGCTCGTCCAGTCCCAGGCGACCCCGCTGATGTCCCAGTAGTGCGCCCAGTTGTGCAGGGCTTCGTCGCGGTGCGCAGCGCTGAGCGGCGCCGGCGACATGCCACAGTTGCCGGTGACGTGGGTGGTGACCCCCTGACGCACCACAGAATCGGCGCGCGGATACTGGAGGATGGAGATGTCGGAGTGCGTATGCGGGTCGACGAAGCCGGGCGCGACGTAGCGGCCGCCGGCATCGATGACGGCGCGGCCGCGCAGCGCGCCCGCCGCGCCGATGGCGGCGATGCGCCCGCCGCGCACGGCCACGTCGCCGTAGTACCAGGGGTTGCCGCAGCCGTCGACCACGCGGCCGTTGGCGATGACGAGGTCAGGGGTCGTCACGCGAGCTCCAGGCCCTACATCTCGTACATGTGGTAGGGGTTCTCGCACGGCGGCCCGGCGCAGACGTAGACGCGACGCTCGTCCAGATCGCAGATCATGCTGCCCACGGTCATGCCCCGCTCGGCCAGCGGCTCGCTCTCGTCGGGATGCCCGCAGATGGCCTGCTCCGGGGCCGGATCGTGGCAGCGGAGCGCGCGAGCCACGAGCTCGACGGGGTCGTCGCCGCGGGCGATGCCCTCCGCCAGGATCCCTTGCGCCGTGGCCAGGCGGATCCGTGATTCCTCGTACGTCACCGCCTCGAACGGTGCCATCTCGGTGGCGACGTAGTGGTTGGTGTGCACCATGTAGCCGGCCGGCGAGTGATCCAGGAGCGCGCTCGCCGTGGCGGAGGTCTCGATGTCCCACAGGCGACCCCGCGTGTCGGCGAGGAAGTGGTTGGTCCCGCGAGCGCGGGCCGCCAGCAGGCCGCGGTCGCGAGCCGCCTCGAGCGAGGCGCCCTCGAGCGAGGCGCGCCGCACGAACGCATTGGGCACGCCGACACGATTGTCGTTGCTGTGCACCGAGTTGCTCACGTTGCCCACGCCGTGCGAGCTCATGCCGAGCATGAGCAGGTAGGGCGCCCCGGCGATGCCCATCAGGCGCGTGCCGTCCGGCACCGTGAGGTCGAACATCACATTGTTGGGCGCGTCCACGACGTACCAGTCCATGTTGTGACCGATCACGTGACGGCCGCCGGTGTCCACCGCGACCGCCGTGCAGTGGTCGCCGCCGCGCGGCCCACCCGGTGCGAGCGTCCGCCCGCCGCCCTCGCTCGCCTCGCTCGCCGTGAACTCTTCGCCGCAATTGGGCACCAGCAGCTCGGAGAGCGGCAAGCCCGCGCCCTCGGCGACGCCCTCGAGCTCCTCGAAGTGCTGCGGCGTCCAGCGGCGGGCCTCGTCCGCGTAGGCAAGTGCCAGTCGCTCGGCCTCAGCGAAGCTCAGCCGGCCCTGGGTCATGGCGGTGAAGTTGTCGCGGAAGAAGGCGACGGAGGCGTGAATCGCGCCTCGGGCGCCCTCGCCGACGGCGCGCCCGAGCTCCCTGTAGGAACCCCGCGCCTGGATATGCACGAAAGGGATCGCCATCCTCAGCTTCCTGTCATTCCACCGACCCGTATTCTACAGCGCGAGCGCGCAGCGCGGCTCCGAAGCGCCCCGAGAGCACGCCGTCGACGACCGCGGCAGGCCGGCCGCCGATCGCCGCGTGCGGCAGCGGCCGGCTCACACGTCCTCGACGGCTCGCGCCCGGCGGCGCACGAGGAGGGCGGCGATCACGGCGGCGATCACCGCCGCGGCGGCCAGGAAATAGGTCCACGGCGAACCGCCGCTCGAAGCCGCGGCGGCGCCGACGGCCCGCGGCTTGAGGTCCAGATACGTGGCGCGCGTGAGATTGAAGAACGGCGCCCCATCCTTCGGCGGCACAGCCTCGTAGCCCGTCCACTTGTCGGTGCGAAAGGCCTGCAGGTTCACGTTGTACCAGAGGATCACGTAGGGCGTGTCGCGGTAGAGGATGGCCTGCATCTTGTCGGTGACCGCCTTGCGTGCCGTGGGGTCATCGGGTGCGGCGGGGTCGAGCGCCTGCGCCTGATCGCGGTACAGGCGGTCGTATTCGGGGTTCGAGTACTGGCTGTCGCCCCAGCTCAGGATCTGCGTCGTGGTGAAGGTGGACAGCATGAACCCAGGGTCGATGTCGCCGCGCCAGCTCCAGATGAACACGTCGTAGTCGGCGTTGTCGTACACCTCATCGCCGAACGCGCCCTCGTCCTTCTGATCGAGGCGAAGCTTGACGCCGATGTCCGCGCACCAGGAGACGATCATCTTGCCGGCCGCCTGGTCCTCGGGGTACTCGGTGAGGGTCACGAAGCGAAAGTCGAGCTTCTTGCCCGCGGCGTTCTCGCGCACACCGTCTCCGTCGCGATCCGTGTACCCGGCGTCCTCCAGGATCTGCCTGGCCTTCTCGGGGTCGAAGGTGACCTCCTGCCCGGAGGGGACCGTCCAGTGCCAGAGCCCCTGGACCGGCGAGATGAGGGACGTGCCGGGGACGGCCAGACCGGCCATGGCGGTGGCGTTGATCTTGTCCTTATCGAGCGCCCAAGAGATGGCCTGGCGCACGGCGACGTCGCGCAGCAGCGGGTTGCCCTTGGACCTGAGGTCGGCCCCGCAGTTGAAGCCCAGCTCGTGGAAGCCGATGCCCGGCGCCGCGACCACCGTCGTGCCGGGCAGGCTCTTGAGGACCTTGTAGTACGGCGCCGGCCAGTCGACGATGGCGTCGAGGCTGCCGGCCTTGTAGTCCTGGATCATCGCGTCTGCGTTCTGGTTGATCACAAAATACACATCGTCGATGGTGGGCGGACCCCCGAGCTCTTGCGGGTAGGTCTGGCTGGCCGCGAGCCTGATCCATTTGCCCTTCTCCAGCTCGGCGACCTTGAACGGGCCGGAGCCGACCATGGGCCAGTTCTTGAACCCCCCGAGGTTCTCGGGGTCGGCCTCCTTCCAGATGTGCTGCGGCAGGACGGGGATGTACAGAGCCAGCATGCCGGCGCTGGGCTTGCGCGTCTGGATGACCAGCGTCTTGTGGTCCGGCGCGGTGACGCTGGTCACGCCGCTGAGATACTGCGCGTAGGCGGCGTCCTGCGTCTCGAGGATGAGGTTGTAGGTGAAGGCGATATCGGCGGCGGTCAGGGGCACGCCGTCCTGCCACTTCATGCCATCGATGATGTGGAAGGTCCACGTTCTGCCGTCGGCCGAGGTCTCCCAGCTGCGCGCCAGTTCGGGGACGGGTCTGTACTCCCGGTCGTACCAGGTGAGGAAGTTGTAGCAGAGGCGAAAGCACTCCCAGGACGGGCCGCTCCAGGCGCTGAACGGGTTGATGCCGTCGAAGTCCTCGAGGATGCCGATCCGGTAGGCGGTCGCGGCGCCCGGCGACGGTGGCGACGCCGCGGCGGCCGGGACGAACGCCAGCGCGGCGAGGACGATCAGTGCCCCCGCGGCGGTCAAGCTCCGTCTCATGTCTGGCTCCTCACGGCGGCGACGTAGCGACGATCGCCGGCCGGCGACCGCCGCCACGTCGCCGCCGTCTTACCTGTCGATCCTGATGCAGGCCGCGTAGTGGTCGCCCGTGATGCGCACGTCCGGCGGGTCGATCTCCTTGCAGGCCTCGATGGCCTCCGGGCAGCGCGGATGGAAGCGGCAGCCGGAGGGGATGTCGACCGGGTTCGGGGTCTCGCCCTTGAGAATGACGTGCTCGCGCTTGGCCAGCGGGTCGGGCACCGGGATCACGCTGATCAGGGCCTTCGTGTAGGGATGCTGCGGATTGGCCACCACCTCTTCGGTCTCGCCGATCTCGACGATGCGCCCCAGGTACATGACGGCGATGCGGTCGCTGATCACCCAGGCCAGTGAGAGGTCGTGGGTGATGAAGATGTAGGTGACGCCGAGCTTCTCCTTCTCCTCCACCATGAGCTTGAGGATATCGTTGCGGATCGAGACGTCGAGAGAAGCCACCGGCTCGTCGGCGACGATCACGTCGGGCTCGAGGACGGTGGCGCCGGCGATGCAGACACGCTGCCGCTGCCCGCCCGAGAGCTCGTGCGGGTAGCGGTACAGGTACTCGGTCGCCGGCCGCAGACCGGCCTCGTTGATCGCCTTGATGACCCGCTCTTCTTTCTCGCGCTCGCTCGAGCAGACGTTGTTGACCTCGAGCGGCTCGGCAACGATGTCGAAGATCGTCTGCTTGGGATTGATCGAGTTGTAGGGGTCCTGGAAGATGATCTGCGCCTTCTTGCGGTAGGCGCGCAGCGTCTTGGCGGCGAACTTCTCGACCGGCAGCCCCTTGTAGAGGATGTGCCCGCCGGTGGGGTCTTCGAGGCGCAAGAGGGTGCGGCCGGTGGTGGTCTTGCCGCAGCCCGACTCGCCGACCAGAGCGAGGATCTCGCCCTGCATGATCTGGAAGCTGACGCGGTCGACGGCCTTCACGAACTTCTTCTCGGTGGCAACCATGGCCTTGAAGAAGCCTTGCTGGATGGGGAAGTAGACCTCGAGGTCTTTGACGTCGAAGAGGACGCCGTCCTTGACCGTCGCCGACGAGAGGTCGTCGGCGTGGACCGTGCCCTTTTCGTAGAGGTCGGCCTTCGCCGGAGTGCTCTCGGCGGTCGCCATCGTCACACTCCCTTCAAGTCCGGTGCTGCTTCGTCGCCGCGAACCAAAGCGTCACTACGTTGGCTCTTGGCGTGGACGCAGCGCACGAAATGGCCAGCCTGGACCTCGACCATCTCCGGGTGCTCGGTTTCGCAGCGCGCGACCTTCTCGTCGCAGCGCGGGCAGAAGCCGCAGCCCGCCGGCGGGCTCACAAGGTTGGGCGGGTCGCCTCTGATCGAGCTGACCATCTCGCGCTTCTCGTGGATGTTGGGGAAGGCCTTGATGAGCTGACGCGTGTAGGGGTGCGTCGCGCTGTTGAAGATGTCGGCCGTGGTGCCGCTCTCGACGACCTCGCCGGCGTACATGATGACGCCCTTGTCGCAGGTCTCGGCCATCACCGAGAGATCGTGGCTGATGAGGATGAACGAAAGGTCGAGCTCCTTGCGCAGCCGCTCAATGAGCTCGAGGATCTGCGCCTGGACCATGACGTCGAGGGCGGTCGTGGGCTCGTCGCCGATCACGAGCTTGGGGTTGCAGGCCAGCGCCATGGCGATCATGGCGCGCTGGCGCATGCCGCCCGAGAGCTGGTGAGGGAAGTCCATGACGCGCTTCTGGCTGATGCCCACGAGGTCGTAGAGCTCCCGGACGCGCACCATCGCCTTGCCCTCGGAGAGCCCCTCGTGGAGCTGTATGGGCTCGGCGATCTGCTTGCCGGTCTCTTTGACCGGGTTGAGGGCGTTCATGGCCCCCTGGAAGATGATGCTGATCTCCTTCCAGCGGATCTTGCTCATGCCGAACTCCGTGCGCTTCGCGAGGTTACGGCCGTCGAAGAGCACGTCACCGGAGACGATGCGCCCATTCTCGGGGAGCAGCTTGAGGATCGAGAGGGCGGCCGTGGTCTTGCCGCAGCCGCTCTCGCCGGCGAGGCCGAGGCTCTCGCCGGGCTCGAGATCGAAAGAGACGTTCTGCACGGCCTTCACGTCGCCGACCCCGAGCTTGAAGTAGGTGGTGAGCCCGCGGACCTCGAGGATGCCCTTGTGCGCGATGCGTTCCGCGGGCTTCTTCGCGGGGGCAATGGCCTTGGCCTTGGCAGCGCTCATTCCTCGCCCCCTTCCTCGTCGTCCTTGATATGCCCACCGACCCAGCCGCCGCCCTCCGGCCGGCCGATACTGCCACCGGCCGGCTTGTTGAAGTCGGGCATGGCGTCGTCGGTCTGCTGGCCCGGCGTAAAGATGCCGCCGCCGCCGCCGACGCCGGCGCCGCCCATGGCCACCACGGGGGTCTCGCCGCGGGCCGCGAAGCGGCTCTCCGTGCCGCTGTCCTCGCGCTTGCGCAGCTTGGGATCGAGCACCTCGTCGTAGGCCGTGCCGATGAAGGTGAAGGCCAGCACGACGAGCACGATGGCGATGCCCGGCGGGAGCAAGTACCACCAGGCCGGAAGGCCGGCGGCGCCATTGACCCAGGCGTAGTGCAGCATGGTGCCCCAACTGAAGTTGAGCGGGTCGCCGAGGCCGAGGAACGACAGCGTGGTCTCGGAGAGGATGGCGATGGCCACCACGAGGACCAGGTTGGCGAAGATCAGCGGCATCACATTGGGCAGGGCGTGCTTGCGCATGATGTGCCAGTTGCTGGAGCCGATGGCGCGCGCTCGTTCGATGAACTGCAGCTCGCGCACGCGCAAGACGTCCGAGCGCACCACGCGCGCCGTGCCCGGCCAGCTGGTGATGCCGATGATGATGATGATCATGAAGAAGTTCTGGCCCCAGGCGGCGGCGAGGACCATCGCCAGCGGCAGCCAGGGTATGACCAGGAAGGCGTCGGTGAGGCGCATCCACACCTCGCCCTGCCAGCCGCCGTAGAAGCCGGCGGCGATGCCGATGCCGGCGCCGAGCACGGTGGACATGAAGGCGGCGAGCAGACCGACGGTGAGCGATATTCGCGAGCTCCAGATGAATTGCGCGAGCACCGACTGGCCGACCTGGTCGGTGCCCGACCAGTTGTAGTAGGACGCCGTCGGCGCGTGGTACGGGCCGAGCAGCTGACCGCTGGCGTCCTTGATCTGCGCGTTCGGGTCGAGCAGCGCATGCGGGATGAGAAACGGCGCCAGCAAGGCCATGAGCAGGAAGAATACGAGGATTCCGAGGCCGAGCATGCCCTGCCAGTTGGAGCGGTACAGCCTCCACACCTGGTGCGTGTTCCACACCGTCAGCTCCGCGCGCTCGGGGTTGCCGACCGCCCAGAACCAGGCGGCCGCCCCGCCGAGCAGGACGACGATCGTCTGCAGCACCCAGCCATAGGTGATCACGTTCTGACTGCCCGACCAACCGGAGGCGCCGCCTCCGGCGAGAAACGCCCAGACGGCAAACACGACGCCCATGGCGACGAGCAGCAGACTGAAGCCCCGGGCCTTG
The DNA here is from genome assembly GCA_903862845.1 of uncultured Thermoleophilia bacterium. Taxonomy (GTDB): domain Bacteria; phylum Actinomycetota; class Thermoleophilia; order UBA2241; family UBA2241; genus CAIXSE01. The sequence goes on from CAIOZS010000190.1 coordinate 7,001, forward strand.
CTCTTGCGCGCCAGCCCAAGGACGCCGAGGCCCGCAGCGATGAGCGCGCCCAGGATGAGGACCCACGGCGGATACGAGGCGATGCGCGTCGAGAAGAAGCCCTTGAGAAGCGCCGAGAGGCCATCCGACATCTGGAAGTCCTTCGGGTACATGAGCAGCTCGAGCACGAGCCATGTGACCGGCGTCCAGAAAAGGACCCAGTTTCTGTAGCGCCGGGGGATCATGCGTGCACCCGCGGATCGAGGTAGTAGTACATGATGTCGGCGATGAGGTTGGCGACGATCACGGCGATGCTCGCGATCAGGAACACCGCCTGCATCACCGGGTAGTCGCGCTTCTGCATGGAGTCGTAGGAGAGCAGCCCGAGGCCCGGCCAGTTGAACACGCTCTCCGCAAGGATGGCGCCGGACATCACGAAGCCCAGGTTCATCATTACGATGGTCACCGTGGGCAGCATCGCGTTGGGCACCACATGGCGCCACAGCACCGCGTTCTCGCTGAGGCCTTTGGCGCGGGCGGTGAGGGCGAAGTCCTCCTTCATCACGCCGGTGATGGAGCTGCGCATGATGAGCTCGTATTCACCCACGTAGGCGATGGCGAACGTGAACGCCGGCAGGAAGAGGTGCTTGAGCAGCGACTGAAAATAGGCGAAACCGCTGAGGTCGACCCCCGGCTCTTCCATGCGGCCCGTCGGGAACCAGCGGAGCTTGGTGGCGAAGAGCATGATCATCAGGAGGCCGAACCAGAACGTCGGCATGGCGTACAGCACCATGCCTAAGTTGGTGGTGACGACGTCGAAGACCCCGTTTCTTCGCCAGCCCGCGAACACGCCCAGGATCATGCCGACGATGGTGGCGAAGACAGTGCCCACCCCCACGAGCAGAACTGTCGGCCAGACGCGCTCGGCGACCACTTCAGTGACGGGGCGCTTCTCCGAGAAGGACATGCCGAACTTGCCCTGCAGCGTGTCACCCCAGTAGAGAACGAACTGCTGCCACATGGGCTTGTCGAGGTTGAAGGTCTTGCGCTGTTTCTCCACGGCCTCCGGGGGCTGCTTGCCCTTCGGCAGCAGCAGCCGCGCGGGGTCGCCGGGGAGGATGCGAAACAGGGCGAAGTTGAACGACGCCACCAGGATGATGGTGAGCACGGCGTTCAGGATCTTCCTCACGAAGTATCGTCGTTTGTCCACTTCACTCCGGGCCCGCCGTACGTTCGGCCGCGAGCGGCCGCGAGCCCTTACCTCCTTCTCACATCCGCGATTGCCATGCCCACGAAGTGGTGATGTGACGGTGAAACGCGCGCCTCGAGACGTGAGCCGCGATCACCCGACGCGAGCAAGGCGGCCGTGCGTCGGTCGGCCGGCTCGCGGCGAGCTGTGGATCGCTCACGTCTCCTGCGACTTCATCACGGACGCACCCCCAGTGCGACGCCGTCCCGGCCGGCGAGACGGCCGCCGGCGCTCCATACTAGCCACCACAAGAGAGGCGCGGCAAGAGACGGGGCTACGCCCCGCCCGGCGACCGCGCCTCGCGGCCGTGCTTGCGCATCGTAGCCGCCAGACGGTCGAGCGGCAGAGCGTGCGCGACCTGCGCGTCCCGACCGACGGTCGTCTGTGCCGCGCAGATCGAGTTCACGACGCTCTCGGCGGTCGCGTCGACGGCCGCTTCGAAAAGCCCGTGCATCTGCTCGTTGGCGACGGTGGCGAGCTGCAGTGGCTCCGCGCTGAGACGCGGGACGCGGTGGCAGGTGGTGAACGCGACCATGATCTCGCCGGAGCCATCGGAAGCGTAGGAGCCGGTCGCCGCCAAGCCGAGCGCGCAGCGTTTGGCCAGACGCTCGCACTGGCGGGCGCTGAGCGGCGCGTCGGTGGCGAGCACCACAATGCACGAGCCCTCGCGATTCTCGACGGGCATGAGATCGGCGATCTCGCGGCCGACGGGCACGCCGTCGACCATGAAGCGATGGCGGACGCCGAAATTCGTGAGCGCCAGCACGCCCACGGTGAACGGCCGGGCGTGCGCGCTGACGACCCTCGAGGAGGTGCCGATGCCGGCCTTGAAGTCGTAGCACGTCATGCCGGTGCCGGCCCCGACGCAGCCTTCGGCCACGGGGCCGGCCGTCGCGCCGTCCAGCGCCTCACGCACGTGGACTTCTTCCACGTGCATGCCGCGCAGATCGTTGAGAAAGCCGTCGTCGCACTCGCCCACGACCGGCATCACGGCGTCCTCGATGCCGATCCGCGGATCGTGGTCCATCATCCAGCGCACGGCCGCGTCGTACACCGCGCCGGCGCTCTGCGAGTTGGTGAGCAGCAAGGGCGTCTCGATGAGTCCCCACTCGCGGATGGCGCTGATGCCGATGACCTCGCCGACGCCATTGGCGGCGAAGGCGCCGGCGACGACACGCTCGTGCCAGACATCCCCGCCGTGCGGGAAGATGGCCGTGACGCCCGTGCGGGCGGGCCCGCTGCCGTGCGGCAGCTCGGGTCCGCCCCACGAGACGGTGCAGTGGCCGACGCGCACCCCCGGCACATCGGTGATGGCGTTGAGCGGGCCGCTGGGAAGCACGCCGACGGCGACGCCGAGGTCGCGAAGTCGGCAGCGCTCCGGGCCGCTCATCCTGCTACTCCAGGATGCCCGCGCGGTGCGCCTTGAGGTAGCCTCCGCAGAAGTTGTCTTCGCCGCGCAGCGCCTCGATGGCTTTGATGGTGGCCATCATCGCCTTGTTGCGCACGTCGAGCACGGCTCCATCGATGCCGAGGCCCGCGCACATGGCCACGAAGGTGCGATTGAGGAGGGCGCGGTTCGGCAGGCCGAAGCTCACGTTGCTGAGGCCACCGGTGGTGCGCACGGGCAGACGTTCCTTGACGAGCTTCAGAGTGTCCATGGTGACCTGGCCGGCCGTGGGATCGGCCGACACCGAGAGGACCAGAGGGTCAATCCACAGGTCCTCGGACGGCAGGCCCGCGGCAGTGCACAGATCGTGGAGCTGCTTGGCCACGGCGAAGCGGTCCTCGGCGGTGGGAGGGATGCCCTCTTCGCTGAGGCAGAGGCCGATGACCGGGCACTTGTACTTCTCGATGAGCGGCAGAACGGCGTCGATACGTGGCTGCTCACCGCTGATCGAGTTGATGAACGGGACCTTGCCGCCGGCGTCGATGATGGCGCGCACGCCGGCGTCGAGAGCTGCCGGGCTGGCGGAGTCGACCATGAGCTGCATGTCGGTCACGCTCATCACCGTCTCGATGAGCCAGGTGATGTCGGCGATCTCGTCGCCGCCGGCGACGCCCCCGTTGACGTCCAGCAGGCCGGCACCGGCCTCGACCTGGTCGGTGGCCAGGGTCTTGATGAACTCCGCGTCACGCGCCTGGATCGCCTCGGCGACCTGCTTGCGCGTCCCGTTGATCGATTCACCCATCAACAGCATCTTGGTAACCTCCACGAGGATTTTCCGGGGGCGAGCGTCCGCAGAGTATATGCGAACGGCGCGCCCGCCGCGACGCGCCGGCGCGACGCGGCCGGCGGGCGACGGAGCGCAGAGAAGCCGCGCCGTCAGGAAGGCACGAGCCAGGCCGGCGCGGCGCGGCGCCGCTCGAGGGCGCGGCGCTCAACGGAGACCAGCGAGAGGTCCCGGCGTCGCTCCGTGACGCGGCGGTCCTTGAGCACCTCGACGCCGTCTCGCCCCCAGAAGAGCCACCTGAAATGCTCGTAGAGATGATCGCGCGCGGGGCCGGTGACCACGAGCGTGTACGTGGAGGTATCGGTGCGCGTATCCATGTCGTCATTGTACCCGCTGCTTCGTCAGTAGGTCACGTACACGGTCTTCGTGCGCGTAAAGAACTCGAGCGCCGCCGGTCCCTGCTCCTTGAAGGTGTTGGCGCTGCTCTGCTTGAAGCCGCCGAAGGGCGCCTGAAGGGCCAGGCCGGTGGTCGGTTCGTTGACCTTGACCACGCCGGCCTCGATGCGGTCGACAAAAGTGAAGGCCCGGCGCAGGTCGTTGGTGACCACGCCGGCGGCGAGACCGTATCCGACGGCGTTGGCCTTGAACAAGGCGTCGTCGAGGTTGCGCGCCCGGATGATGCCCACGACCGGGCCGAAGACCTCTTCCTGCGCCAGGCGGCTGTGCACGTCGACACCGTCGAAGACGGTCGGCTGCACGAAGTGCCCGGCGCCGCCGGCGCGGCCGCCACCGGCGAGCAGCTCGGCGCCCTCGTCTTTGGCGATCTGCACGTACTCGAGGTCGGTGGCGAGCTGCTCCTCGCTGACGGCCGGTCCCATCTGCACGCCCTCGCCGAGACCGTCGCCGACCGTGAGCGCTGCGGCGGCCTCCGCCAGAGCCGCGGCAAAGCGGTCGGCAATGCCGTCCTCGACGATCACCCGGCTCGTGGCCGTGCAGCTCTGGCCGGTCAGCGCGAAGCCGCCCATGACGGTCAGCCGCACGGCGAGATCGAGGTCGGCGTCGTCGAGGACGATCGTGGGGTTCTTGCCGCCCATCTCGAGCTGCACGCGCGCGAAGTGCTCCGTGGCGCGCCCGTGGATCCCGGCGCCGACAGCGTGCGACCCCGTGAACGTGAGGCCGCGAACGATCGCGTCGCCGGCCAGGGCGCCGCCGACCACGGCGCCTGAGCCGGTCACGAAGTTGAGGACGCCGGCCGGCAGGCCGGCGTCCTCAAGGCACTCGACCAGCCGCAGCGCCGTGAGCGGCGTCGCCGACGCCGGCTTGAAGACGACCGCGTTGCCATACACGAGCGCCGGCGCGAGCTTCCAGGCGGGGATGGCGATGGGGAAGTTCCACGGCGTGATCGCCGCCACGACCCCGAGCGGCTCGCGGCGGCTGAACAGCATGGCGTTCGCGGTGTTGGCCGGCAGCAGATCGCCGCCGACCCGCCAGCCTTCGCCGCCGAAGTACCGCAGGATATCGCGGGCACGCGCGACCTCGCCGGTCGCCTCGGCGAGGGTCTTGCCCTCCTCGCGAGTCAGCGTCGTGGCGACGTCGTCGAAGCGCTCGTCGAGCAGCTCGGCGGCGCGGAAGAGGATCGCGCCTCGCTGCGGCGCCGGCGTGGCCGCCCAGGCCGGGAAGGCCTCGGCCGCCGCCGCGACGGCCTGAGCGGCGTCGGCAGAGGTCGCACTCGGAAAGGTCCCGAGCACCTCGCCGGCACGAGCCGGGTTCCTCGTCTCGAAAGTGGCGTCGTCGGACGCGCCGACCCACTCGCCGCCGATCCGGTTGCTGTACGCCTTCATCATCCACCTCGCAGTGTGACAACGGGTTGCTCGGGCAAGCCTACAACGGAGATCACGGCGCGGCGCCCGGGATCCCACATTGCCGCAATCCTGGGCCGACATTATGCTGCAAGTGCACAGCCAACAGGCTGCGCAGCGAAAGGGCAAGACCATGAAGCCGGGAGCACGATCTCAAGGGCGTGCCGGGGAGATGGCGCCCCTCCGCAGCAGACAGTTGAAGCGAACCGCCGCTCGGCGAAGACGAACGCCTGCGGCTCACCAGGGGGGTGTGCATGACGCAGATCGAATCGCGGCCCGGGACGGAATGGAACGACCACGGCCAGACGCGCTCGCTGCCGCAGAACTGGGTGACTCTGGTGCTGGCCAAGGTCCCCCTGTTCGGCGGGCTGTCGAAGCGGGACCTCCAGACCGTGTCCGGCCTTGTCGTGGTGCGGCAGTACGCGGACGGCGTGAGCGTCGTGCGTCTGGGAGCGCGCGCGGACGGCATGCACGTCGTCCTCGACGGCAACGCCCTCGTGCAGCCGGCGGCCGGACAGGAGCGCCGCCTCGGGCCCGGGGACTTCTTCGGCGAGCTGGCGCTGATCGACGGCGCGCCGCGCGCTGCGACTGTGATCGCCGATGGTCAGCTCACGACCGTGAAGATCGGCAGGGCCGGTTTTCGCGACCTGCTCGGCGACGAACCGCTGGTCGCCGTCGGCCTTCTGCCCGGGCTCGTGCGTATCGTCCGTGATCTGCAAGCCTCACGGCAGGTCTCGAGCACCGCGCGCGCGGCCGAAGGAGAGACTCCGTTCAGTCGGGCCTACGACCCGGAGACCGGGATCGTGGACGGGAGCGTCGTGCGGGATCACAGGGACCTGCTCGGCTGGCACACCGCGCTCAGGCACGTGCCCCTCTTCGAGGCGCTTCCCGAACGCCAACTTCGCCACGTGGCACGCCGCTTCGCGGTGAGGCAATACGGCAAGGGCCGCGCGGTGGTCCGTCAAGGCGCCAAGGGAGGGAGCTTCTTCTTGCTGCTGGCCGGTCGCGCCCAAGTCGCTGCGCGGGACGGCTCGTCAGGCGTTCTCGACCCCGGTGCCTTCTTCGGAGAGCTGGCCTTGATCGACGGCGCGCCGCGCTCGGCCACGGTCACGTCTCTCGACCCCGTGACCGTGGCCGAGCTCCCGCGCGCCGCTTTCCAGCGGCTCCTGCAGAACGAGCCGCGAGTGGCGATTCGCATGGTCGGCGGCCTTGTCGCCCTGATTCGGGAGCTGCAGGGACGGTCGCTGGCGTGACGCGTGCCGGCACGTCCGCGACGTTTCGGGGAAGAGAAATGAAAAGGCGGCGGGCGGGCCGCCGGGCCCGCCCGCCCTGGACCTACCCGGGCGGCAGCGGCACGAGCGTCCGGTCCGACAGCCGCAGCCATTCCCGGTAGCCGGCTTCCCTCGCCGTCGCGATGCCCTCGTCCCACAGCCGCCCGACGTGCTCCGCGGCGTGGGCGTCCGAGCTGATGACCAGCGGGATGCCCCGGCTGCAGGCGCGGCGGAGGATGTCGGCCGACGGGTACATCACGCCGGCGGGGTCGCTGATGCGGTCGGTGTTGAGCTCGATCGCGCTCCCGAACATCGCCATCGCGTCCAGGGCCGCGTCAATCTGGGCGTCCACGGCAGGCCCGGCCGCGTGACCCCACAGGCCGATGTAGTCGAGGTGGGCGATGACGTCAAAGCGTCCGAGCTCCGCGGCCCTGCGCACCGCCCGGTAGTTCGCGGCAAAGAGAGCATCGCAGTCCGACCAGCGCGCGTCGTCACGCTTGGCGGGGTCGTCGAAATCGAAGCCGTCGATCACGTGCACGCCACCGACGACGTAGTCGAACGGGTAGGCCGAGAGCAGCTTCGCCAGCTCGGCCTCGTGCTCCGGGACGTAGTCCGCCTCGACGCCGAGCAGCACGGTGATCTCGCCGTACCGGGCCGCGACGCCGCGCACCTCCGCGACGTAGCGGTCCAGCTCTGCGAACGGGATGCTGGCCGAATCCCACGGCGTGGGCTGCACGGCGGAGAGGTGGTCGGCGATGCCGATCTCGCAGAGGCCGGCGGCGATCGCCTGCTCGACGCACTCGGAGGCAGTGCCGCTGCCGTCGGAGTACGTCGTGTGCACATGATAGTCGCCCGGCTGGCCGGCGGCCCGACGAGCGCTGTCGCTGCGCGTGCCGCTCATTCTTCGAGGGCGCGGCCGCGGCCACGGCGGACGATCAGCACCGCGGCCCCCGCCACGACGACGACGGCGACCACGACGACGATCCAGATCGTCGCCGACGACGCGCCCTCGCTCGTCACGGCAGCGGCGGCCTTCGGCCTCACGTCGACGTAGCTCTGCCGGCTGATCATGTTGTCCCAGACGCTGCCGCCCACGTAGGGTGCCCAGCCATCCCACTTCGTGGTGTTCACGGCCTGCAGAATCGCCGGGTAGTCGAGGACGATCATGGGCTGCTCCGCGTACATGATCGCCTGCATCTGCTTGAGGATCTCGATGCGCTTCTGCGCGTCCATCTCCTCGTACTGCTGCGCGCAGAGCTTGTCGTACTCGGCGCTGGACCAGTTCATCTCGTTGTAGTTGCCGATCTGGTCGGTGGTGAAGCAGGCGGCGGAATCCCCGGGGTCGATGTAGCCCATGAAGTCCCAGAGCGCGAGGTCGTAGTCCGGCGCGTACGTGTTTCCCTTGTAGTTCCAGATGCTGTCGCCGAGCGCGCCCTCGTCGACCACGGTGAGCTCTATCTGCAGGCCGATCTGGCGCAGCCAGCCGGCGATGAGCTTGCCCTGGATCTGGCTCTCGGGCGAGATGTCCCTCGTCCACAGGCGCAGCTTGATGGGCTTGCCCTTGAAGTCCCGCACGCCGTCGCCATTGGTGTCGCGGTAGCCGGCCGCGTCCATGAGCTGCTTGGCCTTCTCGAGGTCGAACCCGATGGTCTCCCCGGGGGCCGGCTGGTAGTAGGGATCGAAGCTCGCCGGCCAGCCCTGCTTGGGATAGATCCCGTACCCCGGGTCGGCCTTGCCGCCCCAGCCCAGATCGGCGCACTTCTGGCGGTCGATGGCCCAGGCGAGCGCGACGCGGAACCGCTTGTCCTTGAGCACCGGGTTGCCCAGCGAGTCCGGGCTGTCGTAGCAGTTCACGTCGATGTACTCCCAGTTGTACAGGGGGTACGGGATCGCCTTGATGGCTGGGTCGCCCTCGAGCGACTTGAACTGCGCCGGCGGGATAACCTGGGCGCCGTCGACGGCGCCGCTCTTGAGGTCCTGCACCATGGTGTCGGAGTTCGTGTAGTACTGGAAGATGACCTCGTCGACGGCCGGCCGTGTGCCCCAGTACGATGGGTTCCTGACCATCTTGACGTACTGGTCCTTTTTGAACTCGACCGTCTGGAACGGTCCTGAGCCGATGATCGGCGGCGGGTTACGGAAGCTGTTGGCCGCCGCCTTCGGGTCGATCTTGCTCCAGAGGTGCTCGGGCAGCACGTAGATGTACACCTGCGTGAGCAGCATGTTCGCCTTGGGCCGCGCGCAGACCACCTTGAGCGTGGCGTCGTCGACGGCCACGGCCTTCTGCACGCCGCGCAGGTACACGGCGTTGCTCATCTCATTCTTGATGATGTAGTTGAACGTGAAGGCGACGTCGCGGGCGGTGAGCGGCACGCCGTCCTGCCACTTCACACCGGAGCGCAGGTGGAAGGTCCAGGTCTTGCCGTCCGCCGAGATCTCCCAGCTCTGCGCGAGACCGGTCTCCTTGGATGGCAGCCCGTCACTGCCGATGCCCACCAGCACGTCGTAGTTCAGCAGCCAGATCTCGTAGGAAGCGCTGTACCCGATGAAGGGGTTGAGGTTCAGCGGGCCCTCGTTCCAGCCGAGTCGCAGGGTGACCTTCTCGGCGGACGGCGACGGCGTGACCGCCGGCGACGAGGATGCGGCCGCGGACACCGTCCCCACGCAGGCGGCCAGGAGTGTGAGCAGCACGATGACGGTGATGGTGAGCGTGACGACGCGGTGTCGTCCGTGCCAGCCGTTGCGTGGACCGTTCATCTGACTCCCCCTGTGCTGCCTGGTCCGGCGCCGCCTCCTCTTTCGGGCGGCGGCGTCAAGGATGTCCGCGGAACGTAGCCGCAGCGCGTGGCCGCGTCAAGACGCGGGGCAGCGCGCCGCACATCATCTCCCGGGCACATGAGTGAACGGTGAGTGGCCCGTGAGCGCCAGCAGCGCGGAGGCTAGCGCGGAACGCGATGGGGACCGGGGCCGGTCCACTCTGCTGCCTCAGTGCAGGCACCTGGCGAACGCGCCATGAATAGCCGGCCTGCCTGGATCTCGCCTCCCGGCACGATCACGCCGCCGCGGCAGCGGACGAAGAAGCGGCGGGCGGGCCGAGAGGCCCGCCCGCCGCGACGCGAAAGCGCTGGAGCTCTGCCGCTCGCCGTCAGGCGCAGCGACTCACGCCGTCTTTCTTACATCATCCCCGGAGGCATACCGCCGCCCATGCCGCCCATGCCGCCGCCTGCACCGGCAGGCTCGGGCTTGTCGGCCACGATGCACTCGGTGGTGAGGATGTTCTTGGCGATCGACGCGGCATTCTGCAGCGCCGAGCGGGTGACCATGGCGGGATCGATGATGCCGGCCTTGACCAGGTCCTCGTACTTGTCGGTCTCGGCGTTGAGGCCCTCGCCCGGCTTGAGCGTCTTGACCTTGTTGACCACGACCGAGCCCTCGAGGCCGGCGTTCTCGGCGATCTGACGAAGTGGCTCTTCGAGCGCACGGGCGATGATCTGCTTGCCCGAGCGGAAGCCGACGTCGTCGGACTTCATGTCGACCTTGATCGCGGCGATGGCGTTGACCAGCACGACGCCGCCGCCCGGCACGATACCCTCTTCGAGAGCGGCGCGGGTGGCGTTGAGGGCGTCCTCGACGCGGTGCTTGGTCTCCTTCATCTCGACCTCGGTGGCCGCGCCGACCTTGATGACGGCCACGCCGCCGGCCAGCTTGGCGAGACGCTCCTGGAGCTTCTCACGGTCGAAATCGGAGTCGGTGTTCTCGATCTCCGCCTTGATCTGCTTGATGCGGCCCTTGATGGCGTCGGTGTCGCCGGCGCCGTCGATGATGGTGGTGTCGTCTTTCGTCACGACCACTTTGCGGGCGCGCCCGAGCTGCGAGAGCTGGGTGTTGTCGAGCTTGAGGCCCATCTCCTCGGTGATGACCTCGCCGCCGGTGAGGATGGCGATGTCCTCGAGCATGCGCTTGCGACGGTCGCCGAAGCCGGGAGCCTTGACGGCGACGCTGGTGAACGTACCGCGCAGCTTGTTGACGACCAGGGTAGCCAGAGCTTCACCCTCGACGTCCTCGGCCACGATGAGGACCTGCTTGCCGGCCTGGATGACCTTCTCGAGCACGGGGAGCAGGTCCTGGACGGAGCCGACCTTCTGATTGGCGATAAGGATGTACGGATCCTCGAGCACGGCTTCCATGCGCTCGGGGTCGGTGACCATGTACGGGCTGAGGTAGCCCTTGTCGAACTGCATGCCCTCGGTGAACTCGAGGTCGAGGCCGAAGGTGTTGGACTCCTCGACGTTGACCACGCCGTCCTTGCCGACCTTCTCGATGGCGTCGGCGATAACGTCGCCGACGGCGCGGTCGCGGGCGGAGATGGTGGCCACGCGGGCGATGTCCTCTTTGCCGGAGATCTCCTTGGACTGCTTCTTGATGGAGGCGACGGCCTCTTCGACGGCCTCTTCGATGCCACGCTTGATGGCCATCGGGTTGACGCCGGCGGCTACCATGCGCAGGCCCTCGCGCACAATCGCTTGGGCGAGCAAGGTGGCGGTGGTGGTGCCGTCACCGGCGATGTCGTTGGTCTTGGTCGCGACCTCTTTGACGAGCTGGGCGCCCTGGTTCTCGAAGACGTCCTCAAGCTCGATCTCGCGAGCGATGGTCACGCCGTCGTTGGTGATGGTGGGGGCGCCGTACTTCTTGTCGAGCACCACATAGCGGCCCTTGGGGCCGAGGGTGATCTTGACGGCGTCGGCGAGCGCGTTGACGCCGCGCTCCAGGGAACGCCTGGCCTCGTCGGCATACTTCAGTTCTTTAGCCACGCTACTTCAGCCTCCTCTCTACTTGGTTACTACGGCCAGGATCTCGCTGGCGCGCAGGATCAGGAGCTCGTCACCATCGGCGGTCTTGTACTCGGTGCCCGCGTACTTGCCGTAGATGACCTTGTCGCCCTTCTTGACGTCCATGGGGACACGCTTAGCGCCTGCCTCGTCCCACTTGCCGTCGCCCGCGGCGATGACCTCGCCCATCATCGGCTTCTCTTTGGCCGTGTCGGGCAGCACGATGCCGCTGGCCGTCTTCTCCTCTTCGGCGACGGCCTTGATGATCACGCGGTCTTCAAGCGGCTTGAGCTTCATGCAGCAACCCTCCTCTTCATTTGTCCGGAATCTGGCACTCTCAGGGAGAGAGTGCTAAGTCTTACGGGGTCGCTATCGTATGACCGATCCGGGCCGATGTCAAACCTGGGCCGCTACCCCCCGACAGTCATGCTGATTCACCGCGAAACACGCCGTTTTGCACGTACTCTTGGCGGTCCCTGCGCGGGCCTCAGCCTTCGGCACGGGAGACACAGGAGTGCTCGGCCGCTGCCCTGTGCCGCCCTACCGTCGCCGCGGACAGCCACCGCAGGCCGGCTGACGTATGGCGCACCGCGCGGTACACTCGGGGCCATGCGCATCCTGATCCAGCGCGTGAGCCGCGCCTCGGTGACCGTCGGCGGCGAGCGCGTGGCCGCGATCGGCCGCGGCTATCTGGCCCTCGTCGGCGTGACGCACGACGACACGGCCGCCGCCGCGGGCAAGCTTGCGGCCAAGACCGCCCGGCTGCGCGTCTTCGAGGACGACGCCGGGCTCATGAACCTGGCGCTCGCCGATGTCGGCGGCGAGGTGCTGGCCGTGTCGCAGTTCACGCTCTACGCCGACGCCCGCAGGGGCAATCGGCCGAGCTTCACGGAGGCCGCGCGGCCCGCGCAGGGCGAGGCCGTGTACGCGGCGTTCGTCGACGCGCTGCGCGCCCAGGGCGTGCCGGTCCAGACCGGCATCTTCGGCGCCCACATGCGCGTGGAGCTGGTCAACGACGGGCCGGTGACGATCCTCCTGGAGGCCTGAGCAGCCGGGACGCACGAAGGGCCGGGAGCCGCATCACGGCTCCCGGCCCCACGGCATTCGCACCTGCGGCCTCGTCAATCCGCTGAGACGTCGACCTCGCCGTAGTCGGGCGGGACGTCGTAGGCCTTGACGGTCTGCGCAAGGGCATACCCCGCCAGGATGCCGGCGATCCAGGCGAGGATCACCGCCGGCGCCCAGACCTTGAGCAGGGCGAAACGGGACCATTCGTGGGTGTAGCAGTACACGAGCCCGAGCACAGCGCCGGCAAGCACGATCACCCCGCCGACGGCGGGGTTCCACAGGGTGAGCACTCCGCCGACGATCATCACGACGCCGACCCCCAGAAGCAGCCGCGGGCTGCTCACGAGGAGGCCGATCACGTGCCAGGAAGGCCCGAGCTTCGGCTGTGCCGAGTGGATATAGAGGCCCATGCCGATCGCCGCCACTCCCGCGAGAACACCGAGCACCGCCGCGTAGTTGCGCATCGCGGTCCCTTTCATGACGTGGCCCCCTCAATCTCGGCGCCGAACTCTGTCAGTTCACCCGTCGACGTGATCGTGGAGCCTTCCAGCGCTTGATCTGTCGTGCCGCGGTAAACGGCCTTGAAGATCAGATAGGCGATGGGGCCGCTGAGCACGCCGATGAGACCGCCGACCAGGTAGTCGTCGCCGTTCGTGAAGAGCGCGAACACGGCGATGGCGATGGGGATCACGACCCAGATGGTGAGCGCCCACGTAGGCAGCGGCACGCGGAACGGCCGCACCGCGTTGGGCTCTCTGACGCGCAGCACGATGACCGAGACGAAGATGACGATGTAGGCGAACATGAGCAGGAAGATATCCATCACGATGAGAGCCGTGAACTCCCTCGAGATGAGCACGCAGTTGACGATGCCCATGAGAAGAATGGCCACCCAGGGAGTACCCCACGAGCCGCTCTTGCCCAAGAAGCGCGGGAACAGCCGGTCGCGCGACATCTGAAAGGCCGGCCGCGACCCGGTGGCGAGATAGCCGGCGTAGAGGCCGATGTTGGAGGCGACTGCGGAGGCGAACATGAACCAGCCGAGAGCGGCGCCACCGACGATCTTGGCGGCGACGATGAAGTCGATACCCGCCGAATCCCCACTGGTGTCCGACATCATGTGGACCCATTGGCCCGATCCACCGGCGCGGATGAGCACCGCCACCGTGACGAAGTACGTCACGATGACGATCGGCGTGGCGATCATCAGCGCCTTGGGGATGACCTTCTGCGGGTTCTCGATCTCACCCGCAAGGGTACCTAGCGACTCCCAGCCGGAGTACATCCACATCATCACCGCGAGGCCGAGGTTCATGCTCTCCGTGAGGCTCTGCCCGTGCGGCTGGAAAGGGCTGAACGCGGAGCCGGTGCCCTTGAGGAGGCCGATGATGACGAACAGGATGAACGGGACCAGCACGACGACCTGGATGACGGTCAGCGACCAGCCGGTTATCTGGAGGCCGCGGATGTTGATGAACGTGAAGATCGCCACGATGGCCACGCCGACGAGCCAGCGCTCGAGGCTGCTGAGATTGAGCTGGCTCTGGATGTAGCCGAGCGCCAGCGCCACATAGACGGCGGAGTCGATGTAGAGGGAGAGCGTCCACCACCAGCCGGCCTGGAAGCTCCAGTACTCGCCGAGAGCGCGGCGGATCCAGCGATACAGGCCGCCCGCCTCGGGGATCATGGCAGACAGTTCCGAGGCGACGAACGCCATCGGCACGCTCCAGACAAACGGAAGCACGACGATCATCAATAGCGTCAGGCCGGGGCCCGACGCCGAGACGACGTCCTCCATGCCGAAGGAGCCCGAGCAGGTGAGCGTGAACACCACGACGACCGCGGTGAACAGACGCATCCTGACCCGCTTCAGGCCTTGGTTGCGCAACATCTCCGTCATTCGGACCCCCCCGAACAAGATTGGGCACCTTCTAGGCGAGTGCCTCCGGTGCCAGCTTCCACAGGTCGATGCCGAGCTTGTCGTTCTCGCCGTAGTCTATAGGAATGTCCACGACCACAGGACCACTGCTTTCGAGGGCCTTGGCGAGGATGCCCGGAAGGTCACCGGCGCGCTCCACGCGCACCCCATCGATGCCAAAAGCGTGCGCCAGGCCCACGAGGTCCGGGTTGTCGAAGCGCGTGCCGGCGACGTGGCCGAACTTGCGCCGCTGGTGCATCTCGATGAGTCCGTAGCCCCCGTCGCTCCAGACGAGGACGACGAAGGGCAGCCTGAGCCGCTTGGCGGTCTCGAGCTCCTGCACGTTCATGAGAAAGCCGCCGTCACCGGTGATGCACACGACCTTGCCGCGACCGCGGCCCACGAGGGCCGCCGCCATGGCCGCCGGCAGCCCGAAGCCCATGGCGGCGAACCCGTTGCTGATGAGCACTGTGTTGGGCTCGCGCGCTTCCCAGAAGCGCGCCACCCAGAGCTTGTGGGCGCCGACGTCCGAGACCAGGACGTCCTTCGGCGCCAGGGCCGCGCGCAGGTCGCGGAGCACGCGCTGGGGCTTGACCGGCAGATCGTCGTCCGAGCCGACATCGAGCAGCGTCGAGAAGGCCCGCCGGTACGGCTTGGTCTTGGGGTGCGCGACCTCCTTGCCCTGAACCAGCCCGGAAAGCTGATAGAGGATGCGGCTGAGATCGCCGATGAGCTGCACCTCGGGCACGTAGTGGGCGTCGATCTCCGGCGACACCGTGTCGATGCAGATGATCTTCTGACGCCCGTCGGGGTTCCAGGCCGAGGGCGGCCACTCGATCATGTCGTAGCCGACGCAGACCACGAGGTCGGCGCGCCCCATGATCCCCTGCGGGTAGTTCTGGGCGCGCAGGCCGGCGGTGAAGAGAAAGTGGTCGGCGGCGGCGTCGACCACGCCTTTGCCCATGAACGTGGTGATGACATGCAGCCCGGTCTCTTCGCAGAAGGCGCGCAGAGCCTGCGCCGCGCGCTGGCGCACGACACCGTTGCCGACCAGCATCACTGGGGTCTCCGCGGCCTGCAGTGCCTCGACGGCGCGCAGCAGGCTCACGGGATCAGCCTCGGCGAGCGTCACGGGGCCGGGCTGCATGGGACGACCGACGATGCTCGTGCCCATGACGTCGGCCGGAAGCTCGAGGTGCGTGGCTCCCGGCTTCTCGGCGGCGGCGGTGCTGAACGCCTTGCGCACCGCCTCGCTGATCATGCGCGCATCGTGCACCCGCGTGTTCCACTTGGTCATCGGACGCAGCATGTCGACGGTGTCGATGAACTGGTGCGTCTCCTTGTGCATGCCGGCGAGGTCGATCTGCCCGGTGAGAGCCACGAGCGGCGCGTTGTCGAGGTTGGCGTCGCCGATACCGGTGGCCAGATTGGTGGCCCCGGGCCCGAGGGTCGCGAGGCACACGCCGGGGTCGCCGGTGAGGCGGCCGTAGGCGTCGGCCATGAACGCGGCGCCCTGCTCGTGGCGCGTGGGGACGAACGTGATGCGCTCGGAACGGTCGAGGGCCTCGTTGAGGTCGAGGGTCTCCTCGCCGGGGATGCCGAAGATGTACTCGACGCCCTCACTCTCGAGGCACTCGACGAACAGCTCGGCGGCGAGCCGCGGCGCGTCGCCGGCGGTCACGCGGGGAAAGACGGGTTTCGGCCTGCGACCCATAATCCCCCCGAGTGTAGCAGAGCGTGCCGGGCGGGACTCCTCGCCAAATGGAGCATGCCCCGGCTCCCGTCAGGCCGGGGCGGCGGGACGGGCGGCGCGCGGCCGTCTCCTGGCCGGCCGCGCCGCCCGCGCCTCGCTGTCGCTGGCGAAGGCGTCGAGGTCGAGGTACGTGGGCCAGGGGAGCGCCGGCAGGAAGCCGGCCGCGAGGCCGATCATGGCGGCGTTGTCGGTGCACAGGCTGAGCGGCGGCAGCGAAAGCTGCAGGCCCTCAGCCTCACAGCGCTCCGTGAGCGCCCGGCGCAGACCGGCGTTGGCGGCCACGCCGCCGGCGATGGCGACGCGGCGCAGGCCCTCGCCGGCGGTGCACGCCACCGTCTTCTCCACGAGCTGGTGCACGATCGCGGCCTGGTACGAGGCGGCGATGTCGGCGCGGTGCGCCTCCACCTCCGCCTCGTCGCGGCCGCGAAGGTCGTAGAGCAGGGCCGTCTTGAGGCCGCTGAAGCTGAAGTCGCGGCCGCGAGGCACGGCCCGCGGGAAGCTCACGAAACGCGCGTTGCCGGCGGCGGCCAAGAGGTCCAGCTCCCTGCCGCCCGGATAGCCGAGGCCGAGCAGGCGCGCGCCCTTGTCGAAGGCCTCGCCGGCGGCGTCATCCATGGTCCGCGCCGCCACGCGGTAGGCGACACCCTTCTCGACCACGGCGAGGAGCGTGTGGCCGCCGCTGGCCACGAGGCACACGAACGGCGCTTCCACGCCGAGGGCGTAGTTCGCGGCGATGTGCCCCTGGATGTGGTTCACCGGGACCAGCGGCAGGCGGCGGCGGTAGGCGATGGTTTTGGCCGCCGCCAGCCCGACCAGGAGCGCGCCGATGAGGCCCGGGCCCTGCGTCGTGGCGACGGCGGCAAGGTCGTCCCAGCCTACCCCGGCGGCGGCCATCGCCGCCGCCACCACCTCGTTCAGGAGCTCAGTGTGGCGGCGTGAAGCCACCTCCGGCACCACGCCGCCGAACTGCGCATGCAGCTCGTTCTGCGACGACACGATGGACGAGAGGACCTCGCGGCCCCGCACGACCGCCGCGCTGGTGTCGTCGCACGACGTCTCGAGGCACAGAAGCGGCCCGGCAAACGCCGCCGCCGGCTCCGGGACGCCGGACGGAGGGCCGGTCACGCGCTCTCCCCCTCCCAGTCCTTCCACATGATGACGGCGTCCTCGCGATCGTCGCTGTAGTAGCCGGGACGCACGCCGGTGGCGACGAACCCGAAGCTCCGGTACAGCTCGATGCCCGGGGAGTTGGAGACGCGCACCTCGAGCGTGTGCCCGCGGTGCGCCTGAAGCTCGGTGATCGCGAAGTAGGCCTCCAGCAGCTCGGCGGCGATGTGCCGGCGGCGGTAGGGTTCGTCGACGGCGATGTTCATGAGGTGCCAGACGTCGACGAACATGTCGGCGACGACGTAGCCGGCGATACGCCTGCCGACCTCGCAGACGAGGTCGATGCCCGTCTCGCGGGCAAGCTGGCCGCTGAAGATGGCCAGCGACCACGGCAGCGTGAAGGTGCGGCGCTCGATCGCCGCCACGGCCTCGAGATCCGTGAAGTGCATGGCCCGCACGAGACGCGCGCCGCCGCGGTCGTCGGGCACCGCTTCGAGCGTCACGGCGCGCCGCCCGTAGGGGCCGGACGGGCAACGCTGCGGCCGCTTGTCCAGCGAGCCGCGTCCGGAGCGCGGCCGTACAGCGGCAGCACAGCGTCCGCGCCGTAGACGAGGCCGGGCGCGCCGCAGGCGACCGCCCGGCCGACCATCGCGGCCGTGGGCGCGGGGATCTCGTCGGCGATGACCGCCGTGGCCGGAAGCAGGTCGCGGTACAGCACGGCGCCGTCGCCGCCGACGAGGACGTCGCCCAGGCGCAGGAGCCACTCGCTGAGCTCGTCCGCCGGCACGACCGCGACGCCCTCGACGACGTGCACCCCGCCGCCCTCGTCGTCGCGGGCGTAGACGGCGGCGAAGACCTCGCGGCGCTTGCCGTCGATGAGCGGCACGAGCGGGTGATGGGCGGCAGCCTCCGGCGCGTGCGCGAGCGCCAGCGCGAGCGCGTCCGCCGTGGGGACGCCCGCCAGGCGGACGCGGCCGTCCGCCTGCGCCAGGGCGCGCGCCGTGGCCACGCCGATGCGCAGGCCGGTGAAAGCGCCGGGGCCGAGGCCGACGGCGATGGTCCCGATATCCGACCAGCTCGCCGCGGCCGTCTCGAGCACCTCGTGTACGCCCGCCAGCAGCCGCTGCGTGTGAGCCGGCCCTTCGAGAGCGACGGTCTCGGCGACGACGGAGCCATCGGCGGCGCACAGCGCCGCCGAACACGCCGTGGTCGCCGTCTCGAGCGCCAGGATCACGGTGCACCCCGCGGCGCGGCGAGGGCGGGCTCGCCGGCAAAGGGCTCACCAACCTGGATCCCCTGCGCGGCGGCGGCCTCGGCGGCCGCCTCCTCGAACGCCGCGGACGCGTGCAGCCGCGCCCGTCGACTCCGAGGCGTCCGGTGCAGCAGCTCGAGCCGCACGTCCGCCGCCGGAAGAGCCTCGCGGCCGGCGGCCGGCCATTCCACGAACGTCACGGCGTCGGCGCCGAGGTAGTCGTCCCAGGCGAAGAGGTCCACGTCGGCGCCGCGGGACAGCCGGTACAGGTCAAGGTGATGCAGTGCTTCCCCCTGGCGGCCACGGTAGCTCTGCGCCAGGGTGAACGACGGGCTGGTGACGGCGCCGCGGACGCCGCGGGCACGCATGATCGCGCGCACCAGCGTCGTCTTCCCGGTGCCCAGGTCGCCCTCGATGGTCATCAGGGCCGGCGGCCGCAAGAGGGACGCCAGAACGTGCGCGAACCGTCGCGTCTGCGCCGGAGAGGCGAGGGTCAGGGCGACCATCTAGAAGAGGCCGAGCTGCTCCGGCTTGGCCGGCGGCGAGCCCGGCGCCGCGGGCGGCGCGTCCGGCGCAGAGGTGGGCGAGTCCGGCGCAGAGGGAGGCG
>CAIOZS010000191.1 GCA_903862845.1 uncultured Thermoleophilia bacterium
CCGGCGATCACGGCGCGCCGTACCTGGCGACTCGCCATGGAGGACCGCCCGCTCGCGGACGCGGCCGCCGCCGCGCTCGCCGGCCTCACGGCGCTGGGGGGCGCGAGCCTGCAGGTCGTGGCCGATGAGGCTCAGCGTGCAGCTCTGGAAGCGCTGATCCACGAAGGCGACCTGGCGAGGATGTCGGACAAGGCCTTCCGCCGGGAGCTCGCTCACTGGATGCGGCCCGCCCACAGCCACGCCGTCGACGGACTCGCCGGCGACGCTCTCGGCCTGTCCCCCTTCGCCTCGGACCTCGCGGCCTGGAGCACAAAGGCCTTCGACATGGGCAAGAGCATAGCCGCGAAGGATGTCGCGCTGGCCCATGAGAGCGCCGCCCTCGTTGTCGTCTTCGCCCCCGACGAGCCGGCCGCCCTTCTGGACGCCGGGCAGCTCATGGAGAGGTACGTGCTCGCGGCGGCCCTCCACGGCGCCGCCTGCTCGTTCTTCAACCTCCCCGTGGAGGCGCCCGACATCAGGGGCAAGATCCGGAAGCTGCTCGGCGCCGCGCAGCTCCCGCAGCTGCTCTTCCGCCTCGGCTACCCGACGGGCGCGGACCTCAAGCCGTCCGCCCGGCGTCCCCTCGAAGACGTGCTCATGGACTGAAAGGAGAGCGGCGATGTCCAAGGATTCAGCCAAAGCGTTCGTCGAGAGGATGAAGACCGACGATGCCTTCAGCGAGAAGGTGCTGGGAGCGGAGGATGTGGACGCGCGCATCGTGCTCATCGCCGCAGAGGGCTTCGACTGCTCTGCCGAGGAGATCGGCGCTCTGCAGGAGCTGGCGGACCTCGATCTGGAGGGAGTGATCGGAGGGGGAAGTATCCCGCCCCCCTTCTGCCAGCAGAAGGATTGTCCCTGCAACATCGTTCCGGTTGGCTATCGCGGCTGAGCGAGCTCAGGGCACGGTCCCAAGTGCTTCGGCGGCGGGGCGGCGGGAGTCGCAGCCCCGCCACGCGAGCCATCCGGCGCCGCGACGAGACAGGGAGGTAGAGACGATGAGGACGCGTCCGCATGCCACGTGCACGCTCAGGGCGCTGGTCGCCGTGGCGCTCCTGGCGCTCGCGGCGCTGGCGGCCGGCTGCGGCTCGCCCGCTGGCCAGGGCTCAGCGTCTCCCAGCCCCAGCGGAGCGAGCGCCGTCACCGAACAGCAGGTGATCGACCTCGTCGACCTGACCTGCACGGCGATCGAGAACGACGCGCCCGGCACCTTCGCCGCCATCAACGCCGGGGAGGCGCCCTACTTCGACCCGAAGGACCCGGCCTTGTACGCCTTCGTGTTCGACCGCAACGTGGTCAACGTCGCCGACCCCGACCCCGCGTTCCAGGGCCGCGACATGAAGGGCGTACCGGACGCCGCGGGCGCCATGTTCCGCGACGCCCTCGTGGCCGGCGCCTTCGCCGACGGCAGCGGCCGGGTCGAGTACGTCAAGGAGAAGCCGGGAAACGCGGGCCTGTACCGCAAGGCCAGCTACTACAAGCTGGTGACGGGCAGCGACGGCGTCAAGTACGTGGTCGGCGCCGGACGCTACCTCGGGCCCTGGGAGGGCACGCCTTCCCCCAGCCCCTCGGCAGCCGCGGCGCCGCCGAGCAAGGCCGCGGTGCAGGCCTTCGTCGACGAGGCCCTGGCCTACGCCCGCAAGGTCGGCAAGCAAAAGGCGATCGCCGCGTTCATGGACACGAGCGGCCCCTTCTACCGCGACGGCCTGTACGTCTTCGCCTACGACATGGACGGCAAGGTGCTCTGCCTGCCGGCCGAGCCCCAGAAGGTCGGCGACGACCGCTGGGACGCGCAGGACCCCGCCGGCGCCTACTTCGTACGCGATCTCGTCGCCATGGCCAAAGACCACGGCCAGGGCTGGGTGGACTACCTGTACATCAACCCGGCGCAGGGCGACGAGCTGCAGCGCAAGACGAGCTACGTGCGCCGCGTGGACGGCACCTGGTACATCGGCGCCGGCACCTACGAGCCGTACGAGGTGACGGAGGCGCAGGTCATCGACTTCGTGGAGCGCGCGGCCGAGTACGTCAAGGTCAGCGGCAAGCAGAAGGCGTTCGAGGTCTTCTCCGACCCGCAGGGCGAGTTCCGCGACGGTGAGCTCTACATCTTCGCCGAGGACTTCCAAGGCAACGAGCTCGCCAGCGGCGGACAGCCCGAGCTCGTGGGGCAGAACATCCTCGACGTGCAGGACGCCAACGGCGTGTACCTCGTCAAGGAGCTCATCGCCACCGCCCGCGACAAGGGCCGCGGCTGGGTGAGCTACGTGTGGGAGAACCCGGAGACCGGGGAGCAGCAGGCCAAGCGCGCCTACGTGATCAAGGTCGGCGACGACTGGTACGTGGGCTCGGGGATGTACGTGCGCTGACGGAGGAGGCCAC
>CAIOZS010000192.1 GCA_903862845.1 uncultured Thermoleophilia bacterium
CCCCCCCCCCCCCCCCCCCCCCCCCCCCCCCCGCGAGCGTGCCCTCCGCCTTGACTGTCCCGCAGACCCGCATGACACTCATCGGCATGAAGTGTAGCGGAGTTGAGCCGGCTCCGCGGCTCCGCGGCCGCTCGTTACCGCGCTCATGTAGTTTGAACACTGGGCGAGGATCCTGTTCGCGCTCGCGACCCTGCCGTGCGTCGGCATCGGCGCCCGCGGAGCGTCTCGCAGATCGAGCACACCGTGGAAGCCGAGGCCGGCGAAGAGGAGCAGAGCCGCGCGCGGAGCCTACAGCTCGCTGACCGACGGCAGGCCGGCGAGGCCCGTGGCGGCGCGCACGCTGGCGAGCACCGCAGCCGCGAGCACGCCCGCGGCCGCGCTGCCGACGACGCTCACGTCGGCGCTCTCTGCGGCCGTGCCCGTGGCCAGCGCAAAGACCGTGTCGCCGTCGAACATCGTGTGCACCGGGTCGATGGTGCGCGCCAGACCGTCGTGAGCCATCTGCGCGACCTTGGTGGCTCCGGCTTTGGTCAGGCGCGCGTCGGTCGCGACCACCGCCAGGGTGGTGTTCGACCCGGGCACGGCGGACGACGCGGACTGCAGCAGGATCTCCGTCGTGCGCGCGAATCCGCCTTCCGGCAGCCGCGGACCGGCGAGCACCGCTCCGCTCGCGGGATCGACGACGTCTCCGAACGCGTTGACCGCGACCAGGGCCGCGACAACGACGCCGCTGCCGAGCCTGACGCTGGCCGAGCCCAGACCGGTCTTGGTGGCGGCGGCGAAGCCCAGCGCCTTGCCCACGCTGGCGCCGGCGCCGGCGCCGACCGAGCCCTGGGGGACGGCCGCCGTCTAGGCGGCGTCGCACGCCGCCTCGCCGGCGGCCGCGTCGGGGCGCACGTCGGCGCGCCCCACCGGCAGGTCGAAGAGCACGGCGGCGCACACGATCGGCACCCGCACGGCGCCGAACTCGATCCCGCGGCCCCGGCTCTCGAGCCAGTGCATCACGCCGCCGGCGGCGTCCAGGCCGAAGGCGCTGCCGCCGCCGATCAGCACCGCGTGGATGCGCTCGACAAGATCGACCGGGTCAAGAAGGTCGGTCTCGCGGGTGCCCGGCGCCGAGCCGCGCACGTCGACGCCGGCGACGGCGCCGTCGCCGTCGCAGAGCACGACCGTGCATCCGGTGGCGGCCTCACGGTCGGTCCAGTGACCGACGCTGAGGCCGCCGACATCTGTCAGCGTCCCGTTCATGTCATGCCTTCCTTTCTGCCGGGGAGGCCTCGCCCACCAGACGCCGGGCGAGGAGTGCGATGCGGTTGTCCAGCTCTTCCAGAAGCGCCGCCGTCACGGCGTCGTCGACGGCGCCCGCGTGGCGCAGCGCCTCGAGGCGCGATCGCTGCGCCGCGAGTACCCCGATGCGCTCGGCGAGCCGCTCCTCGTCGCCGGCAACGGGTTCTTCCTCGAGCGGCGCCATGCCGTCGAGCAACGCGTTCTCCTGCTCGTCGATGGTCCGCTCGAGGTGCCGGCGCTCCGGCCGAAGGACGGCCCCGGCGTCCTGCAGGCGGTCCAGCTCCTCGTGGGCGCCGACGAAGCCCTC
>CAIOZS010000193.1 GCA_903862845.1 uncultured Thermoleophilia bacterium
ATGCGCGCGTTGGGCAGCGCGAAGCGCTTGTCTTTGGCGCCGCCGGCCAGCAGCAGGGCACCCATGCTCATGGCGCTGCCCACGCAGATGGTGCTCACGTCGGGCTTGATGAACTGCATGGTGTCGTAGATCGCGAGGCCGGAATACACGGAGCCGCCCGGGCTGTTGATGTAGAGGCTGATGTCTTTGTCGGGGTCGTCTGACTCGAGGTGGATCAGCTGCGCGACGATGAGGTTGGCGACGTCGTCGTTGACCGGGGTGCCAAGGAAGATGACGCGCTCGTTGAGCAGCCGGCTGAAGATGTCGAACGAGCGCTCGCCGCGGCTCGTTTGTTCGATAACGAACGGTACAAGTGGTGTCACGTGCTCACCCTCTTCTCGCGTTGATGCCGTCTCTGCGTGTGTTCCCGTGGCCGCAACGTCAGTCGTCGTCGGCCGCCGTGTCCGCGGCATCGGCCGCGTCTTCGGCGGCGGCCTCGTCCGCCTCGGTCATGGCGACCGGCACGGACGCGTCGGCGACGAAATCGACGGTCTTGGCCAGTAGCATTTCGTCGCGCACCGCCTCTTGCCTGCCCGATTCGCGCAGATCGGCGATGAGCTGCAGCGGGTCGCGTTCGAGCGCCGCAGCGTCGGCTTTGATGATCTCGAGCATCTCGTCGTCGCTCACCGCAAGGCCCTCGGCTTTGGTGATCTCCTCGAGCACGAGGCGGCGCTTGATGACGAGCTCGGCCTGCGGGCGCAGCTCTTCTTCGACCTGCTCCTCGGTCTTCTCGAGGACGCCCAGGTAGACGTCCATGGTGAGGCCGCGCTCGCCGACGTTCTCCTCGAGGTCGTGGTACAGACGGTGCGCCTCGCGGTCGATCATCGTGGACGGCACCTCGACGGCGGCGTTGGCGACGGCCTTGTCGACGGCCGCGGCGCGGAACTCGCGGCGCGCGCCGGCGTCGGCAGCGGCCTGCATGCGGGTGCGGATGTCGGCGCGCAGCTCCTCGAGGGTGTCAAACTCGCTGACGTCGGCGGCGAAAGCATCGTCGAGCTCGGGGACGACCTTTCCCTTGATCTCCTTGACGTTGACCTTGAACGACGCCGGCTGACCGGCGAGCTCCTCGGCCTGATAGTCCTCGGGGAAGGTGACGTCGAACACGACCTCCTCGCCACGCTGCGCCCCGACCAGCGCGTCCTCGAAGCCGGGGATGAGGTTGCCGCGGCCGATCTCGAACATCTGGTCGGCGCCCTGGGCGCCCTCGATAGGCTCGCCGTCCTGAGAGCCCTCGAGGTCCATGAGCACGAAGTCGCCGGTCTGCACGGCGCGGTCCTCGATGGGCTCGAGCTTGGCGAGCCGCTCCTGCAGCATGGCGAGCTGAGCGTCGATCTGCGCTTCGCTGACCACGACCACGCGCTGCGGCACCTCGAGCCCCTTGTACTCGCCGAGCTTGGGCACCGGCATGGTCTGCACCTTGAGCGAGAACGTGTAGTCGGCGGCCTCGTCGAGAGGGCCGGCCTGAAGGTCCGACGTGCCCACGGCATCGTCGTACAGGCCGGCCTCGCGCAGGGCCTCGTCGCCCCATTCGGGGATCGCCACCTCGAGCGTCTCAGCGCGCAGGTAGTCGGCGCCGAGGTGCTGGACGACCAGGGCCATCGGCACACGGCCCTTGCGGAAGCCGGGTAGCTGCATATCGTCGCGGACCTTGGCCACGAGGCGGTCGTATGCCTTCTTGACCGCCTCGGCGGGCATGTCGACGGTCAGCAAGACCTCGTTCTCGGCGGTGGGCTCAACCTTGGTTTTCACTCTGCGTTCTCCGTCTCTGCGATGTGCGGCCGCCGGTGCGTCGCGCGCCGGCATCCGCTCTGTGGTCGGTGCGGGGGTCAGGTCTAGGCCTGTGGTGCGGGTGAGAGGACTTGAACCTCCACGAGCAAGAGCTCACCAGATCCTAAGTCTAGCGCGTCTACCAGTTCCGCCACACCCGCACGGCGTTAACGTGGACGGCCGGCGGCGGCGCCGGCCGGTTCATCGCGTGATTGGGGTGAAGGACGGGATTCGAACCCGCGACCGCCGGGACCACAACCCGGAGCTCTGCCAGCTGAGCTACCTTCACCACCGGTGACCGCTGACGGAAGCCGCCGGGTCAGCCCCGGCGCCGAACCGCGCGGTCGACGCAAAAGGATACCACGAGCGCGCGCGGGCGTCACACGGAGGGAGGCGGCTCGACTGAGCTGGTCTCCGGCTCGAGGGCCGGCTCCTCGTCGGGGACGACGTCCCCGGCCGCCGGCCCGCGCTCGGGCTCTGCCTCCGCCGCCGGCCCGGCCTCGATGTAGCTGTTGCGCACGTCCTGCAGCAGCCTTCCGTCCTGGACCTCAAGGATGCGGTCCGTCTGCTGCGCCACGCTGCGGTCGTGAGTGACGATCATGAAGGCCGTCCCCAGCTCGCGGTTGAGCTTGCGGAACAGCTCGTACACAGCCTTCGTGTTCACCGTGTCGAGGTTGCCGGTGGGCTCGTCGGCCAGCAGCAGCGCCGGGCGGTTCATGAGCGCTCTGGCGATCGCCACGCGCTGCTTCTGGCCGCCGGAGAGGTCGTTGGCGCCCTTGCCCTCGAGGCCCTCGAGGCCGAGCAGCGCCAGCACCTCCTCGGCGCGTGGCCGCAGGTCGGCGACGCTCACCCCCGCGATGCGCCCGGGCATGAGCACGTTTTCGAGCACGCTGAACTCGGGCAGCAGGTAGTGGAACTGAAAGACGAAGCCGATGAAGTCGTTGCGCAGGGTGGCGCGCTGCTTGCGGCTCGCCGCCGCCGTGTCGTGCCCGTTGAGCACCACGCGGCCGGTGGTGGGCGTGTCGAGCAGGCCGATGAGGTTCAGGAGGGTGGACTTGCCCGAACCTGACTGGCCGATGATCGACGCGAACTCCCCGCCCTGCAGGTCGAAGGACACGGCGGTGAGAGCCACCGTCTTGGCCACGGCGCCGTAGGTCTTGCCCAGGTCCTCGGCGTGCAGCAGCACGTCAGCCACCCTGGATCACCTCGATCGGGTCGAGCTTCGAGGTGCGGCGCGAGGGGATGAGCGACGAGACCATGGCCACGAGCACGCCGACCACGAAAGAGATCACGACGAACCCCACCTGGGGATGGATGGGGAACAGCGAGGTGGAGTTGCGCCCCGCGAAGGTGAACAGCGCGATGAGGACGAGCCCCCCGCCGACGCCCACGGCGGCGCCGCTGACCCCGAGGATGGCGGCCTGCCAGAGGAAGATGCGGCCGGACTCGCGGTCCTTCATACCCATCGCCTTGAGGATGCCGATCTGGCGCGTCTTCTGGACGGCCGAGATGGCGAGCGTCGAGGCGATGCCCAGGGCCACCGCGATGAGGACGAAGAACTGGATCATGTAGCTCGACGAGCTCTGGCTCTTGAGGGCCGAGAGAAGGTCGGCGTTGGCGGCCTGCCACTCGGTCACCTTGAGGCCGCTCAGGGCAGGCTGCGCGCGCAGGCTTTCGGCAACGGTCTTGGAGTCGAAGACGTTGCTCACCTGGGCGTCGACGGCCGTGTACTGGTCGGCGCCGAGGCCGAGGACGCCGGCGGCGTAGGCGCCGTCGACGAAGGCCGTCGTGCTGTTGGCCGCCGCCGAGCCGAAATCGAAGATGCCGCTCACGGTGAGCTTGGCCGGCTTGCCGTCGGGAAGGACGAATGCGGCGATGTCGCCGGCCTTGAGAGCGTTGGCTTCGGCGAAGTCCTTGCCGACCATCACCTCGGCGGCGCCGAGCTGCGCCGTGCCCGAGGTGAGGTGCCCAGAGATGTCGTAGATCGTGTCGAGCTGCGTCAGCTGACCGCCGATGAGCTGCAGTGGCGCGCTGTCGGCGCCCTTCTTGAAGATGGCTGAGAACGATCGCGTCGGCACGACCGTCGTGATCTGCGACTCGTTCTTCATGGCCAACTGAAGGCCGGCGGTGTAGTCGAGCGAGGCGCCGGCCGTGGTGGCCTGCACGATGAGCTGCGGGCTGTTGCCGATGGTCTGATCGACGAGGCTCGTCTGGAGGCTCGTGATCAGCGAGCCGAGAAAGACCTGGACGCCGATGCCGACGGCGATGCCGGCGGCGATAAGGATGGACTGCGCAGGACTCTTGCGCAGAAAGCGCGCGGCGATGCTGAGGCTGAGCACGACTCAGCCCTCCCCGCCGCCCGCCGCCGGGTGCCCGCCCAGCAGCGCCTCGAGGTCGAGCAGCTCGCGCGGCGCCCAGCCGTCGGTGCCCAGAGCGAAGGCCGGGCCCCCGACCCACACGTCGATGCCCGGAAGCTGCGCCTTGAGGTAGTCCACGTGACGGCGCAGGGCGACGCGGTGATAGTGCGTGGACGAGCTGAGCACGAGAGCATCGACGCCCAGCCTGCGGGCGGCGTCGACGACGTCGTCGATCGGCGTGTCGGCGCCCAGGAAGTACGTCGTCCAGCCGGCCATGTCGAAGCGGTCGCTGACCATGCGCAGGCCCAGGTCGTGGCCTTCTTCGGGCGGGCTGGCCAGGAGGACGCTGCGTGCGGCCGGCGGGACCGCCGCCTTGGCCTTCAGCACGCCGGGGTAGACGATCTCGACGACGCTGCGCACCATCGCGCTGGCCAGATGCTCCTCCCAGACGGCCAGGTGCCCGCGCTGCCAGGATGAGCCGGCCTGTACGAGCAGCGGCGTGAGGACCTCGTGGTAGAGCTGCGCGATGCCCACGGCGCCGCTGCTCACGGCCTCCACGGCCGCGCGCACGAAGGCGGGCTTGTCGTGCTCGGCCAGGTGAACGGCCAGCACGTCGAAGAGCTGAGCAGCGGTGATGGGCGCGCTGGCGGGAGGCTGAACCGGCGACGGCGCGGCGGCGCTGGCGCCCTCTGCGCCCTCCGCGCCCTGTTCCGGTCCGCTGTCCACGTCGTCGCTCATCGGCAGGCTTCTACCCAGCACCTCGCCGCGCGTAACAACAGGCCACGCGGCACCGGCAGGCTGCGCCGGGGCGGGAACGAGCAGAATCGGCGCCGCACTGAGGAGATTGCCGGTTCAACCCAGCCGGTGGGCGAAGATGCGACTGCGGCATGAGGCGCGCGCGCCTTGGCGCCAGTCGCTTGTCCAGAGCGTTCGCGCCCGCAGACGCCCGACGGTCACGGCGGCGGCGCAGAGGGACGGTTCGGGGCGTCGCGAGCCGCTCACGAGCGCCAGGTCTGCGGTCGCTGCTACAGGTTTGTGAACATGACCAGGGGCAGCGGGTTGTCGACCTCGTCGAAAGGCAAGTCCTTCTTGTCCTCCGGCACCGCGGACAGGCCGAGCAGCCGGACACCAGGTAGGAGCTTCCGGCGCGCTTCACGTCGGCTCGGACGGAGTCACGCGCGTGACTGCCGCGCTGCTTCAGATCGATCCCGTGCGTATTCCGGCCCAATTCGGCCACCGATTCCGTCTCAATTCGGCCGGCCGTTCCGATTCATTCCGGCCACCTGGTCCGCTTGATAGCGGCCACCAATTCCGCTTCATCGCGGCCGCCCGGGGCGCACGCTGACAGACCGCGAGACTGGCCCCGCTCCTCGCTGCGCGCGACCTCGCGGATCGCCTTCATGAGCCTGCCGACGTTGCGGCGCTGGAGGGTGCGGGTGTGCGCCGCGTGCGTCCACCGTCATCTGGCCGCAGCTGCCGGTGAGCGTGAGCTCCCCTCGCGTCTTCGGGTCGAGGCCGACGACGAAGCGCTGGTCGATGTGGATGCGCTCCTCGCCCGCGAGCCGTAGGACGATGACCGCAAGGCTGCTGCGCCGCTCGTACACGGACGCCCGGCTCTCGCGCGCGAACGTATCCGTCCGAAGGGTCGGCTAAGGTGGAGAGCCTGGGCGGACACTCACGTTCGCGGTTGTCGCCGCCGATAGCCTGATGGTAGTGCCGAATCTTGAGATCGAGGTGGATGAGCCATGGGTGACGTAACCTTCCTTATGATGAACTCCGAAACGGGCAAGCCTCAGGGCACTGTATCCGGAGCACCTGCGGACGTGGCCGATTTTCTCGCCATTTGGGTCAAGAACACAGAAGAGGGGATCTCGCTCGAGCGGCGGCTTGGCGTTGAGCTGAGGCCGCCTTCGGAGCCCACGGCTGAAGAGTGACGTTCTCGTTGGCGGCGCCGTCCTCGCCGCCGGCGACGGCTGCGCGACAGTCACCGTCAGCGGCACGGACTGCGGCGCGACGCCGGGCAGCAGTCGCGTGACGTTCGGCAGCCAGACGCGTAGCGACTACCCCCCGTGGCGCGCGGTGCGCAGAGCAAGTGCAAGGCAATCGGGCGGCTCGTGCCTCACGGCAGCGGCGTCCGTGACTTGTCAAGCTCGCTGCTGGATTTCCGCGGGCCGGCACTCGCCCGGCGCGCCGTATCAGCCAATGATCTTGGCCTTGAGCTTGGCGAGCTCCTCGTCGCTGAGCGCCCCGCCGGCGCGCGACTTCGCCAATCTCTCGAGCTCATCCACGGCGCTGCGCGTGCCGCCCGGCTCCGCGTCCTTGGTGCGAGCCGCTGAGGCAGGCCCGCGGGCGGGAGCCGTCGCCTCGCTCTTCGCGATCAGGCCCGCGAAGGCGCAGGCCACGACGCAGCCGGTGAGGTCCGCCTCGTGCGTGCACCCTTCCCATGCGAAGGGGAAGCCTTAGCGGTCGAGGTTGCAGCACATCTCCAGGCGCTGCTTGTTGGCGCGGTGGACGGCGACGGCGTCGCGGTAGGGCTCGATGCTCACGATCTGGCTGAGGTATGCGCTGCCCGTGCGCTTCTCGCCGATGAACGCGTAGCGCTTGTACGTGAGCACGAGAGTGCCGCGGTCGACGTCGTGCAGCTCCTCGTGGGGCGCGGCGCGGAAGGCGCCAAGGTTGAACGAGAGGTTCTTGGCGAGGCGCATCCGGGGGCCGCCGTAGACCCCTTGCGTCACGCGGCGCGGTTCCCGCACGGTCACGTCGCGGCACAGCCCCGACACGAGCTCGCCCCTCTTCAGGGCGACCGGCGACTCCACCTTGACCTCGGCACAGCCGGGCTGAAGAAGGCTCCAGAAGGCGGCGTTCGCAGTCCGAAGATATCGGCGTGGCGACACACGGAGTGGCCGGTGTTGGGGGCCGCAGTGGCGGTCGGCTTCCTCGTCCCGCTTCTCGACGGAGAGCGGCGCCTGGTAGGCCCCAAGAAGGGGAAACGGCCGGAAGCCTCCGGCCGTCTCAGGTGGCCCCCTCGGGGGTGCACCGCGATTCCCCCACAGTATACCCAGCGGCAGCCGCGACGTCTATGTGGCCCGCACCCATGCCTCGAGGCGCCTCACTTTGGCGCGGTTGTCGGTGTGGACGATGAGGTCGAACACGCGCGCGGGCACGCGGCTTCTCAACTCATCAGTCCGGGAAGCGTACGCTGTGGTCGCACGGTAGACCTCCCGCTTGGGGAAGCCGAGACCGGCCGACAGGTACACGACCAACACCAGGTAGTCGGTGATCGTGTCGAAGCCGAGACGCAGCGCGGGTTCGAACCCCATCTCGCGGGCGAGCATTCCTGCGACCTTCTTGCGGATCGTGGCGCTCGCAAAGCGCGTGTCGAAGACGACCCCGTTGTGGGCCACCGCGTTGCGCAGGTCGGTGATCGCGAACGCCAGGTGCGGCACGAGATCAGCATTGCCTCTCCGGACGCCCCAGCTGTCCGCGATGCGCACCAGTGCGTCAGACGACAGCTGCTCGAGCAGGCGGCCGAAGTGGCCGAGCGTGATGACCTCGAAAAGCGCCCAGAGCGGCACGACCTCACCGGGAGCGTCATAGTAGTGGGTGACAATCCGATCGCCGCGCCTGTGCCGCTCAAGGAGAACTTGGTTGCCGGCATGGATGACTTCGAGCTTGCCCTGCCGTCCGTTCTTCTTGGTGCCGGGCATCAGCCGGCCGTAGACGTCGTTCAGAACAGAGGAGTCGGCGGCCTCCAGCAGCTCGACCAACGCGAGATTCTTCATCGTCATCTCGAGCTTCATCAGCAGGGGATAGAAGAGTGCTTTCAGGCCGCTGTCGAAGCTCACGACGGCCGCCAGGTCGTCGAACCCGGCGTACGGGATCCTTCTGGCCGGCGAACCGCTGAAGCGGTAGCCCTTGTAGCCGTGGAAGTAACCCATGTGCGCGCGCGCCCGCTTGTGGGCGGAGCCACGCACGTCGATGCCGGCACAGCTGCGCATGTGCCGCATGAGAGCGTTGAGCGACTTGTAGGTGGGAGTGCTCATCGTGGAGAGGGAGACTCCAGTCGACCGTAGCGGCAGCCGGTTCGCGGCACAAGGATGACAATGGATTAGAGGAACTCTGCCCGTCACGTGGCGATACCGGCTCGACCTCGATGACCACGAACCCGCACGTGCCCGCTCCCCGAGCCGCCGCAGTCCGAGGAGGTCGAGGCGGCGATGCGGGTGGTGGTCCGTGACCTGGCGGCCTGCAGCCGGAACCCGCACCAGCAGAGGGTTGTCCGCAGGTGAGAATCGGCTCAAGGTGAGCTCCTCGCCGTGACGCGGATCCGGAGGGCCAGGTCAGTTCCTCGCGAACCGCAGCCGGCACGAGTGCAGAAGGCCGTCGGCGGCGATGACCTGCTCGTGCATCCGGGCGGAGAGGCGGCGCGGCGCGCAGGCGCCTGTCGCCGGACCGGGGCGTCGCCGGTACTCGCGTGATCCCCTCCCTCAGCGGCGCACCGAGGCCCGGCGCCCTTGAGCTCGCGCGGCATAACTTGATCACGCAGGTCGAGGATGATCACGTTATGAGCATCATGATCACGATGCCGCATCCCAGGGCCGGCTTCGCCGGCGGTCGCCGGCCTCAGCCCAGCTTTGTCCACCTCGCGTCACGACCGCGCGTGGCTTGCAGCCTGCCGTCGCGGCGCCAGTCCCTCAGCACCCTGTTGATCGTGGGCCGGCTCACGTGCGGGCACGCGCGCTCGATGTCGGCCATGCTGAACTGCGAGGGCAGTCGTTCGATGCAGTCCACGACCATCTCGCGCTTCGCGCCGCGCGCGCCCGCGACTGCGTCCACGCGCGCTTCCAGCTCGCGAGACGCCGCGAGCACGATGCCCATGGAGTACTCGACCCACGGCCGCAGATCGTGCCGCCCCTCGTGCCAGCCGGCCGACGAGGCCTCAAGCGCCTCGTAGTAGCCTCGCCGCGTGTCCTCGATCAGCTTCTCCAAGCTCACGTACCCCCCGACCTCGTACCCGTCGCGATAGAGGAGGACGAGCGTGAGCAGACGGGACATGCGCCCATTGCCATCCAGGAAGGGATGGATGCAGAGGAAGTCCAGGCAGGAGGCGGGGTAGGAAGGAGCGGATCCACTACGCCGGCGAGACGGGCGCTGTCGAGGCCGAGGTGGAGCGCGTCCATGGCATCCGCGGTCTGGAAGGCCCGCACCGGGGTGAAGCGGATGCGTCTCGTCCCGTCCGCAGCTTCCTCCTCGATGGAGTTATCGCCGATCTTCCAGCGGCCGCCCGGGTCCGGCACGTACCGGCAGATGTCGCGGTGCAGCTGCAGGACACGGCCCGGAGTGAAGGGCATGTCTATCGCCGATGTGTGCACGGTATCCAGCACGTCACGGTAGCCGACGATCTCCACTTCCGCCCGGTTTCTTGGCGCCGTCTTCTGCTCCATAGGCGCCTTGAGCCGCGGCGGCACAGCGGTGATGTCCTCGATGCGGCTCGAGGACTCCACGCTCTGGATGCGGGCCACCTGCACAAGGGTGTCAAGCACGACGGGAGCCGTGCGCCGGTACAGGTCCTGCCTGCCCTTGTGCTCACCAATCAGGCGCACGGTGGAGAGCAGCGCCGGCGAGATGCGCATCTTCTCGAGCGCCCGGTGCCGAACGGGCCTCGCGCCATCATCACCTCTCGGTTGCCGTTAAACATGGTCACGTTGTGGCTACCTGACTGCTTTAGCATGATCTCGTGCACTCCTGGCCTCGAGACGGGAGATGACGTGATCGGCACGCTGCGCGGCTGGAAGCAGCTCGCCTCATCGGGCCGCGGGCACCGCTCCCGGAAGGAGCCCTCAAGCCCCTCGCGGGAGCTCGGGCGAGCGGAGCTCCGGCCTCGTTACCCAGCCGATGTGGCGTGAGAGTTAGGCGAAGTCGACCCGGCCCGAGTCGGCAAGATGATACAGATCACGAGCCAGGGCGCCCGGACCCTTGCTGGGATTCATGTGGCCCATTCCTCGAAGCGCGGCCACCGGCCAAGATGCGCGTGATCGGGGCGCCGGCGTCATGCCTACCAACGTAGCTACCAGGCGACGCGGCTGCGAGGCTCACGAATCGCCGGCGTGGTGGACGTTGACTGACGCGGATGGGTGACGTTGCCGCGCCGCGGTGGCGGGCGTCCGCACGACGGGGACGTCCTTCGATCTCAACTCCCGAGGAATCCTCGGTGGTTGCTCCTTCGCCGCCTCATGACCGCGAACCCTCACGCGCCCGCTCCCCGAGTCTCCGCGGCCCGAGGAGGTCGAGGCGGCAAAGCATATGGTGGTCCGTGACCTGGCGGCCTGCGGCCGAAACCCACGCGGGCAGAGGGTCGTCCGCGGGTGGGGATCGGCCGCAGATGACCTCCTCGCTGCGCGCGACCTCGCGGATCGCCTTCATGAGCTTGCCGACGTTGCGGTGCTGAAGCAGGCGATGCGCACCGCGTGCGTCCACCGCCGCCGGGCCGCATCCGCAACTGACCGTGAGCCCCGCCTTCGTCTCCGGGTCGACGCCGGCGAGGAAGCGCTCGTCGATGTCGACGCGGTACTTGCCCGCGGGCCAAGAGACGATGACCGCGAGGCTGTTGCGCCGCTGGTAGACGAACAGCCGGCCCTTGCGGAACGCCAGCTCGAGCTCCCCACGTGATCTCGCCCGGACCCGCGGCGGCCTCGGCGTGCGCAGTCCCGCCGACACCCTGTGACCCGCCCTACGCCGTCCGCATATCTCCGCGCCCTCAGGTTCCGTGGACGCCATACGCAGAACAACGTTGGCTTCTGCGGCAGTGCCACACACACGGCATACTCATTGTTAGCCGCACGAGCCAGCGACGCTGACGTGGGTGCATCGGTGGTACAATAAACGCTAGCGAAGGAGGTACCCCTGATGAGTGCAATCCCCACTATCGTCCCGATCAGCGAGCTGCGTCAGGATGCTTCGGCCATTTTGAAACGGGCAGCGGCTTCCGGTGAACCAGTGTTCATTACGCAGCACGGGCGCGCCTCTGCGGTCCTGGTCAGCGCGGGCGCCTACGAGCGTGCCCAGCACGACTTCGAGATCCTGCGCCTGCTGGCGCGCGGCGAGGCCGACATCGAGGCCGGCGTGGGCTACGACCTGGAGACCGTGATGGCAGAGGCCGAAGCGCTGCTCGGCGAGTCGTGACGCTGAAGGTCCGATTCACGCCGCCTGCCCGCGCCCAGTTCCTGGCGGCTCTCGCCTACATCCGCGCGGACAGGCCGTTTGCCGCCCGGGCATTTCAGCAGAGAGTGAATGCCGTGCTTGCCCGGCTCGGGGACTTCCCCGACTCGGGTCGCGTGGTTCCGGAGTTCCCGGATCTCCAGTTCCGCGACGTCATTGTCGACCCGTACCGCTTCTTCTACCGCGTGAAGGGCGGGACTGTCTGGGTGGTTGCGACATGGCATGGGGCGCAGATTCCGGACGTCCCAGCCGAGGTCATCGGCGGCTAACAAGCAGTTCGAGCAGACCGGCCCGAAAGCCACGATGTGGGTCCGAATTGGGCCGGAATACGCAGTGCAGTGGACGCGGACAGGTGAGACAGCATCTCCTCACCGATGAACCTGGTCGGCGGAGGCGCCTCAAATCTACGAAGCCCTTCCGTCACTTCGCTCCCACTGAAGGCTCAGCCGCAACGCAACCCGCCGCCGGAAGCCACCCGCAGTGGCGGTCGGCTTACTCGTCCCGATTGACGATGGCGAGCGGCGCCTGGTTGCCGGCCGACAAAAGGAAACGGCCGGAAGCATCCGGCCGTCTCAGGTGTCTCCCTCGAGGGTGCACCGCGATTCGATGAGAGCATACCCGGGAGGCAGAGCCGAGTCTACGTGGTCCGGATCCATGCCTCGATCCGCCTCGCCTTGCCCCGATTGCCCGAGTGGACGATCTGGTCGAACACGCGACGGTGAGCTCGAGTCCGAAGCTCGTCCGAGAGAGCCGCGAAGGCGCTGGTCGCCTGATAGACATCCCTCTTGGCGAAGCCGAGTCGCACGCACAGATGGGCCACGGCTGAGAAGGCCACCCACTTCCTTCCGGACCTTGGCGCTCGCGAACCTCGTGTCAAAGACGGCGCCGTTGCGAGCCACCGCGTTGCGCGGCTCGGTGACCGCGAACACGAGGCGGGGCACGAGGCCCGCGTCTTTGCGCTTGAGCCCCCAGCTCCCCGCCACTCTCACCAGTGCATCAGAGGAGAGCTGCTCGAGGAACCGCGCGAAGTGCCCGAGCGTGATGACCTCGAACAGCGCCCAGAGGGACACAGCCTCACCTGGGGCGTTGTAGTAGTGGGTGACGATGCGGTCCCCGCGCCGGTACCGCTCCAGCAAGACCTCGTTGCCCGCGTGACTCCAAACCTCATGCGCACGCCCTCCTTGGCGAACAGCGGGATAGACCTGGAGAGCGGCGCGAGCTTGAGTTCGACGAAAGCATGGTACAGGCCCATGACGAGCCACCTGCCCATGCGTTTCTCAGCCCCGAAGCAGGACGCCGGCCAAACGAGGTTCTGGCCGGAGGCGATGAGGGCGAGAAGCTTGTCCGGCTCCCCGCTCGCAGGCGCCACCAGCTCCTCCTCAACCTCCTGCTCGCCAAGAAGCCCGTGGCAGCCGGAGCCCGCACCGAGCGCCGTGCTCTCGAGCA
This sequence comes from uncultured Thermoleophilia bacterium, assembly GCA_903862845.1. Taxonomy (GTDB): domain Bacteria; phylum Actinomycetota; class Thermoleophilia; order UBA2241; family UBA2241; genus CAIXSE01. Next base: position 12,828 of record CAIOZS010000193.1, read on the forward strand.
GAAGCAAGTCGGCGTCATCGTCGCGGCGACAGCCCAGTCAACGAGGCCGCTCCGCATTCCGGACGCGCGCGCAGATACAATCCGGGCAGACCAGCCATCAGCCGCGCCGCGGGCGCGCACACACGGGGGGTCAACATGGGCCTCGATCAGCACGTCGTCGACACGCTCGTCTCCCTCGTTCGCCAGACCTACCCGGGCTGGGAGTCCTTCGCCGATGAGCGGACGGTGAGGGAAGAGCGCGTGTACAAAGTCGAGGCCGTCGAGAAGGCCATAGGTTCGGACGGCCTCCTGCTGGAGTCCGGCCTGCGCGAGGATCTCGAAGGCCGCGCGTTCAACTCGTTCTATGAGAGGTTCAAGAAGATCGCTCAGGCCACCAATCTGCTCTACATGAGCACCCCGAATACCGGCGACCTGAATGCTCTCCACCTCGCCCATGACGCCGAGCCCGAGATCTTTGAGCGCTTCTGCTGGGCGCTCTTTGACCTGCTCTGGGGCGATGGCTCGTCGCCCGACAGACTGGGCCGCTATCTGAGCCTCGTGGCGGCAGAAGGCCTGCCGAGCAAGTGGACGTTCCCGACGTACTTCCTCTTCCTCACTCACCCGGACGAAGACCTGTTCGTCAAGACAGACACCATGAGGAGGCTGGCCAAGGAGCTCAAGACGCCGTGGACCGCCAAGGGGAGCCCCACGGCCGAAGAGTACGGCGCCATCTTGGCCTGGTCTCACGAACTACGGGATTCGCTGGAACCGTTCGGCGTGCAGGACATGATCGACGTGCAGAGTCTGCTGTGGATCGCCGGATCGGAATTGGGCACGCCAACGCAGCCCCAGGCGAATGGCTTCTGGAAGATCGCGCCAGGCGCGGGCGCACGGGACTGGGACGCCTGCCGCGAGGGCGGTTTCATCAGCATCAACTGGGAGCAACTGGGCGACGTGGGCGCGATGAGCCATGAGGAGCTCAAGACCGCGCAGGCCGCGGCAGTAGACGAGAACGACGACTGGACCGTCTCGGGAACCGAACAAGTGTGGCATTCCGCCCACGACATCGCAGAAGGCGATCTGATCGTCGCCAACAAAGGCAAGTCCGAGGTCGTCGGCTTTGGCAAGGTGACAGGCCCATACGAGTACCTCAAGGGAGTCGAACACGGCCACCACCTGCCGGTTGAATGGTTCGATGTTCGGCTACGCCGGCTCCCCGAACCGCGCCACGGCTGGATGCGCACCTTGAGGAGCATGAGGAGGGGCGAGTTTGATGCTCTACTCTCACTCCCGCCGGATGCATCCGCGGATGTGCTCGGACCGCCCTTCGACAAGATCTTCGCCGACCGCGCCGACGCGGAGCAGGGTCTTGACCTCATGGCGCAAGCCCTCGGGAAACTGGGCGTGATCAACATTCAGGACGAGCGCTTCGCAGTGACACTGAACGCCGGCGCGCATCTCCTCACCCTCTACTTCGGCCCATGGTGCGTAATGCGCTGGGGGCCGGCGTCCAAACCGGACCGCCTGCAGCTGGCGATGTTCGCCGACGCCCCTGGCACGAGCGGAATGGAAGTGCACTTCCGCTTCAAGCAGAAGGTTGAGGATGATGAAGTCGTGCTGCGCCTCATAGGACCGGGCGCCGTGACCGCCGAGGTACGACAGCACTTCCTTGAGACCGCACGACTTGTCGGGAGTACCTTCGCGCATCACGGGATTTGCGGCGAACGCAAGTATCACGTTCATGAGGTCGCGGAGGCCCTCTTCGACGAATCTATACGCGATCGGCTCCTGACCGAGGGGCTTGAGAAGCACGAACCCGAGGAGGGCGAGGTGGCGGTGGACCCGGCTTTCACCCCAGAGGCCATGGAGCTCCTCACGGCCCTGGCGGCGGACCCGACGAAGTCGTTCTACGCCGCCCACAAGGACGGGCTCACGAAGTACGTTCAGGAGCCCGTTCAGGATCTTCTCCTGACCGTCGGCGAACGCGTCGCGCCGCCGCTCAAACAGGCGCTCGAGACGAAGAAGCGCCTCTTCGGCATCTTCCCCAAGAACGACTTCGGCAGGGGCGGCGCCTGGGCGCACTACTGGGGTGCTTTCTACCCCGTCGGCGGCAAGAAGAGCGAGGGCTGCCAGCTCTACGGTTTCCTCAACGAGGAGGGGCTCTCGTACGGCTTTTCCATCGGCAACTACGCGAGTGAGGACCGCAAGCGCTTCGCGCGCAACGTCGAGGAGAACCGCCAGGCCATCGTCGCCGCGCTCGGAGACACCATCAACGCGCCCGGCTTCGAGTTCGGCCGCGAGAACGAGAGCGCCGGCGGCCACATCACCGTGGGCAACGAGGGGCTCGACCTCGCCGGGTGGCTGGAACAGGGCACCCAGGTGGCGCCACATGTGCGCGTGGTCGTGCCTTGGCACGAACTGCTGGGCATCGAGCGCGATCAGCTCATCGACGACGTGGCGAATGCCTTCGCCCGCCTCTTCCCGCTCGTGTTGCTCGCCACATCCGACGATCCGCTGCCCGCCATCCGGGTCTACATGGAGGGCGACATCGAGGACGAGGACGAGATCGAGGTCAACCCGCCCTACTCCCTCGACGACCTCGTCGCCGAGACCTCGCTGCCGAAGAAGAACCTCGAGGCCTGGCTGCGAGCCATCGACCGCAAAGGCCAGGCGATCCTGTACGGGCCGCCGGGCACCGGCAAGACCTACGTGGCCGAGCGGCTCGCCAAGCACCTCGTGGCCGGCGGCACGGGCACGGCAGAGCTGGTGCAGTTCCACCCGGCCTACGCCTACGAGGACTTCATGCAGGGCATGCGCCCCAAAGCCCGCGACGGCGGCGGGCTCGACTACCCAATCATGGACGGCCGTTTCAAGCAGTTCTGCGACCAGGCGCGTGGCCGCTCCGGCCTGAGCGTACTCATCATCGACGAGGTGAACCGCGCCAACCTGGCGCGCGTGTTCGGCGAGCTCATGTACCTGCTCGAGTACCGCGAGAAGAGCATCCCGCTGGCCGCCGGCGGCCGCTTCAGCATCCCGGCCAACGTGCGCCTCATCGGCACGATGAACACCGCCGACCGCTCCATCGCCCTGGTCGACCACGCGCTGCGCCGCCGCTTCGCCTTCCTCCCGCTCTACCCCGACTACCGGATGCTCACGGACTACCACGCCAAGAACGGCGGCGGTTACGACCCGGCCAAGCTCGTCGAGGTGCTCAAGGACCTGAATCGCAAGATCGGCGACCACCACTACGAGGTAGGCACGTCGTTCTTCATGCGCGCGGACATCGCTGACCAGCTCCCCGACGTGTGGAGCATGGAGATCGAGCCGTACCTGGAGGAGTACTTCTTTGACCAACGGGCGACGGTCGACAGCTTCCGCTGGGGCGAGGTCAAGAAGAAGCTGGGGGCGGAGTGACCTGTGGCAGTTGAGGCGCCCAGCTCGACCCGCCGGATTCTCGAGCTCGAGGAGTACATGACGCTGGAGCTGGCGCGCGACGAGCTTGACGAGCACCTCGGCGAGGCGCTCTGGCGGCAGTACGGCAGCAAGATCAGCGTCGAGTTCCCGTCGGTGAAGACCGGTCACAAGTGGCAGCTGACGCCGCAGGGCTGGGTCGGGTACATCGTGCTCACGGACGACCTCCACCTGCGGCTGAGGCCCAAGGTGCCGATCGCCAACCTGTTCCGCATGCTGGAGTACGCCTACAAGCTCAAGATCCACCTGGCCGACGGGCTCGCGGATTGCGCGAGCCTCGAAGAGCTCTACGAGCGGCTCGCGCACATCCTCGCCCGCCGCGTGCTCGACCGCGGGCGCAAAGGCTTCTACCGCACATACGTCCCGGAGAGCGACCGCCTACCCTACGTGCGCGGCCAGCTCGACGCGCGGCGGCTGATCACGCGCCCCTGGGACGCGCACCTGCAGTGCGCCTACGAGGAGCATACCGGCGACATCGCCGATAACCAGATCCTGGCGTGGACCCTGCAGCGCATCGCGCGCAGCGGCCCGTGCGGCCGGCGCGTTCTGCCGACGGTACGCACCGCCTACCGGAGCATCCAGTCGTTCGTGACGCCGGCGCCCTTCGCGCCGGCCGCGTGCGTGGGCCGCCTCTACAACCGCCTCAACGAGGACTACGAACCGCTGCACGGGCTCTGCCGCTTCTTCCTCGAGCACAGCGGCCCGCACCTCGACAGCGGCGACCGCGCCATGCTGCCCTTCCTCATCGACATGAACCGGCTGTTCGAGCTGTTCGTCGCCGAATGGCTGGCGGCGCACCTGCCCAAGACCCACAGCATCAAGGCGCAGGAGCACGTGGAGATCACGGCGTCCGGAGACCTCGAGTTCATTGTGGATCTCGTGCTGTACGACGCCGTCGAGGACCGGCCGCTCTGCGTGCTCGATACCAAGTACAAGCGGCCGGAGACGCCGGCCGCCGGCGACATCGAGCAGGTGGTCGCCTACGCGGTGAGCAAACGCTGCCATGACGCCGCGCTCGTCTACCCGGTGCATCTGCAGGAGCCCCTGGTCACTTGCGTCGGCGACCACATCAACGTTCGCAGCCTCACGTTTGCCCTGAATGGCGACATCGATGAAGCCGGCGAGGCACTCGTTGACGAGCTTATCTCTCTGGGAGTAGTCGCATGAGCGACACCATGCTCGTGACGACTTGGTCGAACGGCGCGCCCGATCTATGAGCCTCATGCCGCGGTCCGCCGCCGCCTGACGCCCATCCCGGCGCGTCAACCGAGACCAGCGCAAACGTCCACCCGCGCGGCCTCGGCTTTGTCTCCTCTTGCGAGTATCCTCGCGCCATGCCACCCGCGTCCCGCATCGCCCGCTTGCCAGCCATAACTTCTGAGTTATGATTAGGCTGCGCCGCATCGAAGTCGGCCAATGGAGCGTCCTCGCGATATGCGACGATCGTGGAGGCTGTCAGGTGCTGGAGCTCGTCGACGGACTCCTGGTCGACAGTAAGCGTGACTACGACCAGGTCGCGGCGCTGCTGAAACGAACCGCCGCCCATGGTCCACCGAGAAGCGAACGGCTCTCGCGGAAGCTGACGGACGACATCTATGAGCTCAAGACAAGGGGCGGCATCCGCATCCCCTACTTCTACGACGAGGGCCGCATGATCATCTGCACCGAAGCGCTCCGCAAACCGAAGAAGACCGAGTTGCGAAGCCTGATCACGCGCGCCCTGGCGGAACGGGAACGCTACCTCGAGGCGAAGCGCCACGGTGACATCGAGGTCATCCGGGAGGACTCATGACTATCAGGTCGTTCAAGGACATCTTCGACGAGGCGGAGAAGCATCCCGAGCTCCACAAGGAGCTCGCCATCCTCGAGTTCACCGAGGAGCTCTGGCGCGTGATGCAAGAGAAGGGCGTCTCGGGAACCGAGCTCGGGCGTCGCATCGGCAGCTCGCAGGCCTACATCTCGCGCGTCCTCAACGGCGGCGCCAACTTCACGCTAGGGACCATGACCAAACTGGCCATGGGCCTCGGCATGGAGCTGAAGATGCACCTCGCGCCCTCCAATGCCGCCACCGTGTGGCGCGATGTGTACACCATGCACTCCCGAGCTGCCGAGGCGGGCGGGAGTGTTATCAAGCGTGAGTTCACCGATGCGCCGCCGAGGGCGCTCCAGTTTGCCGCCGCGCCCTCCACGCCACGCGGCAGCGCGGCAATCACAAGCGAGGAGGGGACCAATGGCGCAGCCGCCTCTGCTGCTTGAGGAGTCGTACTTCGATATCGTCAGCCTCGAGGCGGCTCCCGAATACGTGCCGGACGCTGAAGGACAGCCGGGGCGTCACGGCGTCGAGATGCAGCTCGGTCTGGCCACCGTGGACGACAACCCCGATGTATGGCGGGTGTCGCTCGACATCGCGCACAAGGTCGTCGAGGAGGAGACCCTGCGCTACCGCTTCCGCCTTCGTGCCATCGGCTTCTTCCGCTACGTGGCTGATGAGATTCCGGAGACTGAAGTGGCACAGCTCGTCGCGACCAACGGCGCCTCGATCCTCTACTCGTCGGCGCGCGAGTACTTGCTGATGCTCACCAGCCGCACGCCGTGGGGGCAGCTGAGCCTGCCGACGATGAGCTTCGCGGACGCGGTGCTGACGCCGGATGAGGCATAGCCAGAAGCATGGTCAGGCGTCGGCCGCCGCCGCCATCGCCTCCCGAAGCGTCAGGAACACGCTCTTGAAGTCGTCGAGCTTCTCGTCGAACGCGGAGAGCGGCACGCTCGGCTCCGGAGCAGAGACGTCGTACAACCCCCAGTTCAGGTACAGCCTCAGGCCGTCTCTGCCGTCCACACACTGGAATGCGGCGTTGGGCGACACTGATCCGCCGTGCCGGCGCGCGCGCGTAGAAGTTGAACGCCCCGGCACCTCACTGCCGGCGAGGCGCTCCTGCGGACTCTGCCGCCGGCGGGCGACTGATCCAAGTCAGTCCCGGCGCAGGTTCTCAAGCCCAGCCTTGAAGCGCTCCCGGCCAACGTCATCCGGCGTGGCGCTGTCGAACACCCTGAAGCCTTCTTCCTCGTCCAGGCGGCCGCACATGACCATCTCAAGCGTCAGCCGGGCGGTCGACATGACCTCGAGTCCGTACGTCCGTCGCGCGAAGTCGCAGCCCCAGTTGTCGTCCATGATCACCAGCTCAGTCCCTCGATACTTCGCGATGAGGACAGTGGCGATCTCGCCGGCATGCGCACGATCGTGCTCACCGAGGGCGTGCTTCAGCCCCAGCAGTCGCGCGAACTCGTCCTTGAGGTCGTCAGGGAGGTTCTTGGTGAGCTTCGACCACTTGCCCTCCGTCCGGGCGACCGCGCCATCCTTCGCCAGGTGGTCGGCGAGCTGAGCGAGCTCCGGTCGTTTCGAGAGACGCAGCAACTCCCGCTCAACCTCGCGCGTGATGCGCGCTCGATCACGGAGGAAGTCGCGCAGCCGCTGCAGGCCGCCGTGCTGCGCATAGTGGCAGACCGTGCTCGCATCGAGCAGCATCCCGGATCCCGACTGCGAGCGCACGATGGATCAGTAGTCCGGCTCGTGGTGGCCCGGTTCGATCCCTCGCCGCTCGAACTCCCCTTCGATGAGCGCCCGGTCGATGTCGAGAAGCTGCGTGATCTGGTCGACGGTGAGCAGTCCGCGCTCAAAGGCGGCAGCAGCCTGGTTCACCGTCGCCCGCGGCAGGCGCGGGAGCTTGGCCGCAGCACGACTGAGCGTGTCCTCGAAGTCCCCGAGGCCCAATCGCCGGCAGAGCGCAGTGTGCTCGTGGTCCCGAATCTGCACCCTGATGGGCTCGTACTTGCCCTTCGTGAGGTGCCGGGCAACCTGAAGTCGGTACAGCGCAGTCTCGGCGCTGACGTGGAAGTGGTCGGCCAGTCGGACGACCGTCTCAAGGTCGTTCGGCGGCTCGCCGACTGCGCCGAGCCATCTCCGCACTCCATCCGCGGGAGCCAAGAACTCGGCCGCGAACCCGTCGGCCTGTATCTCGGTCGGAGTCCTTCGCCCGTCGCCAAAGCCGTCCGACGTGTAATCGACCGACCCCGCATGCCCAAGCTCGACGTGGCCGAACTCGTGTGCCAGCGTGAACCGCTGGCGGGCCGCCGACTCGAGACCATTGACGAAGATGTAGCTACGGCCGTGCTTGCGGCCCTGCAGACCAGCCAGTCCGGTCGGCAGCGCGAGCACTGTAACGGGCACACCGGCCACGTCCTCGATCAGCAGCAGGGCGTCAGCCAGAGGGGCCTCCAGGCCGAGACCCAGCCGCGAGCGGGCCTCCCGTGCTGCTGCGAAGCCGCGTTCTGACTCCGTGACGAAGCTCATCGGCCTACGGCCTCGATCTGGAGCATTCCGTCGATGAGCCTCGAGCATCGATCGACGGCGTCCAGCGTCGCGGCGTCGTCAGCGTCGCCGCGCTTCACGAACGCCGGCTGTTCATCGAAGAGGAGGTCTTCGATGCGGACGCCCAGGTAGTCCGCAATGTCGACAAGCTCAGACATGTTGAAGGCCCTCTCCCCCGCCAAGGCGCGACTGAGCACTGACGGCTGCATGTCGATCGCTTCAGCGAGCTCCCGCTGTGGGCGCTCGCCGAGCAGCCCGCCAATGCGAGCGCCTACTTCAGTGTCAGACCGAACCTTCACCGAGTCCTCCCCTCCGCGTTCAATGTCGTGCCATTATCGCATCATCAGTGGTATACTCGTCAAGACTCGTGTTGTTTACATACCCCGAGAGGAGGTGGATCATGTCAGCGACCCCACCGATCGCCTTCATGAGCCTGCCGAGAATGCGACGCCGGAGGATGCGGATGCGCGTCGCCTGCATCCATCGTCTTGCAGCCGTGGCTGCCGGTGAGCATAGACGCCGCTCGCGTCTTCGGGTCGAGGAGTCCAGCACGGAAGAGGGCCGATGGTGGTGCCCGGCCCGGGTTCGAGTGGTACTGCGCCCACTCAGATGACTGCGGTCACCTCTGTCAGAGTCTCGAACCGCGGCTCTTGCTCGGAGTCCTCGACGAGCACGTTGTTCGTGTACACCACAGCGCGTTCGGCCCAGTCGGACGCGGTCTCTTCATCTGACCGCTCAGAGGAAGGCAAGACTGAGGGGCCACGCCTTCGCGGGCCGCTTCTCAGGCGCCGCCGGGAACGGAAAATGCGCGACTCGGCTCCGGGATGGGACGTCCCGCCTCGAGCCACGCGGCGACGAACTCATCGAAGGCTTCGCGCAGATCTTCGACCGCCTCGTCTTGAGAAACCCCATCACCAGCGACCGCGGGAAGATCCTTCAGGCGCACGACGAAGTACTTCTGCGCGCCTTCTTCCCGCATGAGCCACTCGCGCTCGTATGGCAGAAGCCGGTAGTACGCCGAGTCCTTGGTCATCAGTGCCTCCTACCCGCCCTGCCGCTTCGAGAACGTGAGCTCAGCCGCGCCCCTCCACCCAGCGAGCTCCCAAGAAAGGAATCGGCCGAGAGCCTTCGACCGTCTCAGGCGCCCCCTCGAGGGTGCACCGCGATTCCCCCGCAGCATACCCAGAGGTAGCCGCGCCGTCTACGTGGCGGGCACCTTGGTCTCGAGCAGGCGACCTCCAGTCGACCGGCGCACCCGGTCCTACCCCGGCCTGTCCCATTTCTCGATGAACCGGTCGCACCTCGCCGGGCTGAGACCGCGACCACGCGCCTGCATCTGCCGCACAGCCGCGACCGCCTCCCAGGGGGACAGGCAAGCCGCGACGACGAGTTGATCGAGCAGCCACAGCGTGGAGTGCGTCACGACTCCGGCATCGGCCGCAGCACTGGCAAGCTGGGACGACCTCGTCAGCAGTCTGTGGCCGCGGGAGACGCACAGATACAGCGCCCAGACATCGTGCAGCGTGAGTGCCGGGTACCGCCGCAGGTAGTCCATGGTCTTCTCGACGTCGGCGTCGTCAAGCTCAATGATCGTGAAGTCGTACTTGGCGAGGTGCCGGGCGTCGTGCTTCTGACGCTCACCGTAGACTTCGAGGAGATCGGGTACCGCCAGGTCGAATCGTCCAGGCAGCGGCGCCTCGAGCATCACATCCGCGACTTCGAGGTCCGTGAGGACGACCGAGTCAACGACGTAGGTGATCAGCAGCGTACCCCTGCGGCGCTGCTCAGCACGTCATTGGGATCGGGGAGAGGCGCACCGTAGAGCTGTTCGGCGCGCTCGCGGGACACGATGCCCTCGGTCAACGCCCGCATGGCCAAACGAAGCAGTCGCTGCGGCTCCTCGAAGGGCAGCCGCTCGCCGGGCTCCTCGGTCTTATAGGGGGCCAGCTGCATGTACAGGCCGCGGGCCGCGGCGTGGCTGATGATGTTCAGATCCGCGGCGCGATGCACCCACGCCTTCATGCTCAGACCGTAGCGGCCTTTCAGCACGGAGAGCTCCCAGAGACTGAGGCTGTGCCGCTTCTTGCCCAGCTCCAGAACCGCTGCCGACCTTGGTACCAGGAATGCCCCTGCGAAGCGGTTGGCCGCCTCTTCCTCGTCGACGCCTGCCTCGGGGCGCACGACGAGATGTCCGAGCTCGTGCGCGAGGCTGAACCGTGCACGGTCGCCGGGCACTCCGCGCTTGAGCGCCACGACCGGCACGACATCGTTGATCCAGAACGTCAGCGCAACGAACCTCGCCGCTCCGCCGATGGCTCCGATGCGTATGCCGCGCGCCTCCAGAACGTCGACCAGATCCTCGATGGGGTCCAGACCAAGCTGCCAGACCTCGCGCAGCTCGTCTGCGACCCGCTCCGCTTCCTCAAGAGAGCCGATCGAGCGCTCCACTCCCTCCACGGCAAAGACCGGCGCGGGACCAACGAGATCTTCCAGGGCGAGATAGCGATCCATCCACTCCTCGACCTGAGCCCGCACGACAGCCTCCTCCCTCTTCTTCATGGAGGCGCGACGCCGATAGGCCGGCGGCGACACGGTGATCTGAGCGGGGCGCAAGAAGAAGTCGAGCCGCTGCTCGAGGGCCACGGAAAGCTTGCCAAGGACGGATGAGCCGGGCATCATCTCGTCGCGCTCGTACTTGCTGATGGCCATGGCGCTGACGCCCACAGCCTCGGCGAGACCGCGTTGGCTGAGACCGGATGCCCTCCGCGCGGTCTTGAGACGCTCACCGATCATCCGCCACCTCCATTGGCCACTGAATGGTTTACATAATACTCCGAAACGGCGCGAAATCGTAAACCATCCACCACGCTAGCGAGCACCGCAAACAGGCTGGCAGTCACGAGAGTGGCAGACATCCGCCGCGCCGCACAAGGATGACGATCGCCCGGCAGGGGTGACGGTGGGTGAGACGCACGTAGCGCTCAGGCTGCTCCGCGACGGCCTCGCTCAGATCCCCGTACTTACCGAGCCGCAAAAACGATGGACGCGAGGCTGTTGCGCCGCTCGCACACGGACGGCCGGCCTCCGCGCCTCGCTCGAACTTGCATAGAGCGCGCGGGGCTCTGGCTCCCGTGGTCTAAGTAGTCTCGGGCCGACCGGCGATTGCCCACGGCCCACCCGGCGACCACTGAGCGTGGAAGCCGCGCCCAGCGTGCGCGGCCTCGACGAGCGGCATCAGGAACGCCGCGATCAGACGCGTCGCGTCGACGAACGACACCGGGCCGCTCACGCCGGGCTGCGCCACGAACGCGGCCCAGCGAGCCTGAGCCTCGGCCTGCACGGCAAACGAATCTGTCAGCGTGATCGGCACCCCTGCAGCCAGGGTGGTGCCCCGACCCGTGAAAGTGGCCGCGACGGCCGCCGCAAGAGTGCGGCCCGTGAACGCGAGCGTCGCCGCGAGCAGCCAGACGTCGTAGAAGTCCTTCAGGCGGCTGTTGGCCTCGCCCAACGACACCATGGCTTCGAACTTCTCGGCGATCGCCGTCTCCGGCCTGTAGGCGAGAATCCGCGGCTGGTTCATGTTGAGGAGAACGGGATAGTCGACCCAGGCAGGTTCCGGCACGGCCTCGGCGCCGACCCCGACGTCCACCTGCAGCTTGAAGCGCGCCCCGGCCAATGAGCCCTTGACCGCCAGACGTACTCCAGGGTAGCGACCATCGACGACGATGGGTTCGGACGCGATCTCGCCGTCGAACACCAGCCCATCGTTCTGCTCGAGCGCGACCACCTCCGCAACTGCGACTCGAGCCACCGACGCGCCGTCGACGAGCCGCGTGTGAAAGTCGATGTCCCTGGTAGGCCGCGCGAGGGGCGCGTTCCAGACGCGGAGGAGCGTGGCCCCCTTGACCACGAGCACGTCGGCCCAAGGCGTCGTCGCCAGCCGCGCGAGGAAGCGTTCGATAGCGTAGTACTGAAGAAGCTGATCGAACGGCTCGCCGCGCTCGCGCGCCAGGTTGAGCAGCCGCTGCCGAACCGAGGCGCCGATGTTGGTGACCGGCCTCGGCGTCACTGCAGAGCTTCGAGGTAGGGCCTGACGACCGCGCCGACGCGATCGATGCGCGCCGACTGCATGACCTCGGCAGTCGTGGCCCTGCGCGTGCGGATGGCATCTCGCAGCGCCTCGACGGCCACGTCGTGGCCCACTCGCGAGCGGAACTTGAAGCAGTCGGCGATCGTCTTGGCGACGCTGAACACGGGTACAGGATGGCCGCCGATGCGCATCTCTTCAACGCCAGCCGTGAACGACGCCGACGACATGGAGAACACGCGGATCGGCGGGTAGTCGATGCGTGGCCGCTTCGCGCCGCGCTCGAGGGCGACGTCGACGGTGCGGGGGATCTGCGTCGTGAGGCCGTGCAGAGCCAGCGCGCTGACCAGCGAGATGACGCCGTTGGGCACGCGCTGCATCACGGCCACCACGTCCGGTTGCTCCGGCAGCGGCAGCGCAGCCAGATGGTAGACGCCGCGGCTGAGTTGTTCGAGCAAGCCCTCGTCGCGCATCCGGTAAAGCGTGCGCGGATGGACGCCCTGCGCAATGGCGGTGGAGGTCCGCAGCACGCCGCCGTTTCGCTTGAAGACGGCCGCGGCGGCCCGCATGGCATCTGGATTCACGCTCGACATGGGATAGAAGTTACCACACTTCTCAATAAGTGCAGTCATAACTATCCAGCGCGCAAGGTGTTGGCGCAGGGCGGTGACTGTTGTTCGAGATCACCGACTGGTGGCAGATTGCTTGGTTCCTGAGAGGCTCTTCCATGACGTCTGAAAGCGTAGCTGTGGCTCCCGTGGCCGAACATGGATGACGATCGCCCGGCAGGGGTGACGGTGCATGCGCTACACCGTCCCTGCGCGAGCCACATCGCCGGAGCGATGGGACCTCGACTTCCCGGTCACTCGAAGGGTGGCGTGGTCGCGGCTGCGCGGCTTGGGAGTCACAACGATCTGCACGTCCCTGCCCAGCGTGTTCAAGTAGCGGATCAGGCGCTCGATGGAGAAACCGTCGAGCTTGCCGGCGAGCAGCTCGGAGACCTTGGGCTGGCCGGTGCCGAGAACGCGAGCGGCTTCCATCTGAGTCAGGTGACGGTGGCTGACGATGCTGGCGATCTGGTTGGCGAGTGCGGCCTTGGCCAGGAGCTCATCGGACTTGGGGAGGCCAAGATCGGCGAACACGTTGCCGCTGCTCCTGGTGTACTCGGGCGTGTCTGCGCTCATGTGTCCGCGCCTTCCTTTCGGTCAGCCTCAGTTTGACGCGACTCCTGCGCCATTCGCAGCCGGGATCGCACCACGTCCATCTCGCGCTTCGGGGTCTTGATGCCCTTCTTGGATCTCTTCTGGAACGCGTGCAACACGTAGACGGCATCCGCAAAGCGGACGGTGTACACCGTGCGGAAGGCGTTCCCGTCGAAGTCCTCGATGATCTCAAGGACACCTGCGCCTCCGAAGCCCTTCAGCGGCCTCGCCTGAAGATGCTTTCCGCCGCACTGCGCCTGGAAGAGCGCGAAGCCCATCACCTTCTGGACGGGCTCGGGGAACCGCTTCAGGTCGTCAAGCGACGAGGCGACCCAGACGATGTCCTTGGTGGCCCCGACTGTCACTGAGAGAGTATCCGATATATGGGATACATTATGCAAGGCCCCATGCGGGAGCGGGAGTCGAAAAGCACGCGGACTCTCTGAAGACGAGCCAGTGGCACGACGGGCATCTCCACGGTCACCCTCCGGGTCGACAATTGCTCCGGAACGAAGACTGGGAGCCCGAGGGCTCCCCGGCGCTCCAATGTTGAGCGCCCTCAGCGTCGTTCATCGGACTCGTTCGGCTTCGGCCGCACCCACCCACGCCTCAAACCCTCTCACCTCGGCGCGATCGTCGGTACGGACGATCAGATCGAACCCGCGAGTGGGCACGCGGCTCCTCAGCTCATCAGTCAGGGCCGCGCGGGCTCAGTGAGCCGACGAGCCCCGTGGGTCCGCTGGAGCGACCGGCTGGGCTACGGACTCTTGCGAAGCGGCGGCATGCAGCTGGAGACCGAGTGCGCCGACCACTTTGAGGATCGTATCGAAGCCCGGGCTGCGCTCACCGGAGAGGGCTTTGTAGAGGCTTTCCCGCGACAGGCCGGCATCTCGCGCCACCTGGGTCATCCCCTTCGCACGGGCAATGTCGCCCAGCGCCTTGGCGATGAAGGCAGCGTCGCCCCCCGCCTCCTCCAGGCAGGCTTCGAGATAGGCAGCCCGCTCCTCCGGCGTCCGGAGGTGTTCGGCGACATCGTACTTGGTGGTGATGGTTCTACTCATCGACGACTCTCCTACAGGCCATCTGCAAGGCGCTGGGCAGTTCTGATGTCAACCGCCTGGGTGCTCTTGACGCCCCCTGCCAAGAGAACGACCACCGCTCCCCCTCGTCTGGTGAAATACACTCGGTACCCGGGGCCGCAGTCGATCCGCAACTCGGAAACGCCCTCCCCCACAGCTTTCACATCTCCGGCATTCCCGGCAGCCAGACGCTCGATCCTGACCTGGACGCGCGCTCTTGCGCGGAGATCACGCAGGTCGTCGAGCCAGCGGGCAAACGTCTCGGTCTTGCGTACTTCAGTCAAGACGCAGTGTAGCCATGCGGATACACTACGTCAATGCCGCGCCAGTCGCTGCCCATCATGTGACCCGTGCCCGGGAGCGAGTCCGCCGGCTGGAGCAGGCGTGATGGGGGTCCCGGTGTCATGCCCACGAGTGTAGCCACGAAGCGGCTGGGCCACGAGGCTCACGAATCGCGGGCGCGGTTGACATTGGTCAGCGCGGACGGGTGACACTCACATCGTGGTGCGCAGCGCGAGCGTCCACCATCAGTCAGCACCGGTCGCCCCGGACTCGCGATCAGATCGCGGCAGCGACTCCGGCCTGACTCTTCGCCGACGGCATCGCGTCCCACACGCGGCCGTCGAGCAGCCGGCCCGCCGCCTTCTTGCGCGTGCCGCCCCACTGCTTGAAGAAGAAGGGGACGCCGGCGCTGAGGCACTGGTCGCGGATCTCGCGCACCCAGTCAGGATCCATCGGCCGCGCGCCGGGGCCCGACTCGCCGCCGACGATCACTCAGTCGATGCCGGTGAGGTTCAGCCTGAGCAGCGGACCGAGGAGCGGCTCGAGGGAAAGGAAGCGCACGGCAGCCGGGACGCTGCGCAGGTCGTCGATCCGGCGGACGTAGTCCGCGGCCTCCACCGAGACGCCGGCCCACACGTTGCCCGGCCAGGGCAGGACGGAGGCCAGCGCCGCGAGTCTTCCGCTCCGCTTCGTGAGCACCTGAAACGTGTGCCGCGGGGCGGCGTTCATGGTCGCAAAGACTCGCTCGACAAAGTCGGCCGGCACATCCTCGTGAAAGAGATCACCCATGGAGTTGACGAACACGGTGCTCGGCCGCGTCCATGCGAGCGGCCTGTCGACCATCTGCTCGTGCGTAGCCACTTGGAAACCCCGAGCGTAGTTGGGCTGCCCCATGGCCTGCAGCCGCCGCGCCATGCGCTCGGCGTAGCAGTTGACGCAGCCGGCACTGATCTTGGAGCAGCCGGTCACCGGGTTCCAGGTGACTTCAGTCCACTCGATGCGTGATGCGCTCAACGGCAGCCCTCACTCGCGTCCGTACTTGTTGAACAGATACTCGGCGATCCTCTCACCGGGCTTGGCCTGCGAGGCGAAGGAGAGATAGTAGACCACTGCGTTCTTCCGGTTCCGCATCGGGATGGGTTTCGGCACGTAGGCGAAGCCCGCCACGCCATGCAGACGCTGGCGAAAGGCCTGCGCGATGACGTCGTTCCCCGCCTTCTCATCCTCCGCCCCGAACAGCGTCAGCGTCTCACGGTAGGCGGCCTGTCGCCAGCTCTCATCACCCCAGAAGCGCGTCATGCGCCTGAGGTCTGCCTCGTCGACTCGTTCCGGATTCCGCCACAGGGCGTTGCGGTTCATGTCCATGATCGGGAAGTTCAGAAGGAGGTCGACACTGCGCATCTCGCCGGCACGACGGAGCACTTCCCAGTCAAGATCGAGACCATACGGGTCGACCAGACACAGCGCCCGCCGGCGATCCTCATACTTGGCCCGAGGGAGAACATCCTCGAGCAGGACCTCGTTGCAGTCGCCCTGGTAGACGAAGACCTTGGGGCCGGCGGGCCGTTCCGCCAGTGCCTCCTTCGCCAGCACCTTGAGCAACTCCGCGCGTCCGTGGTCCAAGTCGATGAAGTGGCACTTGCGCACGTCCTTCGGGTCTTCGACCCGGCGCGCCTCGCGTAGTCGCGCATCTTCATGTGCTCGAGACCCGGAGCCCGGGCCATCTGCGAGACGCTGTCTCCACCGTGCCAGTGCCTCAGAAGCTCTATGTGCGTCCGCCACAGCGAGCTATGCCCATGGACCACCCGGCGGCCAGCGCTTGACGAAACGGTCCGCGGCGGCGACCGCATCCAAGGGCTCCCGCAGAAAGCGCCGCGCACCGGCGATCACATCGTTCAGATCGAGGGCTCCCAGATGATTCCTGCTCATGAACGCCTTC
>CAIOZS010000194.1 GCA_903862845.1 uncultured Thermoleophilia bacterium
AGGTGCTGAGCGCCGTCAAGCTGGCGGTGGACGCGGACCGCTCGCGGCGCTTCGTGCTCACGGGATCGGCGAACCTGCTGCTGATGAAGAGCGTCGGCGAGAGCCTCGCGGGGAGGGCGGCCTACCTGGTCCTGCGTCCCCCTTGTTGCTGTGGATTCGCTGCAGAGCTTTCACCGCGTCATGCAGGTGCTCGCGCTGCGCGCCGGCGGGCTGCTGAACGAACAGCAGGTGGCGCGGGGCGGCGGGGCCAGCGCGGCCACCGTCGGCCGCTGGCCCGGTCTTTTGCAGACGGGCTATCTGGCATATCGGTTGCCGACCTCTGCCGGCAGCCGCACCGCGCGCCTCATGAAGATGCCGCAGATCCAGTGGCTGGACCCCGCCCTCGGCGCCTTTCTGGCGGGGTACTACACGGGGGGCGCCGTGGCGGCTTCGCGTGAAGCCGGAGGGCTCTTCGAGGGCCTCGCGTGCCATCACGTGAGGGTGTCCTCCGATCTGCTGAGTCGGCCCGCTTAGCTCATGCACCGGCGGACCTATCGGGGTGACGAGGTGGACCTGGTGGTGGAGCTCGGTAGGCGGGTGGTAGCCATTGAGGCGAAGGCCACGCCCCGCCGCCGAAGACGTGCGCGGACTGAGGGCCTTCCTGAGGGGCTCGCCGCAGGCCGCCGGCCTGCTCGCCCACGGCGGCCCCGAACGCAGGCAGATGGAGCGCCGCATCTGGGCGCTGCCGTGGACGGACCTGGACAGAGGCAGGTAGGTAGAGGCGAGAACCAGCCGCGCCGTCACTCTCGACCTGAGGTTGACGCAACGGCACGAGTGTCCTGAGGCGCGCCGCCGCCGCGGCCGGTGACGGCGGGCGGCGCACGCAAGGACGCCCGCCGCTTCAAGCCTGCATTCGCCGTGGCCGATAGGTGCTTTGAACGCGACTGTGAGCAGGGCGGCGCAGGGAGCCCCTGCCGGCGGTCCTCCAAGCCGGCCCGGCAAGCGCCTGTGGCAGCGGCATCCGCGTATGTCGCCGGTGACAGGATATGCTCTGCGAAGCTGGCGTCGCCGGAGAACCATGAAAGGGGCAGTCATGGAAGCTCAGAGAAGCACCGATCCCAAGCAGCGCGCAGGTGGCCGCCGCAGGTCGCGGCGCGCGCCGCTGGCCCTCGCGGCGCTGCTCGCGCTGCTCGTGCTCTGCGGCCTCTGCGCCGCCGCCGCGCCGGCGCCCGCAGGCGCCTCCGTCTTTACGCCCTTCGCCGCGACCGTGGCGGCGCCCACCATCACGATCACCGCTCCCGCGTACTCGAGCGCGTGCGCCCGGGGCAGCCTCCTCCTCGTGAGCTGGACGACCAACACGGCGGCTCCCGTCGGCGGCGAGTTCCGCGTGTGGGTGGCCGCCGGGCCGGCCAAAGACTACCTCTACACCTACGTGCCCGCGAGCGGCGCCAGCTCCTACAGCGTCTGGCTCACCCTCGACATGCCCACTGAATTCGGCTGCAACGCGGCGGTCGCCTGGCGGCAGACGGCCGGTAGCGGCGCCTGGGTGGGCACGGTCTATAGCCCCGGCGCCTTCAATGTGTACCGGGAAGACATCAGCATCTCCGCCCCCACCGGCAGCACGACGCACGCCCAGGGCAGCCTCCTCACGGTCATCTGGTCGGTCTCACCGTGGACCTTTGGCGAGTTCGGCCTCTGGGTGCGCTCCGCCGCCGGCGGCTGGTACGCCGGCAAGATCGTGCCCGGCGACAACTACTACTACAGCACGACGCTCCCCCTCGACGTGCCCCCCGGCAGCGGCTACCAGGCGATCGTCGCCTGGCGGCCCACGGCCGGCAGCGGCTTCTGGGGGTGTTGGGCCACGAGTGCCGCCTTCACGGTCACCCCGCCGCCCACCATCACCGTCACCGCCCCCACCGGCACCACGACGCACGCCCAGGACAGCTCCCTTACGGTGAACTGGACCACCGACCCGGCGGCCCCCAGCGGCGGCGAGTTCGTCGTCTACGCGCGCGCCGCCGGCGGCTTGCCCTGGTACGGCGGCCAGTTCGTGCCCGCCAGCGGCCTCGCCGACTACAGCACGGCGTTCCCCCTCGACGCTGTGCCCCCCGGCAACGGCTACCAGGCGATCGTCGGCTGGCGGCCCGTGGCCGGCAGCGGCTTCCCAACGAGCTGGGGCACGAGTCCCGGCACGTTCACCGTCGAGACTGGCGCCACGGCCGACCTCACCAGCCTCTCGCTCAGCGGCATCGTCTTCGGCTTCAACTTCGCCCCCGCCACCTACACCTACACCGGCGTCACCGTGCCGTACGCTATGTCGAGCACCACGGTGACCCCGACAGGCGCCGGCGTGATCACGGTCAATGGCGCGGCGGTAACCTCGGGCATGGAATCCGCCGCCAT
>CAIOZS010000195.1 GCA_903862845.1 uncultured Thermoleophilia bacterium
AGGCCCCGATCAGGGGCTTGCGAGGCGTCAGATCAGCCTGCTTTCCGCCTTCTGCGACTGCGCTCGGCAACTGCGCTCCTTTCAAGTGCGCATTCCGCCGGAATACACACTTCGAGCAGGCTTTGTTCAGCATCCTGCTAGCGACTCGGTCCCCATCCCTCCTGACCTCGATGCGGCCCTTGATGTGGGCATCGCCAGCGGCGGAACCGGCTTTGGGGTGTCCCGGTCGGACTACCTGCGCTTCGTTCTCGCGTTCACCAGCACCTTCAAGGGGCTGCAGGAGGCTCGACGTGTGGAGGCCCTCAGCGATCCCTGGGCCTTCAAGGAGTTGGTGTACACGATCGACGTGACCAAGGCCTCGGGTCAGCGCGAGGCGCTTCTGCACCTCGTGTTCCCCGACTCGTTCGAGCGCATCATCTCCCGGGAGGCGAAGAAGAACGCCGCAGACAGGTTCCGTCGTTTTGTCGAGGACCCAGATCCCGACCAGGACAAGCTTCTGCTGCAGATTAGGCGTCAGTTCGAGCAGGACCCGGCCTGGCATGAGGTCGAGGACGCGCACATTCTGTGGGTCCGCGATGACGAGCCAAGCGATACGAGCCCGTGGGGGCAGTTCATCTACTGGGCCAAGCTGTTCTACGACAGACTTGACTTCGATGAAGAGGAGCGGGACTACAAGCTCGAGGTTGCTGAGAGTCTGAGACTCACGAAAGACCACCTCTTCAACGGCGATGATGGTTGGCGGACGGAGCTCAGGAAGGCGTTTGGGCCGCCGAATAACCTCACTGACTGGCGTAGCCACACTCCGTTCGTGGAGTGGTGCAGCGCGCAGCCGGACGCAGCCGCAGATGTTCTCAAGCGGTTTTGGTCCGCCGGTGCCGGCGTCATTGAGAGCATCGACCGCTTCTTCTCGGACATCCCCGAGGAGGCGCATCGCGGGAGTTCGCTGCCAATTGCCTCCCTTCTCTTGGCGGCCGTGAACCCGACTGACTGGCCCGTGTTCCGCTACGAGCCCTTCAGAATAGGCTGCAAGCTGACCGGCCAGGTGGCATCAGGCACTGATGACGGCGGCACGCTCTATGGCGCCGCGCTGGGCTTCTGGGATCGCTTGATCGAGGAGGCTGCCAAGCGCGGGCTGGAGTTGCGTGACCGTCTGGATGCCCAGTCGGTCGTGTGGTGCGTCACCAAGAACGAGCCCAGGCCCGACTGGTCCGAGGCTCAGAAGCTTGCGTTCATCGCGTACAGGACGAGCACTCCGATAGTCGAACCCCACGAACTCATCGTGCCTCCGCCTGCCACGGGCGACATCTACGCCTTCATCCGCTCCCGCGGCTACCGCTTCCCGGACTCGCTCGTCACCGACTATCTGCTTTCGCTCGCCACCAAGCCACTCGTACTTCTTTGCGGCATCTCGGGCACGGGCAAGACCAAGCTCGCGCAGCTTGTGGCCGAGCACGTCGCGCCGCCGGAGCAAGTCCTGAAGATCGAGGGTGAGCCCCCCGCGGCAGACCCCGGTTCATTCGTCCACAGCGTCGGTCCTTCAACGCTGAATTACGGCGTCACTGTGCCGCTCCAAGACAGCGCGCTTTTTCCCGAGTTCGAGCCGAACAAGTCGGTCCTCTGCCGCATCGTGGCGGAGGGGTTCACAGGCTCGGCGCGCTACTACCCCGAGGGCTTCGCCGCAACGAGGCAGGCGAGGAATGCGACGTTCCGCTGGCGGCAACCAGAGCGCGATTGGATCAGGAGCGTCGCGGAGAAGGGCGACTACCTCGTGGTGACGCCTCAGGGCGAAGGCGAGTTTGTCATTCGCCTGCGCGTAGTCAAGGCGCGGCGACGTCGAGTCGAAACCGCAAGTGCTCAAACGGCGTTCATCTCCGTGCGCCCCGACTGGACTGACAACCGTTCACTGCTGGGCTACCTGAACCCGCTGACGGGCCAGTACTCCCCCACCGAACTGCTGCGACTGCTCCTGCGCGCGCGTCGGCATCCCGACGAGCCGCATTTCGCCATCCTCGACGAGATGAACCTCGCCAAGGTGGAGTACTACTTCTCCGACTTCCTCTCCGCCATGGAGAGCGGCACGGAGATGGTGTTGCACGACAGCGCCGACGAGGTCACCGTTGAGCTCGACGGGACGCAGGTCACCGTGCCCCGCCGCCTGCAGATCCCGCGCAACGTCTTTTTCACCGGCACGGTGAACGTCGATGAGACGACGTACATGTTCAGCCCCAAAGTCCTTGACCGCGCCAACGTGATCGAGTTCCACGATGTGGACTTACGGAGCTACGCGGCCGGCGCGACGGCCGCCGGCGACGGTCACTTCCGGCTGCCCGAGGGTGCGGACCTTGCGGCGCTGCTGAAGCATCCCGGCGGCGCCTACGAGTGGGCGCAGCCCAGCGACTTCGCCGGCCTCAGTGCCTCAGCGAAGGTTCGCCTGCTCGCCATCCATGACCGCCTGACACGGCATAACCTGCACTTCGGCTACCGGGTGGCCAACGAGGTGGCCCGCTTCATGAATCTGGTCGACAAGCACGTGGGGCCGGGGGTCGAGGCCGAAGCGCTGGACATGCAGCTTCTGCAGAAGGTGCTGCCCAAGCTCGCCGGCAACGCGGCGCGGCTCGAGCAGCCCTTGCTCGAGCTCTACGCCGACGTCGCTCAAGCGGACTACCCGGCGGCACCCGATGCAGCCTGCGACCTGCCACGCACCGCCGCGAAGATCGGCCGCATGCGCGAAGCGCTCCGCGCCGTAGGTTACGCGAGCTTCGTGGAGTAGGCCGTGCCGCTGCCACCAGTCGCCGCGTCCCTGCGGGTCTACGATCAGACGTCCCATCGGGATGTAGAGCCGAACGCGGATGGTACGTACCACCTGCACTGCTGGCACAGCTACCGCCTGCATTGCAGCGAGGACCCGCGCCTGCCGAGCAGCGCTGGCAGTTGCTTCCAGCCGAGTGACGGCAGTGAGTGGATCGCCGAAGCCAACTTCGGTGACTTCATCGGCACACTGCCGATTCTGGGACGGACCTTCTCGATCAGCTCCAAGAAGATGGATGAGGCCGGCTTCTTAGGGCTGCTGGAGGAAGTCACGCGGCGCGCGGCGGCCCTGCCGTTCACGAGCCGCGCGCCGACGCTGCTTCCCTTCGAGCCGGCCAGTCTGTCGGAGCCCACAATCCTCTACCACGCCTTCGTGTACTTGCGCTGGGCGCTGACGCGAGCACGGCCCACGCTGGACGAGAGCTTCCAGACCATCGCTCACGATCCGCACCGCGCGCTTGTCCGCGAGGTGCGCACGAGCGCGCTCTGGGACGCGCGCGCCGTCTCAGTCGCGAGTCTGGAGCGCGCGGTCGCCGGCAGGAGCGAGTGGGTCTCGTTGCAGGAAGGCAGCGCGCTCGCCAAATCGCCGTTGGCGGCGGCGGTCGCCAGCGTCACGGGTCGACCCCAGGTGCCGCTCAGCATCGCCGAGCCCATCGCGCGCTCCACGCGCGATACCCCCGAGAATCGCTTCATTCGCTACTCCCTGGGCGTCGCCCTGGAGATCGTCCGCCGGGTCGAAGGGCTGCTCGCTGCGGGCCGCGAGCGGTACGGCTGGACCGATGAGCGCCTCCTGGAGGATGCCGGCGACATGCGCCGTCAGCTTCGTCGCCTCTCCCAGGCCGGCTTCCTCGCAGACGTCGGTGACATGCAGCACTTCCCGGCCAACTCCCAGGTGCTGCAGAGGCGTCAAGGCTATCGTGACGTGCTCGGCCACTACTGCGCCCTCATCGCCGCCAGTCGTCTGTCCGTGCTGGGCGCCAACATGACCCGGCTGCTCGAGACGAAGACGGCCTCGACGCTGTACGAGTACTGGTGCTTCTTCAGGCTGGCCGACGAGCTCGAGCGACTGCTCGGGGCGCCGCTGCGGGCCGACAAGTTCATCAACACGGACGACTGGCAGACAACGGTTCGCGAGGGCATCACCATCGACTTCCCGCAGGACGTCAGGCTTGCCTACAACCGCTCGTACGGCGGCAACCTGGCCGGCTCCTACTCGGTCGCGCTGCGCCCCGACGTCACGCTCGCCGTGGGCGACGAGCTGCACCTGCTCGACGCCAAGTTCCGCTTGCAGTCCATCGGCGCCGCGACCATCGACTCCGCTGCCGACGATGACGAGGTCCAGGTGGTCGGCCTGCGCCAGTGGACCACATTCCAGCCCTCGGACATCCACAAGATGCACGCCTACAAAGACGCGCTCGGCGCGCGACGGGGCCAGCAGCGACAGGAGGTCCGCAGCGTGTGGGTCCTCTACCCCGGCGACGCCACCGCCTTCTTCTCCGAGACCGGCGGCAGGGTGAGCACCGTGCCGGGCCGTCGCGAGGACATGATCGGGGTCGGCGCGCTGCCGATGCAGCCGGGCAGGGAGCCCGTGGAGCTGCGGGGCGCGCTGCGGAGCATGATCCCCGATCATGACCATCTTCTTGTACGACGATCTCAAGCCGGAGCGCATCGTCTACGCTGATCAAGTCGGCTGCCCCGTGCTGGGCTGCGCGCGGAACTTCAGGGTGCGCAAGGTCGGCATCGACGCGTCAACAGGCCGTTCGACGATTGCAGGCTTGACCTCGCCGCGCTGCCCGAGGTCACCTATGCCACCTCGACTCGGCTCCGGTTGAGCATAGCGAATCGAGGGCAACTGCATCTGGCCGGGGGCCCGAGCGGCGCCAAGCGTCAGGGTGATCCCGAATCCATTCCACGGAAAGGCGCCGCTGCTCCCTGCAGAATGCGGTCTTCCCCGTGCCCCTTCCAGAGTCTCTCGGGGACCAGCGCATAGTGGCGCCTGCCAGGGCACGTGGACCCCGAGCGAATGACGAAAGCCGTGGCCCACGGGCCCACCTCATCACGCACTTCCTGCGCAATCTCGTTCAGCAGGAGGGCCAGCCACTTGGACTGATGGTCGGACTGATGGTGGACTGGAAACACGGATGGACGACGTCCCGCTCCTCCCCAAGCTCGGCGCCACCGCCGCCCGGCTGCAGGGGCACGGGGTGAAGGTGCTGGGGTAGGCTCCGCCCCGCTCGCCATTGCCGATGTCAACCAGCCGTCGCTCATTTCGCATTGACTGCCGCCAGGGCTGGTGGCAACATGAACGAGTCATCGCCAGCGGGGCTTCGGCTTCCTGGTCCCCCCGGGGTCACGATCCCGGGGGTTTCTTCTTTCTGGAGGGCAATGTCAACCTCGGTCTGCTTTCTGATCGACGGCTTCAACCTCTACCACGCCGTCCGAGAAACGCGCAGCAAGACCGGTGCGGATTGCCGCTGGCTCGACGTCCGCTCGCTCTGCGAGTCCAGGCTCTACCTTATCGACCCCACGGCGCGAATCGCCCAGATCCACTACTTCAGCGCGCTGGCGCATCACCTGGAGAAGAGCCGGCCCGGCACGGTGACGCGGCACACGCGCTATCTGGACGCCATCAGCGCTTCAGGGATCATCACGCACCTCGGAGTGTTCAAGCCCAAGGACATCCGCTATCGCTCATCGACGTGCGATGTGCACCTGCGACGGCACGAAGAGAAGGAGACCGACGTCGCCATCGCTTCAGCGATCGTCGAAGCGGCCGCGACGCGCGAGTGTTCGGCTGTCGCTCTGGTCTCCGGCGACACCGATCTCGTGCCGGCCCTCCAGACTGCGCACCGTATCCACCCCGCCCTGAAGCGCTACTGCTTCTTCCCTCCGTACCGATCGAACAGGGCGTTCAACGTATGCACGGACGGCCACTTCAAGATCGCCCCCACGCAGCTACCCCGCCACCGACTGCCGGACACGATCGTCAACGCCGACGGAAGGACGATCGCGAAGCCTGTGAGCTGGTAGGCGAAAGGCCACAAAGAACACCCCGAGCTGGGTGACGAGGCGGTCGACCTTGCGCGTACTCACCCCGTTCACGTAGGCCTCCTGGATGACCGCCACCAAGGCCTTCTCCGAGCGGCTGCGCGGCTCGAGGAAGCTGGGGAAGTAGCTGCCGGATCGCAGCCGCGGGATGGCGAGCTCGATCTCGCCGGCGCGCGTCTGCCAAGCCCGCTCGCGGTAGCCGTCCTGTGCGCCGTGGGCGCCGGGCTCTACTCGTGCAGGCCGGCGCCGATCTGCTGCGTGACCTCAGCCTCCATCAGTTCACTCACGAACCAGGCGAGGCTCTCGCGCAGCACGTCGGCGTGCTCATCGCCCATGAGCTTGCGCACAAGCTCGTCCAAGCTCAGACTCGTCTCGGCCATCGTGGTGCTCCTCTCGTCGTTTCCCTGCAACGGTTCCGACGATTGTGAAGCCCGCGGTAGCCGCTTTGCACCCGCCGGGGCTTCTCTTCAGGACTTACACCACATTGCGGGACTCAGCTCGGCGCGACGAGCCATTCCATGGTCCCTACCTCCGCGAGCAGGTGCAGTAGCCGTCGGCGTGGAGCCGGCCCGGGCGCACGCCGTGCCGCGCCGCCACAGCGCGCGGCGTCAGGTCGCCCGAGGCCGCCGAGATGCGCAGCAGGATCTCGGCGCAGGCGCGGGCGTCCTCGGCAGCGTCGTGGTGCTGGAACGCGATCCCGCAGTGCGACGCGACGTCCGGCAGGCGGTGGCCATGCAGCCCCGGCCAGCAGGCCCGCGAGAGGACCAGCGTGCAGTAGTACTCCAGATCTGGGTAGCTGAGGCCCAGGTGATCCAGCTCGTAGCGCAGCACGCTCACGTCGAAGCTCGCGTTGTGGGCGACCACCGCCCGGCCGCCGATGCTGTCCGCGAGCATCGGCCAAACCTCGGCGAACGTCGGGCTGTCGCCAGTCATCGACGGGTCGATGCCGTGGATCGAGATGTTGAAGCCGCTGTACGCGTTGCCCGGCGGCTGGATGAGGAAGCTCTCGGTGCCCGCGATGCGACCATCGCGCACGTGCACGAGACCGACAGCGCAGGCGCTGGCGCGCCGGCCTGTGGCCGTCTCGAAGTCGATCGCGACCCAGTCGTAGTCACTCGTCGGTGCCACGTCCCCATCCCCCGCTGGCGCACCGCTCAGGCGGCGCACCGCTCAACCCGGCAGACACCCACCGTCCTCCTATCGACCGGCACGTCGGGCGTCTTGAGACGCCCCCAGCGTAAGGCACCGCCCTCGGCGGCGCAGGGCGCCGCCGTGCCGCAGTCAAACTGCCTGGGAGGCCAAGCGAAGTGACCGACATCATGACCGACTGGGAGCCGGAGCCGCGGGGCCGCGAGAACTTCTACGCTCCGCCGGTGCACCAAGCGGATCAGCACGAGCGGCTCGTTGTCGCGGCATCTGTCGCGGCGGCGGCGGGGCACGCTGATCCGCCGCCGAGGATCCTCAGCCTCGACGACTGCGTCGCCCGGCACCAACCAACGCCCATTGAGACGCTGTGCTGGGCGTGCGCGCCGCGCGCCGCCGCCCAGGCACGACGGCTGCGCGGCCGTCCGTCACCTGCGTCGCCACGTCCATGCCCGACGTCCTACCCGCGACGCGGAGACGAGAATCCTTCTCCAGTATTCGCAGATCTGCTTCGGCGGCCCGGCGGTTCGCGAGGCAGGCGTCCACGGCGAAGCAACGAGCTCCTCCGTCCCCTCGCGACGTATGATTGCGACGAGCTTGACGGTATGCCCTGCTTCGTCGCCCTTCCGGGAGATCGACCATGCGACACAATCTGAAGATCGAGCGCAGATGGCTCACGCCGGTGGCCGACGGTCGCAAGAAGGCCGAGATCAGGAGGGCGGACCGCGACTTCTCTGAAGGCGATGAGTTGCTGCTCTACACTCCGGACAAGAGCTCCGGAGAGATCGTAGTCGTCACCCACGTGCTCCCGCTTGCCGAAGTCCCCGGCTGCGAAGGGGCGCCGTTCGTCTCCTTGAGCATCGAGCCACGCCGCCGGCTGTTCGGGGACGCGGTGCTCGAGGAGCTCGACAGGGGCAGCTTCGGCTGAGTCGGCTACGTCGGTAGGTAGACGAAGGACTGCGGAGCGCTGGCGAGGCCAAGCTCGGCGAGACGCTTCGGACGCCTGTACTTCCTGACCGCACCGAGCCTATACGCGAAAGCCTTGTTCCTTCCGCGGTAGTAGATGTCGAAGGACTCTCTGGAGATCCCCGCAACGTCTGCCGTCTGTCGCCACACCTCTTCCAGGCTGCCGTCCACGATACCTGTGACCTCGGCCTCGCCGACGATCATGCTGACCGGCGCCGTCGAATAGATGACGATCAGCTCGACGGGGCGCCTGGCCCTCACCCTCCTGAACTCGTACTGCTTCGTCCCTCGAAGGATGTTCTCCACATGGTCAGGTCTGATCGGCAACAAGAGTCTCAAAGTCGACGTCACCCCGCTCGAGAATGCTTCGGAATTGCGCTGGCGTGTAGGAGAACTGGTTGGGGTACCTGTCCGGCCAGTAGCCGTTCTCCTTCAGCCACCTCCAGTTTACGTTGTGGCCGAGCCCGAAGTAGCCCAGGTAGACCATCTCGATCACCATGAGGTTGCGGTTGTCCTGATACCAGGCGTCGATCTCAGCATCGCTGAACACCGATTTGTTCTTCATGACCATCCCCTTCGCTCAGGCGAGCACGGCCGCGGCGCTCCCGGGCGGCCGCGGCGCCCCCGGGCGGCTGCGGCGCGGGGTAGTACGAAAAGGGAAGACAAGGATTCCTTGACTGTCGGGTCGCCAGCGGCCGTTCGCAGGCTCGGTTGCCGGGGGGGAAGATAAGGATTCGCCGGAATTCCTTATCTTCCCTCACAGTACTACCCCGCCGCGGCGGCCGCGGCGCGGGCGGCGCGCCATCTCCGCCTTCTCGCCGCTCGTCGATCCGGAGGCTGCACGCGCAACCGGACGGAAGGGGATGGTCATGTTGTTCTTTACGCGGAGCCTGTACTCCTCGCGCGATTCAAGCGCGCGTCCGTCACGTTTGATGCGGGCGACGTCGGTCACCATGCAATACGACGTGACCACGGACTTGAACCCTGGCCGGCCGTCTTTCCCGGTGTACTTGCGATAGATGAGAACGGGGTAGCCCGGCGCCGCCGCTACCGATACCGGTGCACCGATATAGATCTTCGTGACTCCATTTGCTGCGGCGCTCCGGAAGCTCTCCTGGAACTCGTTCGCGAGCTCCGAGTAGGGGAACAGCTGATCGTGGTAGGCGTCCTCGACAACGAGCAGATTGGCTGACTCGAAGCCGGGATCGAGGAACGGAAAGCAGAGGTAGGCATCATCGTAG
Source organism: uncultured Thermoleophilia bacterium (assembly GCA_903862845.1). GTDB lineage: Bacteria > Actinomycetota > Thermoleophilia > UBA2241 > UBA2241 > CAIXSE01. The sequence goes on from CAIOZS010000195.1 coordinate 9,207, forward strand.
TCGAGGCGCCGCCTGTCCTTCACATAGACGGACTCCCCGTTGTCCTTCATGCCCACACGGCTGAAGCCGAACTTGCGCAGAATGCCGACGAGCGACTCGTGTTTCTCGTAGACGGTGACGTAGACCTCGGAATGGCCGCTGTAACGCCAGCGCCACAGCGCCAGGCCGATCGCCCCTTCCCCGAGCCGCTCGCCCTGAGCCCGAGTCGCGACCTTGAGCGTGCCGATCTTCAGTCTGGGCGCCGCCGGCAGAGTAGCGCCCACCAGACTGATCGGCTCGGTCTCCTCCTTCAAGTAGACAAATGCCCCGATCCCTTCGTCGTCGTGGTGGACGAGCACGGTCTCCTCGGCCGCCGCCTTGCGCTCGAACCAGGTGGCGAAATCGGGGTAGTCCTCCTTGAGCGAGTCGAAGAACCCGTCCTCGGCGTCCATGTCACTGAACAGCATTCGCCGGAAGCTGCCGGCCATCACCCACCCCTTTGTCGAAGGCGACACTCTTGCTGCGAGCGGCGCCGCGGCGCCACCGGGCTCGTCGAGATAGAGACGGAGCACGGCTCGACCGTAGCACGCCGGCCCGTCGGTGGGGAGAGTGACGATGGGGGCGATGCGTTGACGTTGAGGTCACGGCCGCGGACGCCGCCAAGGCAGCGTGCGCTACATGAGGGCGATCCTCTCTGGGGGCCGGCGACCCAGCGCATCGGCAGCGCCGCGGCGCCGTGCAGCGCCCAGCGCACCGCCGACGGAGACCAGCCTGTCCGGCGCTGGATAGGCCACGACCTCTCAGCAGCACACCGCAAGGCCGTCATGGCGGCCCTCAAGTATCTTCTGGCCGCCGAAGGCATCGGCATCTGCGCCTCCGAGTACGGACGGCACCTTGGTCACCCCCCGCGCACCCGCAAGGAGCGTAGGCTCCCGCTCACCCGCAGCCCGCACACCTACGAGAAGCCGGGCAAGTACCGCACCCTCGTCAAAGCGATCGACATCTCCTGCAACGACACCTCGCAGGCTTTCGACGTGAGGGCGCCATGAATAGGAAACCGACTTCGATCGGCCGTTCCGGGGGAAACGCGACGCCTGCCGTCCTCCCGGCCGAGTTGCTGCCGGAAGTCCGGGAGATGATCCTGACCGCGCGGGAGCGGTTGGCACGACAGGTGGATTCCGGCCTGGTAACACTCTATTGAAGCCTGGGGCGGCGGATCCGCCAGGACGTTCTCCAAGAGAAGAGGGCCGAATACGGGGGACGGATCGTGTCCTCGCTGTGAACACGATTGGAGGCGGAATTCGGGCGGGGGTTCGGAAAGCGCAACCTCTTTCGCATGATCCGCTTTGCGGAGGTCTTTGCGGATGTCGAGATTGTGTCCGCGCTGCGGTCACAATTGCCGGACCCATTTCAGGCCCGGCGACAAGGGGCGGATGGAGCTCTACCTTCGCTGGCTGGACAAGTACGAGCGCCGCGAAGACGAAGAAACGCCCATCGGCCTGATCCTCTGCGCGGGGAGGAAGCAGGAGACCGTGAGGCTACTGGACCTGGAGGCGAGCGGCATCCGCGTCGCATCCTATTGGACGGAAGCCCTGCCCAGAGAGCAGCTTGTGCGCAAGCTGCACCAAGCGGTCCGCCTGGCCCGCGAAAGGCTGCAAGCGTCCGCGGCCGATCCCGCCACGAAGCGAAATGAGGATGAGCCATGACCCTGGCCGTGATCGCCTGCGACAGCGCTCACGGCCGCGCCGCGCAGAGCCAACGCGGCCGTGGTGCTCTGGCCGTAGCCCCGGGCCGGGCGGGAGAGGCGGCGCGGGCGATTTCCGCGAGCGCCTCCCCGGCGGCGTGCGCATGGACGCCGTCATGCACCTGCTCGACGCAGCGGCCCCGAGACTCCGGACGCGGGCGCGTCGAGCGTCGGCGCAATGTCGGGCACGGCGCCGGTCTCAGCCGGAAGGAGCCTCTGCCCGAGCTCGGCGATCTCCCGCGTCGTCCGGTACCCGGCGGCGAGACTCAAGGTCCGACCCTCGACGGAGATGTGCAGCTCCTCGAGGTCGAGCGGCTCGCCGTAGATGCGCTGGTTCATGTCGCCGAGCAGCGTCAGGCTGTCACGCCCTTTGCCGGCAAGCAGGCGGATCAGGGCGAGACGCTGCACGTCCAGGTCCTGCGTCTCGTCCACGATGACGGCGTCGTAGGGGCCATTGGCTGCCTTCTTCGACAGCAGCTCCGTCGCTCGCTGGATGCGGCGCGAGAACGAGTCCTGCCAGCCAGCTCGAGCGCCATCTGGTCGTCGGGGCAGAGCTCGAGGGCGACGTCGTCGATGTTCTTCGCGGTGATGCGCTCCATCCAGCATAGCTGAGGGGGGCGCCGCTTCTCGGGCTGACCAGAGTCCGAGCGGCGTGGTCAGAGCGCTTCTCGCGGATCACGCGTCGCCCTCCAGCAGGCTCATGATGAGGCGGATCATGAGGTCCCTCTGCCCCGGTTCGCTCTCGGCGATCAGCAGCGCCAAGGCGACCATCGCGTTGTCGACGATGCGCTGCGTACCGTCGGCGCGCGCGAGGAGGTCGTTTCGAGAGAGGTACTCAAGGAACAGCAACGCGCCGATGCGCTTGTTGCCGTCGGAGAAGGGGTGATCCTTGATGACGAAGTAGAGCGGATTCGCGGCGCGCAACTGTACCGATGGATAGAGCGGCTGCCCGTCGAACGTCTGCTCGATGGCGCCGAGGATCGCGGCGAGCTGCTCGCCGCGCTCCTGGCCGAAGAGGCTGCCGGCCTGCCCGCGCGACCGGCCAGGGCGATTCTCAGGTCGGCGATGAGATCGTGGGCGACTGTGAGAGTGAGCCGGAACGCCTCGGCCTCGGGACGCGGCGGAGCCTCTGCCAGCCGGCCCTCGTCGTACTCGAGGAGCAGCGGCCAGGCGCGCGTGTAGTGCTGGACCACGTCGAGGACCGCCGCGCCTTCGCCCGTGACGAGCGCGTGGCGCGTGAGCGTGCTGGCCAGCAGGCTGATGGCCTGCTCGATCTCGCCGAAGCCTTTCTCGCGGAGGCGCGTCTCGCTCAGCGTGTAGCCGCGCAGGAGGTGCTCGCGCAGGGTCCGCGTCGCCCAGATGCGGAACTGCGTGCCGCGCGCGGAGTTGACGCGGTAGCCCACGGAGATGACGGCGTCGAGGCTGTAGAGAGTCAGTGGCTTGTCGGAAGAAGCAATGTGCACTTTCTGCACATTGCTTTCGGCCGAGAGCTCGTCGTCGGCCAACGCCCGCTGGATGTGGCGGGTTATCACTGATCGTTCACGCCCGAACAGCTCGGCCATCTGCTTCTGCGTGAGCCAGATCGATTCGTGCTCGAGGCGCACGTCGAGGTGCACCTCACCGTCCGAAGACTCGAAGAGGACGACTTCGCCGCCGTTGTGCTCAGAAATATCGTTCATGCCGTCCTGGAGCGTAGCGAGGGCCGCTCCTCGGCACAAGGATGACAATGTGGATCACGTTCGACGAGCACTACGCCCAGGTCGTGGCTGAGGCCGAGGCCGAAGGCCCTGCGGCCGTCTCCGAGCTGCGCATGCACGAGACGAGCTACCGCCTCGCGGGGCTGCTCATCGCGCGTCGCCGCGAGCTGCGCATCACTTCGTCGTATCGCAGCCGCGCGCGTACTGCTCGACGCTCTCGAGGGCCGCCCACGCCGTCGGCTGGCGGGCGCTATTGCAGACGACGACGCGCAGCCTACCTTCGTGCCAGCTGGACCCCGAACGAACCGGCCTCAGCTCAGCCGTTGACGGCCCGAGCCCGACGGGCAGCGACTGGTGCGTCCGCGACGCTCACTGTGGCCTTGCTGCGCCCGCGCGGTTTGGGCGTCACGACGATGCGCACATCACGGTCGAGCGCGTTCAGAAACCGCATGAGCCTCTCCATCGAGAAACCGGCGAGCTTGCCGGCCAACAGGTCCGACACCTTGGGCTGGGTCGTGCCGAGGATCGCTGCGGCCTGTGACTGGGTGCATCTGTCGCATCCCTACCTGGCGCCGCGCCACGGCCACCGCTTCGCGCTCGCGACGCCTCACGTGTCGCCCACCACCTGCTCGTCGGGCTCCGCGCCGGCGTCGGCGAGCGCCTCCTCGTAGAGGTGCGCGTCCGTGTCGCAGAGCTCGGCCAGGCGCAGCTGCAGCTCGAGGAGCCGGCGGAAGAAGGGTGAGTCGGCGAGCTCGAGGCCGGCGCGCGCAGCCGCCCCGGCTTCCAGAGGCCGCCCGGATCTGCGACGCAAGTCGGCAAGCAGCGCGCAGTCCGCGCTCGCGTCGTCGAACCTGTACCGGTCGCCGGCCTCGTGCAAGGCTTGGAGGGCGGCGGCCGTGCGCTCCCGGCAGTCGCTGGGGGCGTCGACGTCGCCGGCATCGTCACAGGCCCACGCGCCGTGGAGGAGATACTCGACCAGGGCACGGGACCCGGGTCTGCCATCGGCTTCCGCGACCATCGCCGCGCAGACGTACCACCTCGCCACCATCGCCATGGCCGGGTCGACGAGCAGCCGTCGATATCCCGCAGGGCGTCAGACTTGCCTACAACCGCTCGTACGGCGGCAACATGGCCGGCTCCTATTCGGTCACGCTCCGCCCCGACATCACGCTCACCGTGGGCAACGAGCTGCACCTGCTCGACGCCAAGTTCAGGCTGCAGTCCATCGGCGCCGCGACCATCGACTCCACGGCCGACGATGACGAGGTCCAGGTGGTCAGCTTGCGCCAGTGGACGACGTTCCAGCCCTCGGACATCCACAAGATGCACGCCTACAAAGACGCGCTGGACGCACGACGACACCAAGAGCGACAGGATGTCCGCAGCGTCTGGGTCCTCTACCCCGGCGACGCCACTGCCTTCTTCTCCGAGACCGGCGGCAGGGTGAGCGTCGTGCCGGATCATCGCAGCGAGATGATCGGCGTCGGCGCGCTGCCGATGCAGCCGGGCCGGGAGCCCGTGGAGCTGCGGGGCGCGCTGGAGACCATGCTGAGCGCATGATGGACCGGTGCCCGCATGACCTTACGCGCCGGCCCGCCATCGACCCCGATGGCTGCCGCCTCGTCTCGTGGAATGTCGCAGCCCGCACGGGGCGCGTGGACGAGCGCATCCATGCCATCGGCCGGCTCCAGCCCGGCATCCTTGCCCTGCAGGAGACGACCGCCTCCAACCTGCCGGCCTTCCGTGAGGCTCTGCCGGCTCTCGGGCTTATGTACGTGCTGGACAGCCGAGCGTTGGCGCCGCGCCCAGCGGCACTGACCGGCCCCCGAAAGTACGGCGAGCTGCTCGCGTCCCGATGGCCGATGGAGGCTTTACCGCCGGCCAGATTCGAGATCCCGTGGCCCGAGCGGGTCCTTTCGGCCGCGGTGCAATTGCCGTTCGGCGAGGTCGAGGTCCACGTGACCCACCTCCCCACCGGCGTCGGGCACGGCTGGATCAAGATCGTGGCGGCGTTGAACGTCACGCCGAGGTACTTCGCGACGTCCGGAGCTGAGGGGGCCCATGCTTCAGCCCGGGCCCCCCCAGAAGAGTCTTGCGCAGTCTAGAATGCGGGAACGGAGTTCGCGAGCGCCTTCGCCTCAGCAGCCTCTCCCCAGCCCTCGAACATCATCGCGCCGGGGCCCTTGTAGTTCTCGAACCAGATCTTGACGATGTCGGTGACGCCGGGATACGAGCTGTTGAGATCGGCAAGCGAGGCCGCCGTCCCCATCGGGGCACCGTCGGTGACCGCGATGAGCTTGTCGTCCATCACCTTGGTGCCCGGGGTATCACCGGGGTCGGACACCTTGAGCACGCCGATGATGCGCACTTTCTGAATCGCGCCGCGACGAACGGCGGGCGCGAGGACAAGCACGTCGAGCGGATCGCCATCGTCGGCCCTGCTGTTCACGAGCGAGCCGTAGTTGCCGACGTAGGGCAGGTAGGAAACGACGCGCGGCTTTCCGTTCTTGAAATCCCAAAACATGACGTGCGTGTTCGTGTTCGAGGTCTCCCACTTGTCATTCGTGCCGGCCGGAATCTCGACCGCGACGTTGTAGGTGCCGTCCGCGTTCTTGCGCGGTCCCTTGAGGAAGCTGTACTTCCAGACAAGGGTGTACTTGTCTATGTACTTTGGCTGCGGAACTCCCCGTTCGTGTTCGTTCGCGGCCGGTCCCGTGACTCTGTTCGGCTCGCTGGTGACCCGCGCGGCCACCCCGGCCGCCGGGATGGCGAGGAGCAGCACGACCGCGAATGCAATGACCCAGATACGGACTGATGCAACACGTTTCACTAAGTCCTCCCTCTGTTTGCGGATTCCACGCACCTTGGACACAGAGTCCAGTGCAAGCCGATCACTGCCAAACAGAACTCGAGCTGCTTGCTACGTGCGAGCGGGTCGGCAAGCCTGGCCGCAGCTTTGATGCGCCGCTTGGTGATTCCCAGCGGCTCGAGCACGGCCAGAACGATGTCGGCTCCCGCCCCATCCAAGCAGTGGTCGTCTCCCCCCAGGCCAACCTGATTCAGCCGCTCGCGCTGCTGCGGCGTCACGGTGTCGGTGTGACGGCCAGTGCCCTCGTCCCACCGCAGCTCATCTTCGTACGAAGGGCCGAGATTCGGATGCCTGAGCTCTCCTGGGTCGCATCTCGGAAGTCGTTCTGAGCCGTGGCAGGAACGACGGCTGTAATTCATGCTCCCCACGCCTCACCCCACTTGTGAAATGGAGGGGGCTCACCCAACTTGCCCGGCCGACAGGGTCGATGCAATGACTCGGCACCGCCTTCATCGGGGTCCCTCCAGGCCAATCCGTGCACTTCGATTATCGGCGTGTGGGGGGCGGAACTTGACTGTCGGCGATCAAACAATTCCCCACCCCATAGCCTCCAGGTCCCCACCCGTTGTGTGCCCCTCGTCATCAGGTCGACGGAGGGGGCACGGATGGCCAGGAGGATGTTCGCTATGGTGGACGTGGTGGAGCTACTGAGACAGCAGGCGCGGACATCCGGCCTGCGCCTTCCGCGATCGCCCTGGCAGCATCGCCGCGGCAATGGCCCGGCACATCGTTGCCGGGCCGTCCGGTCTTGACCGCTTGACCCGGCGCAAAGCAGCGCCTCACCGCAGCCGCTTCAGGGCGGCAGCGAACTCCTCACGGTGCGAGAGATCGAAGTCCAGCCGGGTATCGATGGTGACCGACTCGCCGGCGACAGCCCTCGCGATGCCGTCCTTCGCGCGGAGCAGCAGTGGTCGGCCGGCCGACTCCACCTTGGCGAGCACATCGTCGGGGAAGTGCGCCAGCGCGTTCACCACCGCCTCGAAGCCCCGTGGGCCTGCCGCGCAACGGATTCGCAGCGACCATTCGATGATCTGCCGATACCTCGCGCCAACAAGGCACGCCACCGAGACGATCTCGCGTACGTCCCCGGGCTCACCGGGCTCGCCGAAGGCGGGAGGCAGGCGCACGTTGATGGCGCTCTCGATATCGGCCACGAGACGGTCGAGCTGCTTCATCCGTGGCTGAGCCCACACCTGGATGGCCGAGCGGGAGATATGCTCGGGCCGGCCGAGGGCGATGCCTCGCACGTAGGCGTGCTTGAGCTCCGCACAACGATCGATCTCGTCCTGGAGGACCTGAGGGAAGAGCAGGTACTCCCATCCGGGCTGCTGCTCCGTCGCGAGCTTGAAGGCCTCCGCACTCAGGGTGGAGAGGACGGGGTCGGCTCCAGAGCGACGCTCCTCCGCAGGATGGCTGGTGGAACCCTCGCCGGAGCGGCCGAGCCCAAGGTCGTAACGGGCACGCCGCGCGGGGTCCGACAGCGTCTCCCACGCCTCGGTTATCCGCTTCAGCCTCTTCTCTCCCACGGGATTGCCGCGATTGGCGTCGGGACGGTACGCCTTGGCGAGCTGACGGCAGACGTGACTGATCGTCTCCAGCGAGGCATCGCGCGGCACTCCTAGCAGCTCATAGAAGTCCTGGTCCCCCGTCATCGGCAACCCCGCTCTCCTCACCCCTCATCCTGCGTCTGAGCCACGCCAACCCAATGAACACCAGCATCAAGAGAAACACGACAACGAAGAGGACCTTGCCGCTCGGGCGATGCGCCCGCATGAGCCTAGCCAAAGAGACTGGTCTGCGCCTCTTCCTCGGGCCATGCAGGGCAGTCGTCCGAGATCCAACCCAAGAGGCTTGCGGAGTCCCTGTCGTGACGCAGGTCGCAAGCGCGCCACGATTCTCCGCCAGACATCCGCCAGGATGCCCTCCTCCGCAAGAATCGAGAGGACCCAGGAGAACAGCGCGATATCAGCACCTTCGAACATCATAGGGTCCGCGTCGGTCGGAACGCGAGGAACCGCGGAGAACTGGTAGAGCACAGCTCTGGTCCACGGAGCGGTGTCGCCCAACGTCAACGCGACTCCTTCAGCCCCGATCTCGAACCACCCGGGGACGACGTCACATCCCCTCAGCACCAGGCGCGGGGCGTCGTGCTGGCCGAAGTTCCGGCTCGCCCAACTGAGGCAGCCAAGGAGGTCGGCGGCTCCGCCGCAGCCGTACGATGCAGCGACCCCGTCGCGTCCCGCGAACATGCTCTCGACGTCGAGGAATCCCTCACTGACCGCCCGCGTGAGCAGCAGGTCGATATGCTTCGCGGCCGTCGCGGTGTGAACCACGGTGTGCAGCTCGCGGAAACGCGCGCACTCAGGCCCAGGTGCGCACGCCACTCTGGGTCGTGCACCGGTGTGCTGCTCGTGATTGTAGAAATGGGTGAAGCACTCCCGACAGTCGCAGGTCGCGCGGCACGTCGCAGGGTCGTGCCGAGAACAAGCGTCGCCGCGCTGAGCTTCGTATCGTACGCGGGCGCGCTCGAGGATGTCGTCGAGTGCTGGATCCATGCGAAAGCGCTCGGGGGCGCGGTAGCGCGTGGGTGCATTCAGCGCCCGGGAGGACGGGCTCAGCGACCACTCGGCGATGCTTGCCGATGTAGTCTCCATGGAGGGGTAGCTCGCCTCATCCCGCCCCACGAGCGCGAAGCATGGCTATGTAGGTGAGCTCCTCCTTGGCTCTGGCCACCGCGGCCTGATTGCCGGGCTCCGCTGACACCGCTGCCATCAAGCATTCTTCCGCGTCGGACAGGCGCCCGAGGTCGATGAGGTTGGCGCCCATGCCCCGGAACGCGGCCGCCTTGGCGCCGGGGTCGAGATCCGGCAACGCCAGTGCTTTCTCGAAGCATTTCAGCGCACCTTGGTGGTCGCCACAGTGGCCGTAAACGTTGCCGGCCTCCAGCAGGAAGACGGGGCGCTGAGGCTCCATCTGAGCTCCGAGCAACAGCCAGCGCAGTGCCTCCCGGTACTCCCCCTTCCCCACGAGCAGGAAGCCGAGTCTGAAGCAGGCGGGTGGGTAGACCGCGCCCAGCCACTCCGTGTCGATCCGGTCGCCTTCCGGCTGCCTCGCGATGAAGAACATGAACTCCTCCAGGTTCCAGGCGCGGAGATAGCACTTCCCTCCGTAGACCGCGCAGTACTCGTACTGCTTTGGAGCCCTCGAACAGACGTCGCGCAGCACGCGCTCCCCGCCTGCAGTGTCACCGCCGTCGAGGAGAGCGATCGCCTGGCTCAACTTCTCAGAGTCGGCGATTTCCCGAGCCTTGGCCGGTCCGCGGATACAGTCGTGCCCGTTGCCGAGCAGACCCATGGGTGCCCCCTCTCGTCAGCGCTGCCAGGTCAAGTCGCGAGCTCGCCGTCGGTCGCCTGGACGTGCGCCGCAAGCACCCGCGCGATCTGCCGGCCGCCGGCGACGTAGTCCTGCCCGGCGATCCGGAAGCACGCGGAGTCATCTGCGAGCGTGGCCGTGTCCAGCTCGCAGCCCAGATACTCGGTCACGTCGAACCCGCTCCGGCGGTCCGCCACCTCCGCGCACAACTCCAGATACTTGGTCGGAGCGCCGGCCCACGAGACCTGCAGCTCGTGCGTGGCCCGGGTGGCGCAGATGTGAAACAGCCGGCGCTCGCTTCCGTCGACCAGGATCCGCTTCGGGTCGGTGTCGGCGAACTTCATCGGCGCGGGGTCAGGGAGCTCCTCAGAGGAGATGCCGACCACGAACACCTCCCGGAACTCCAGCCCCCTGGCCTGGTGCATCGTCATCAGCCGCACGCCCACCCTCGGCGCCTCGCGTCCGAGGCTCGGGTCCATGCACGTCACGCTGAGCGCCTTGAGCGCACGCTCTACGCCGAGCAGACGCTTCCAACGCCGCGCGAACACGGCTATTCGCTCCGGTGACACGCCGGCCTGGATCTTCGCCAGGATCGCGAGGGCCACAGCCACGGCCTCTTCGGCCGGGGACGCGAACTCGGTCATGACCGGCCGCGGACCCGACACGCCTGACGTGGGCGCCGCGAACGTCGCAGCAATATCGGGAGCCTCGCCCACCTCCGCGGGCAGGATCCCCTGCCCGAGCTCGGCGATCTCCCGCGTGGTCCGGTACCCGGAGGCAAGCGTGAAGGTGCGACCCTCGACCGAGATGTGCAGATCCTCAAGGTCGAGCGGCTCGCCGTAGATCCGCTGGTTCATGTCGCCGAGCAGCGTCAGGCTGTCGCGCCCCTTGCCCGCGAGCAGGCGTATCAGGGCGAGGCGCGAGACGTCGACGTCCTGTGTCTCGTCCACGATCACCGCGTCGTAGGGGCTCTTGTTCCCCTTCTTCGAGAGGAACTCGGTCGCCCGCTTGATCCGGAGCGCGAAGAGCTCGCTCTTGTCCATGTCCAGGGGCAGCTGGTCGTCCGGACAGAGATGCAGCGCCTCGTCGTCGATGTTCCTGACGGTGATGCGCTCCAGCTCGGCCTCGTCGCAGAGCAACACGATGTCGCGCCTGATGGCCTCGCACAGCGCCAGAGAAGGAGCTCCCCCGCGATCTTGCGCTCTCTTCGCGCCGCTTCGCCCCACAACGACAAAGGAGCGGCAAGCCGCTCCTCCGTCTTGTCTCTGGCGCCGGGACTCCCAACCCCCGGATCACTTGCTACGCTGCTCGGCAGGTGCGATGTGCGCCGCTCCGCAGGTACGTGGTCGATGGGAGACTCTCCACCTCGCCAGTGACGAACAAAGTATACCCGTAGCCGTCACATGATTGGGCTTGCCGCGACCTCTGCTGGCCGGGTACAGCTTGTAGGTCTGCGGCGCGAACCCGGGCCAGAGGCGATCGAGTACCCAGGCGGGGATGACGCCGCCTACCTGGTTGGCGTCGAGTTCGGGATCGAAGGGGATGTCTGAGCCGCCGGGAGCGTTCACCCGCCCATGCTAGCGGGTGCGCGACGCCAGGCACGTCAACTCGGGGGGTCACATTGACCAGCCCGGAAAGGCGGCGCGAGGGTCTGCGCACCTCCCTTCCGCGAGCAAGCGCAGTAGCCGTCGGCGTCGAGCCGGCCCGGACGCACGCCGTGGCGCGCGGCAACGTCGCGGGGCGCCATGGCGCCCGAGGCCGCCGAGATGCGCAGCAGGATCTCGGCGCAGGCACGGGCGTCCTCAGCAGCGTCGTGATGGCGAAACGCGATCCCGCAGTGCGACGCGACGTCCGACAGCCGGTGGCCGTGTAGCCCCGGCCAGCAGGCGCGCGAGAGCACGAGCGTGCAGTAGTACTCCAGATCGGGGTAGCGCCGGCCGAGGTGATCAAGTTCGTGGCGCAGCACGCTCATGTCGAAGCTCGCGTTGTGAGCGACCAGCGGCCGGCCGCCGATCCTCTCCGCGAGCAGCGGCCAAAGCTCGCCGAACGTCGGGCTGCCCAGAGTCATCGACGGGCGGATGCCGTGGATCGAGATGTTGAAGCCGCTGTACGCGTTGCCCGGCGGCCGGATGAGGAAGCTCTCGGTGCCCGCGATGCGACCATCGCGCACCTCCACGAGACCGACAGCGCAGGCGCTGGCGCGCCGGCCTGTGGCCGTCTCGAAGTCGATCGCGACCCAGTCGTAGTCACACGTCGACGCCACGTCCCCATCCTCCGCTGCACAGCGCTCACGCGGCGCACGGCTCAGGCTGCGCAGCTCTCATTCCGACAGACACCCGCTGTCCTCCTATCGACCGACGAGTCGGGCATCTTGAAATGCCCAGCAGCCCGACGGACTCTCGCCGCGCGGCGGCGCAAGGTGCCGTCCGTGCCGCGCAC
>CAIOZS010000196.1 GCA_903862845.1 uncultured Thermoleophilia bacterium
CAATAAACGACAATGCAGAGAGTGTCGAGGTCGGCGTGCATCGTGGCCTCCAAGCAGACGATGTGCATGACAGCGTCGGCTTCGGCCTCTCTGCACTGCTTTCCTTGTGCAGGCTCGGTTTCGTGGAATCAATCATCTAGCAGGCGGCGAGCGAGCGAGAGTCACACCTGATGTCGGTAGAGCAGGCCAAAGCATGCGTCGAGAAGATGACGTGCGACGCGGCCTTCCGCGCCGAGGTGATGGCCGAGGAGGACGCTGAGGCGCGCGTGGCGCTGATCGTCGCCGAAGGCTACGACGGGTTCTTCGGCGGTCCGTGATATCCGCCGGCGCTTGAGCGGGCGCCGCATCGCGCGGAGAGGGTCGGACCCGCCACGGTATGGGTGAATATCCACCACGCAGCCGTTGATTTTCACCCACCGACAGAGTGCTCTTCTCGCATGATCGAGCGTCGCCTTAGCGCCGTCGTGCTGGAAGCTCTGGCCACTCACCCGGTGGTCTTTCTGCGCGGCGCGCGGCAGACGGGCAAGACGACGCTCGTTTCGGCGCTCGCCGCACAGGGTCACGGCGCCACGTACCTCACGCTCGACGACCCTGACACGCTGGCTGCGGCCAGCGCCGACCCGGCCGGCTTCGTCGCCGCGTTTCCCACCCCGCTGATCGTCGACGAGGTGCAGCGCGCGCCCGGGCTGGCCCTCGCGATCAAGCGCGCCGTCGACGAGGAGCGCTCCCCCGGGCGCTTCCTGCTCACCGCCTCCGCCCAGGTCCTCGTGCTGCCCAGCCTCTCGCGCGAGCTGGTGGGCCGCATGGGCATTCTCACCCTCTGGCCGTTTTCACAGGCGGAGCTGGAGGGCCGGCCCGGGTGCTTCGTCGACTGGCTGTTCGGGGGGCAGACGGCGGCGCCTCTTGTCGCCGAGCCGGGCGACAGGCAAGACCTGCTGCGTCGCGCCTGCACCGGCGGCTTCCCGGAGGTTGTCGGCATGGCCGCCGCCGGCAGGCGCGATTCATGGTGCGCCGCCTACCTCGATACGGTGCTGCAGCGCGACATCGGCAGCCTCGTCGAGATCGAGGGCCTGGTCGCCCTGCCACGGCTCCTCTCGCTGCTCGCCGCCCGGGCCGGCGGCCTGCTCAACGTCGCCGAGCTCTCACGCACCGCGGCCATGCCGCGCAGCACCCTGGATCGCTACCTCGCGCTGCTCTCCGGCGTGTTCCTCGTACAGTTCCTGCCCGCTTGGTCCAGCAACCTCGGCAAGCGCCTGGTCAAGTCGCCCAAGGTGTACCTGACAGACGCAGGGCTGCAGGCGTACCTGCTCGGCCTCTCGCCGCAGCGCCTGGCCGCCGAGCCGCGGCATGCGGGTCCCCTGCTCGAGGCATTCGCCTTCGCGGAGGTCGCCAAGCAGTGTACGTGGAGCGCGGTGCGACCATCCCTCTACCACTTTCGCACTCACGCCGGCAGAGCGGTGGACCTGGTCCTCGAAGACCGCGCCGGGCGTATCGTCGGCATTGAGATCAAGGCGGCGGAGTCGGTCTCCGAGGCCGACACGGCAGGGCTGCGCGCCCTCGCGGAGCTCTGCGGCGAGCGCTTCCACCGCGGCGTTGTGCTGTACGCGGGCCGCCGCAGTCTGCCGTTCGGCCCGCGCCTGCATGTCATGCCGCTGAGTGTGCTCTGGCGTCTGGACGAGGCCTGACGGGCGAGAGCGCTTGCGGCTGCCGGCGTGCGCATCAAGCCAGCGGCGGCTGCGGCCGATATATCACGCATACCAGGCGGAGCCCGTCGCCGCATCGCC
>CAIOZS010000197.1 GCA_903862845.1 uncultured Thermoleophilia bacterium
ATGAGCACGCACTGCGGCGACGAAGCGTGGCAGGCGGAGCGCGTGCCGGCACGAGATCGCTGTCGCCGCTGACCAGGACGAGCACGCCGAAGGCGCCCAGCAAGGCTGACTCGACCAGCTGGATGCCGAGAGCGACATCAGTCTCCTTCTCCTCGAATCGCGTGAAGCGGCGGCTCATGCGGTCACTCGCTGCGAGTGTAGTCCGTAGGATCTGCCACTGAGCGGTAGTCGGCTTCCGAAAGCAGGTGACACCGGATACTCGCACCGCGCACCGCAAGCGAGCGCTGGCGCATACCGGAGGCAGTCCACGCAGCCACTTCGCACGCCGGCGGGTCCTGAGGCCGCAGCGCCAGCACAGCTTCCAGCGCCGGCACCAGGTCCGTGTCGCTGGAGAACAGGATGCCGACGTCGCAGGCACGGTTGGCGACCATCACGACGAAGTCGACGGCGAGCGCCACGTCGATGCCCTTCTCCTGGGCAGCTCGCCTGGGCCAGTCGGGTGGATAGCGCAGGTCGCGGGATATCACTGTGACGAGACCGCCCCGTGACTGACCTGTCGGGCCGTCTGCCGCCGACACGCGCCGTGGGACCGTAAGTCGCGACGCTGACTGGGGCGGCCGCGATAGACACGCACGCCTGTGAGGCGGCCGCCGGGGACACGGCCTGCAAGCAGATGGCCGAGAGCCAGCGCGTCCACTTGGCCTTCCCTCGCAGCGGCATCTCGAGCGCAGAACGCATCGCGCGCCCGGTGATAGACATTCTGGTAGTCCAGGAAGACGACGGCCCGCTGAGACCCCAAGCCGCTCAAGGGCGTGGCCCGATGGACCCAAGAAGAAGCCCCGCCGGTTCGGGGCGACCCGAACGGCGGGGAGGATTGACAACAGCGTACTCCACCGGCGCGGCGGCGCAATAGTAACGCCGCCGCACGCGAGTGACGATGCACCCCGAGACCACGCCCCGGCCGTGGTAGATAGGTGAGGACAAGGTGTCGGCAGGAGGCATGCGCCGAGTCTGAGTCAGGATCGGCCACACCTCAAGAGAGACGATGGCCGCTCATGGTGGACGTTGCGCGGGGAAGCGCCCGCATCCGCTCGCAGAAGCCGCTGGAGAACGCGATGAGAGCTCCTCGGTGGGGAGCAGCCCCGGCAGCCCGGAGTCGAAGCCGGCGAGGCAGTCCCCGGCGTCGCGGACCTTCAGACTGACGGTCATGCTCCCCTGATGAGCGCATTCGGCAACTGGTGGCGCGCGTAGTTGGTCGCCTTGATGGCGAACGCCGTGTCGGCAACGCGTTTGAGCTCGGCATTCGCCCGGCGGTACGGGAAGAGCACCGCCAAGGTCTTGCCCGGATCGCGATCGCGAGCGGTGGTGACGGCGGGCACGAGATCGGTGTCGCCGGTGACCAGCACGACTGTGTCGCAGGCGTCGTCACAGACCAGTCGGGTCAGTGTCGTGCCGATGGCGACGTCGGTCTCCTTCTCTTCGAACGTCACGAATCCACGCCCGCACAGAGGGCAGGTACGCTCGCGGCGCTTGAACTGCCCGAGGCGCGTCTCCACGCCCGTGGTGCGCAGGGCCTCCAAATAGCGCATCTGCCGATGCACGACGCCCGGCCGCCTGACCTCCAGGTGATGGGGGAGCGCCGAGAAGTGGATGACTCCCTGAAGAGCACTCTCGCCGGGCAGCGCGTGGAGATAGGACGAGCACAGCGAGGAGACATCGAGCCAGCGCAGGGAGCGGCCCAACGCGCGCTCACCGTCGAGCAGCGAGTGATAGAGGTTGAAGCCGTCGACAAGGAAGACCATGCGGTTGACGATGGACCCCCAGAAGAGAAAAGCCCCCGGGGTCGCAACCCCGGGGGGCCCGCGGAGCATGCCCCGTGGGGGTGGATGGCTCGAGTATCGCGCGCTGCCGTGGGGCCGTCAAGCTCCTGAGACAAACGTCACCCAGGGCTCCGAGAGGCCGCAGAGAAACAGGCTCACATCTCGCTGGTCGTGAGCAGCCCCGGCAGCCCGGGGTCGATGCCGGCGAGACACTCTTCGGCGTCGGCGGCGGCGTGGCGGGAGGCGCCGCAGAGCGCCGCTGTGGCGGCGAGGAGGCGCTGGGCGTCCTGGGCCTCGGGGAAGTCGTTGCTCGTGTAGGAGACGACAAGCTCGAGACTGAGCTGGTCGGCCGCGGCGGCGGCCAGGGCTGAGCGCCGCCGCAGCTCGCGCACCTGGCGGCAGAGCGACGCGAGATCGGCCTCCGTCCGCTCGCGCGAGCCTGCGGGCGGCGGAGCGGCTGCGCCGCCGCCGCCCGCGTCCGCGCCCTCCTCCCCGCGCCCCGCGCCCTGGGCATGCAGCTCCTCGATGGTGTCTTCGTAGTAATCGATGAGCCGCATGAGGCGGGCGGCGAGCGCCTTCGGCACGCCGCCCTCCACCAGGTCCTCGGTCTCGAGCTCCACGGCGCACAGCTCCGGGCAGTCCGGATTGATGCAGATCCACAGGCAGCCGTCCGCATCCGCCTGGCTCACGTTGGGGAGCATGGGAGTGCCGCAGGTGACGTCGAAGGGCTCGCCCCTCACCCTTTCGCAGTACCCCGATGTCTGCGCACATTCAGCGCTTTCCACAGAAGGGCGGGATGAGTGCGGATCAGCTCCTGCATTGCCCTATCCACGCCAAGGAGTTCGGGATGGATCTCCCCGTCATCATCGAGCCGTGCGATGAACTCGCGCTCTTCGCCGGTCAGAGGTAGCACCACGGACAGCCGGTCGCGACACTCCCCGACCAGCTCCTCCAGCCACAGCTGGGTCGCAGCTCCGGGCGACGGAAGGCCGGAGCCACGCAACGTCGGCAGCAGACGGCGTTGCAGCTCCGCCGCGTCACCGTTGACGTCCTCGACGACGACAGATCGCCAGTCCTGACGGCTCGCGGCGCCGTACACCACGAAGGCGAGGCGAAGCTTCACGAGGTCAAGGTCGCCGCGACGAAGCAGCTGACAGGTATCGAACAGGTCGCGACTCGCGCGACGCGAGAGAAGCGCAGCGAGCTTCCCAGCGGCAAGCTCGTGGATGTCGAGGACCGGCACCCGCGACGCGCGAAACGATCCCAGAGGACGTGAGTCGAGTGGCCCGGCCGGCCATAGTGGAGTCCTCAGAAGGAAGTTCATGTCGAGCTCCAGGTTGCCCAGACCGCCTGCGGCAGACCTGTACGTGAGACGCCACTTGCCGCCGGCATGCTCGTCGGGGACGCGGCGCACGCCGAGCTCTTCGCGGGCGCACACCGCGTGGATGGCCTGGTCCACCTTGGGCCGCTCGGCGATCATGACCTCGCGCGCCGGCGCGCCCGCGTAGTTGAGGTCGATGTCGACCGAGAGGCGTGGCAGGTCGAGAACGAACAGGTTGAGCGCTGTGCCGCCCTTGAGCGCGATG
>CAIOZS010000198.1 GCA_903862845.1 uncultured Thermoleophilia bacterium
ACCTCTGCTAAGCTTCTGCGGGCGGCCCCCCGGCCGTCCCCCGCTCACGCCAACGACCGAAAGACGCACGCCATGAGCCAGTCCTTCACTTACACCGGCACCAGCGACTACATCGCCGCCCCCGACCTCATGCAGACGGTCAACGTCGCCGTCCAGCTCAGCCGCCCCCTGTTGATCAAGGGCGAGCCCGGCACCGGCAAGACGATGCTCGCGCAGAGCATCGCCCGCGGCCTCGTCATGCCGCTCATCATCTGGAACGTCAAGTCCACGACCAAAGCCCAGGACGGCCTCTACCTGTACGACACCGTGCAACGCCTCTACGACGGCCAGTTCGGCGACCGCGACGTCAGCAACATCGCCCAGTACATCAGGCCCGGCAAGCTGGGCGAAGCTTTCGAGAGCGCGGAGCGCGTCGTGCTCCTCATCGACGAGATCGATAAGGCCGATCTCGAGTTCCCCAACGACCTGCTCTGGGAGCTCGACCAGATGGAGTTCAACATCCCCGAGACCCACCAGACGGTCAAGGCAGTTCACCGGCCCATCGTGCTCATCACCTCCAACGCCGAGAAGGAGCTGCCCGACGCGTTCTTGCGCCGCTGCGTCTTCCACTACATCGAGTTCCCCGACGAAGAGATGATGGAGCGCATCGTGCACGTGCACGTGCCGCAGCTCGACAAGCGCCTGCTCGACCTCGCCATCCAGGCCTTCTACTGGCTGCGCAGCGTGCCCGGCCTGCAGAAGAAGCCCAGCACCAGCGAGCTCATCGACTGGGTGCAGGCGCTGGCGCGCGGCGGCGTCGACCACAAGGAGATCGCCGCGCGCCTGCCCTTCATGGGCGTGCTGCTCAAGAAGGACCACGACGTCGACGTTGCGCAGCGCGCGCTCGCCGGCGGCCGGCGGCGCTAGCGCCCTCCGGCCAGAAGAGGAGTGCCATGAGCGTCGGACCCATCGAGCTCTTCATCATTATCATCGTCGCCATCGTGGTGGCCGTGCTCGTGCTGCGCGAGATCACGAAGAAGCGCTGACGCGAGGATCGTGTTCACCGACTTCTTCTTCTTGCTGCGCTACTACGGCGTGCCCGTCACGGTCACGGAGTGGCTGGCGCTGATGCGCGCCCTGGCCCTCGGGCTCGCCCCCACCGGCCTCGATCAGTTCTATGCCGTGGCGCGCAGCATCCTCGTCAAGTCGGAGGCCTATTTCGACCAGTACGACCAGGCCTTCGCGGCCATGTTCAAGGGCATCGAGACGCCGCTCGAGATCGAGGACGAAGTGTGGGACTGGCTCGCCGACCCGCTCACGATGCCCGGCCTCAGCGACGAGGACCGCCGGCTGCTCGCCGCCGCGCTCGAGGACCTCGACCTGGAGGCGCTCCGGAGGATGTTCGAGGAGCGCCTTAAGGAACAGTCCGAGGCCCACCACGGCGGCAGCTACTGGGTGGGCACCGGCGGCACCAGCGCCTTCGGCCACTCCGGCTTTCACCCCGGCGGCATGCGCGTCGGCGGCGAGAGCCGCAACCGCAGCGCCGTGAAGGTGGCCGGTGAGCGCCGCTACCGCGGTTACCGCACCGACCAGGAGGTCGGTGTGCGGCAGTTTGAGCTCGCGCTGCGACGCCTTCGTCAGCTCTCTTCGCGCAACGAAGGCGTGCCCGACGAGCTCGACCTCGACGAGACCATCGAGGAGACGGCCGGCAACGCCGGCCGTCTCAGCCTCGTCTGGCGCAAGAGCCGCAAGAACGCCGTCAAAGTTCTGCTGCTGATGGACGTCGGCGGTTCCATGCACCCATACATCCGCCTCTGCAGCCAGCTCTTCAGCGCCGTCAACCGCAGCTCGCACTTCAAGGACCTGCGCTTCTACTACTTTCACAATTGCGTCTACGACTGGCTCTATGAGGACACGAGCATGACGTCGAGCGGCGCCATCTCCACGCGCCGCGTACTGCAGGAGCTGCCCAGCGACACCAAGCTCATCGTCGTCGGCGACGCGGCCATGGCGCCCAGCGAGCTGCTGAGCCGCGACGGCATCATCTGGTGGGGCTTCGGCAACGACGAGCCGGGGATCGAGTGGCTGAGGCGCCTGCGGCGCCACTTCGACCACTCGGCGTGGCTCAACACCATCCCCGAGAGCGACTGGGACCACGCCTACGGCAGCGTGACGATCCGCAAGGTCCGCGAGGTGTTCCCCATGTTCGAGCTCACCGTCGACGGCCTGACCGCGGCCACGAAGAAGCTGATGGTGCGGTACTGACCGTTTGAGCCGCGGGTCTCAGGGCTTGTCGCCGAGGCAGTAGAACCAGCCGTCGCGGCAGCCCACGTACACGCGCCCGTTCCACAACGTCGGCGTGCTCTCAAAGCCGCCGCCCGCGAAGAACTGGTCGGTCTCGGTGACGCTCACGCGCCAGTACTTGCCGTCCCCGTTGGCGCTCGGAAGCGCCCCTTCGAGGCCCTTCTCCGACGGCGTGAAGGTGAGGTGGTAGAGGTGCACGCGCTGATCGTAGGCGGCGGCGATGAGCGTCTCGCCAAAGAGGATCGGCGTGGAGATCGCGCCGCTGTTCCACAGCCGCGCGATCTCCACCGGCGTCTGCAGGCCGGGTTCCAGGTTGGGACCCTTGACCAGCTGACCGCTCACGGTGTCCTGCGAGATCACGTGCAGGTAGCCGTCGATGGCGTTGAACGCCGTCAGCGCCGGCAGACGCCCGTCGCGGTTGTACTCGTCGTTGACCGCGCAGGAGCCGACCAGGCCGCCTCTCCACTCCCCGAGCTTGCGGTCGCCCGTGGGGAAGAACCAGTCGACGGCCTTCTCGGGGGGCCGCGACGGGTCGAGGCACAGGACGCCGCCGTGGCCCTTGATGTACTGCTTCTCGACCGGCACCAGCAGCTTGCCGCGGCGCGTGGGCACAGTCGTCCCGTCGAGGTCGGAGCCGATGAAGTAATCCCACTCCACGGCCAGGTCGCTGCGCCGCAGTCCGTAGACGTGCCCGGCTCCGGAGGCGACGTAGATGCGGCTGCCGAGCACCGCCGGCGACGCCTCCAGCACGAGGTTGCCCTGGTGTGATTTCGCGCGCGCGTCGCCGAGCAGAAGGCGCTGGGCCGCAATCACCGGGCGCTTCTGCCCGTTCCAGTCCACGGTCTGCAGCGGGTCGAGCGCGTACATCCACCCGCTCTCCACGCCGATGTACTGACGGCCGTCGAGAAAGAAGCCGCTGCCGTCGCAGTCGCGGCTGTAGCTTGCCGTCTGGGGCACCGGCAGGCGCCACAGCTCCTTGCCCGAGCCGAAGGTGACGGCCCGGTACGGCGCTGCCGCGGGGTCGGCGATCTTGAGCGGGTAGCCGCGCCGCGAGCCGGCGCACACGATGTACTTGTCGTCGGCGCCGGCGGGGTCGGGGTTCTGGAACACCGACGGGCTGCTCTTGATGATGTCGTCGTACTTGTACTCCCACACGACCGCGCCCGTCTGCGCGTCCAGGCGGCGCAGGCGGTGGTCGTAGCCCCCCACGAGGACGTAGGGCTTGCCGCCGTCGACGACGATGTTGGGCATGCCGGTCCAGCCGCTGCCGGCCCACTTGGCCGGAGGGTCGGTGTCGTACTTGCCCGAGGTCCAGCCGCTGCCGAGACGCGCCTTCCAGAGCACGTCGAGGCGCGTGGGCGCCGGGCCCAGCCCGTAGAACCGGCGCGAGTAGTTGCCGAGAAACGTGCCGATCTTGACGCCGTCGCCGGCCAGAGAGGGGATCGGGGCCGGCGGCACGGCGCCGTAGGTCACCGCCGTGGCGCCGGCCCCGCCATAGCCGCAGGCCACGACGCGCCACGCGAGCACCGCCATGACGACCAGCGCGACGACCAGCACGATGCCGCGCCGCCGCGCGAGCTGGCGGCGGCGCTTGGCGGAGCGGCGCCCCGGCGGGCGCCGGGGGATACCGGCGGGCGTCTCGATGAGATCACGATACTACGGCGCCGAGGCTGAGCGTAGCCCGCCTTCCGAGGCACGGGTGCCCCGGCGCCCCTTTGCCGATAGGATGCGGTAGCGTCGGCGCCGTCCGCCGACGCGCCACACGCCCACACACGCACGACCGCGGAGGGACCCATGGCCACCGATCTCGACTTCCTGCGTGACCTGTGCGCCGCGCCGGCGCCCACCGGTTTCGAGGCGCCGGCCCAGGAGATCGTGCGCCGGCGCCTGTCCGCCATCTCCGTCCCTGACGGCGACCCGCTGGGCAACGTGTGGGCCGACGTCGTCCCCGGCGGCGCGCCACACGTGGTCGTCACGGCGCACAACGACCAGATCGGCCTCATCGTCACCTTCGTCGACGAGCACGGCTACGTCTCGTTCGACAAGATCGGCGGCGTCGACGCGCAGCTCCTTCCCGGCCGCAATCTCGTCGTGCACGGCCCCGGCGGCCCGGTGAACGGCGTCGTCGGCCGCCGGCCTTCGCACAAGATGACCAGCGAAGAGCGCGCCAAGGCGCCGGACCTCCACGAGCAGTGGCTCGACCTCGGCGCCGCGAGCCGCGACGAGGCCCTCGAGCTCGTGCAGATCGGCGACCCGATCACGTTCCCCGCCGTCTTCCTCCCGCTGGCCAACGGACGCTACGCCTCGCCGGCCCTCGACAACAGGGCCGGCGTCTACGCCTGCGTCCGCGCCCTCGAGCACTACGCCGCGGCCCCCGCGGCGGCGAAGCTCACCGCCCTCGCCACGGTGCACGAAGAAACCACCTTCATGGGCGCCAAGGCCATGGCCCTTCGCTGGCAGCCCGATGTGGTGATCGTCGTCGATGTGGACTTCGCCAGCGACGACCCGGGCATGGACGCCAAGAAGCTCGGCGGCGAGGTCAAGCTGGGCGCCGGGCCGGTGCTCCACCGCGGCGCGGCCAGCAACCAGGCCCTCTTCGCCTTGACGCGCGAGGTGGCCGCCGCCGAGGGCATCCCGGTGCAGGTCAAGGCGCTGCCCGGTCGCACTTCGACCGACGCCGAGGAGCTCATGGCGTCGGGCCGGGCGGCGACGCTCTCGCTCAGCATCCCGGTGCGCAACATGCACTCCGCGCTCGAGGTCATGCAGCCGGACGACGCGGAAGCGGGCGCCTTGCTCGCCGCCGCGGTCGCGCGCCGCGTGGCGGAGGGCTGGGCGCCCGAGCGCTACGTGCCGCGCGCCTGAGGCGAGCCTGTCACTCGGCAGCCCGCAGCGGAGCTGCCCGCGGCCGTGCCCCGGAGCCCAGGGCCAACGGCGCCGACGGAGAGCGCAGTGCCGCCGCCAGTTGGAGCGCCATCTCGGGCTGCCACTTAGCGCGCCCGGGCGCCAGCAGGTGGAACAGATCGGCGAAGTCGGCATCCTTGAGCTTCACGCCCCGCTCGATGTGCAGATAGGCCACGTCGTACCGGCGCGCGAGCCGGCGACATGCCGCCCGATAGGCCGGCACCACGCCGGCCCAGTCGGGTCCCGCCGCCGACACGTTGAGCGGCTGGTCGTACAGGGCCACCGTGAAACCACGGTCGCGGGCCAGCTTCAGAATCTCCTCGAGCATCGCCAGGTTGTACGCGGAATGAAGACGGTAGAGCTGCACGTCCTCGGCGAGCACGTAGAGCACGTTGCGCCGTTTGCCGAGGGGCGAGTGCCCCTTGGCGCCCGGCGGATAGTAGTGCTTCGCGTAGGCCAGCGAAGCGCCCAGCCCCGGGCGCCCTGCCCGGCCGTCGCGCGCCTTTACGTAGGACCCCAGGTAGTCGAAGAAACCGGGGATCACCCCCAGCGCGTTCGCCTGCTGCCCGTAGAAGCGCCGCGCGACCGCGTCGAGCCGCGCGCTGTGCAGGAGGAGAGGCCGGCCGGCAAGCAGGCGCGCGTCCGCCTGCGGATCGGTCGTGACGCGGATCGGCGCGAGACCGATGGCCAGCAGCGCGGGGCCGGCCGGCAGGTTGTCGGCGAGCGCCAGCGACATCGCCATGCTCTCCTGGTGGGCGGCCAGGCTGACGACGCGCACGTCCTGGCCGGACGCGGCCGACACCTGCGCCGCCAGCGACTGCTCGTCGATGAAGCACTCCATGGTCCCCGAACCGCCGAAGAGGTAAATGGTGCGCTGCCCGGACGGGTGCTTCCTGAGCTCCGCCACGCGGTAGGCGACGTGCAGATAGTCGTCGTTGGTGATGCGCAGGAGGCGGCCTTCCGGGACCACGGTGAGGCCGCCGTGAACGAGCGCGCTCTGCAACACGAGCAGCGCGCCCAGAGTGATCAGGGCAGCCGCGACCAGCACCAGCGGGTTCCGCTGGCGAAAGCCGCGGCCTAACGAGCTCCACCGCGAACGCTGCTCTGGCGATCTTCTCAGCACGTCTGTCTCCTGCTCCGCCGCGCCCATGCTCTCACAGAACGTGGCCCGTAAGCCACGCGAGCGGCAGGCGGAAGGCGAGATAGATGATGGTGAGAGCGTGGCCCAGTGAGCGCGTGGAGACGAACGCATAGCCCAGCGCCACGTACAGGAAGGTGGCCGGATAACCCAGCCAGCGCACGTACTTCTCGTAGGGCGCGGCCGGCGGCCTGCCGGCCTTCTTGCGGGCCTTCTTGCGCTTCTTCTTCCAGCGTTCCCAGCGCGCCACAACGACAAGGCCGGTGGCGTGATACAGGCCCCACGCCGTCCAGTTCAGGTCGACGTAGTGCCAGAGCCCCATGGTGAGCATGCTGGCGTACAGGCCGAGCCACACCTTGCGGGTGAGGCCGAACACGGGGAAGTACACGTTGTTGCGGCACCACGTGGACAGCGAGATGTGCCAGCTCCGCCAGAAGTCGCTGAGGTTCTTCTGCAGGAAGGGCAGGTGGAAGTTCTCCATGATGCGGAAGCCGAACAGCGCCGAGAAGCCGATGGCGAGGTCGGTGTACGCGGACAGATCGAAGTAGGCGCGCACGAAGACGAGGATGCAGTAGGCGAGCGGCCACAAGGGGCCGAGCTGCGAGGCGTGGAAATCGGGGCTGCCGACCGTCGTGATGATCTTCGTGAAGATGATCGCGAACACGAAGTCGACGACGAAGACCTTTTTGAAGTAGCCCACAGCGATGCGCCGCAGGCCGAAGTAGAAGAGCTGGCGGTCGAACCGGTAGCTGCGCTTCTCGTAGAAGCCCTGGTAGGTCTCCAATGGGCCGGCGGGGAACGTGGGGATGAACATCACGAAGGCGAAGAGGCGCAGCAGCGAATTCTCCTCGATCACCCCGCGCAGGCAGTCGAACACGTACTGCAGCAGGCGAAAGACAAAGTAGCTGATGCCCAACGGCATCAGCAGATGAGAGACGACCCAGTCGTCCTCGCCCCAGATGGCCATCGCCCCGCGCTGCCCGTACTTGCCGATGCCCAAGGCGACGAGGGCGATGACCACGATGATGAGCACCACGCGCCCGCCGCTCAGGCGCCTCGCGCGCTTGAGCTCCACGAGCTGGTGGGCCACGACCGCGAGCCCCAGGGCGACTGCCGCGAAGATGGGGTTGAGCACGGCCAGCACGGCCACCGACAGGACGATGAGAAAGACGAGCCTGGCCACCTCGCTGCGGCGGAGCGCGAGCCAGAACACGAGCAGCGCCACGATGACCACCGGGATGAGGTACAGCGTGAAATAGATCTTCACTGCACGCCTCCGCCATCGCCCGAGGGCCCCATCAGAGTGACGAGCTCCTGGGCCAGGCGGTGCTGCCACAGCACGCGCCCCGGCTCGACCAGGTGCGAGAGGTCGTGGAAGTCGCCATCAGGGAGGTCCAGGGCGGCGTTGAAGTCGAGGTACGGCACGCCGTACTCGCGCGACAAGGCCGCCACGGGAACCTGGTACGCGGCGACGGCGGCGTCGAACCGGCCGTTCACGATCCGCTCGTTGCGCGGCAGCTCCACAATCACGGCGTGCACGTCGCGCTGGCGGCAGCGCGCGAGGATCTGCCGCAGCATCGCGAGGTTGTACGGCAGGTTGCGGCGAAACACCGGGTACCGCTGCGTGAGCCACTGCGCGACCATGCGCTGCTTCTGCTTCACGCTGTGGTTGCCGCTCGCGGTGTACTGATGCTGGCGGTAGTCGCGCTGCACCGCCTTCGCGGCAAGCAGGCTCTTGCCGTCCTTCTTCAGGTAGCTCGTCAGGTACGAGAAGATGCCGGGCAGGATCGTGGAGGAGTACGTGTAGCGCCCATAGGTGCCCGAGACGTAGCGTTGCAGAAACGCGCTCTTGAGCAGGAAGTCGCGGCCCACCACCTGCTGTTCGTTCTGCGCGGGGAAGGCCGTGAACCGGCCGAGGTTCACGCCAATCAGCACCCACGCCGGCGAGTCGGGCACGTTGTCGGCCACGGCCAGCGTCTCGGCGAAGTTCTGGTTGATGCAGCCCAGGTCCCAGGCAGCGATCCGCGGGCCGCCGAGCCGCTGCACAGCGGCGGCCAGGGAGGGCCCGCTGACGAGGGCCTCGCGGGCCGCCGAGCCGCCGGTGAGATACACCGACGGCAGCGCCGGCGGCTGCCGCTTGTTGTGCCCCACGGTCCAGGATACGTAGGTGAAGGAGTCGCCGCTGTTGCGCAGGCAGTACTTGAGCGGCACGACGCTCCAGGCGCCGCTGGCGAACAGGTACTCAAAGCCGAGCAGGGCCGGGACGAGGAGAGCGGCGGCCACGAGCAGGACCAACGGGCTCCGGCTACGGAACCCGGCCCCGAAGCCCTTCACCCGAGCTCCTCCGCAAGCAGGGCCTGGAGCTCGGCGCGGACGGCCTTGCCGGAGCCGGTGCGCGGGATCGCGGCGACGGCGATCACGCGACTCGGCAGGGACGTCGACGGCAAGACGGAGCGCAGCTCGCGCAACAGGCGCGAGGCCTTGAAAGCGTCCGGCTCCAGCGGCACCACGAAGGCCACCGGCACGTGCCCGAGGATCTCGTCGGGCGCGGCGAGGACGGCGACGTCGGCGAAGCGGCCGAGGCCCTGCAGCGCCTGCTGCACGTGGATAATGCTCACCTTCTCGCCGCCGCGCTTGATGATGTCGTCCTTGCGGCCGGCGATCCACACGGCGCCGCTCTCGTCGACGTGGCCGAAGTCGCCGGTCTTGAGGCCATGAATTGTGAGGGTCCGGGCGCTGATCGCGGGCTCGTCCAGGTAGCCCTGCATGAGCAGCGAGCCGGTGACGTAGAGCTCGCCGCTGTCGCCGGGCGCGGCCTCTGCCCCATCGCCGCGCCGGGCCACGACGCGCATATCGCCGATCGGTCGGCCCACGGAGCCGACGCGCACGTCGAGCTCGGCCGGCGGCAAGATGCAGAGACGGCCGCTCACCTCGGTGAGCCCGTACATGTTGAACAGGCTCACCCCGGGCAGCACGCGGCGGAACTTCTCGATGACCGGCAGCGGCAGGTGGTCGCCGCTGCTCACCCAGAAGCGGAACCCATGCTCGCGAGGGAGCTCGAGCGGCTCGACCACGCGCACGAGGTGCGCGGGAGCGCCGCCGAAACCCGTGCAGCCCAGCGACTGCATCTCGTCGAGCAGGCCGGCCCCGAAGAAGAACCCGAGCCGGCCGGCCACGCCGCCGCCGGCCGCGAGCAGCGTGAGAAAGTGACAGATGCCGCTGGTGAAATACGGCGGCGTGTTGATGAAGATGCGGTCCTCTTCGCGCAGCCCGAGCGCGAGTGCCACGTGGCCGGCGTTGCTCGAGACGGCGCGGAGCGTCTGGCAGACGCCCTTGGGCAAGCCCGTGGTGCCCGAGGTGAACATGATCATCGCCTGCTCGTCCTCGCGCACGGCCTCGAGGCTCACGGGGGCGCTCGATCCGGCCGCCGGAGCGGCGGGTCTGCGGCCTCCGCGCCGGCCGCCCGGCTCGTGGCCGCCGGCACCCGCGGCCGCGCCGGCCGCCCGCAGGCCGTTCACGAGGCCGCCCTCGTCGGCCGTCACCACGAGGCGCGCCGGGCCCTCGCCGGGGCAAGCGTCGTCGCCGGCGAGCACGAGCACATCGGGGGCCGCCTTGCCGATGAGCCAGTCGGCGTCGGCCTGCGGCAGGCTCGTGTTCAGCGGCACGACCACCGTCCCCGCCAGCCAGGCGCCGAGCATGCAGACGAAGAACTGATCGTACTCCTCGAGGTAGAGGGCGACGCGCCGGCCGCGGTCGCCGCCGGCCGCCCGCAGGGCGGCGGCGACCGCCGTGGCGCGTCGCAGCACCTCCGCGTACGTGTACGCGCGGCCGCACGTGACGAGCAGCAGAGCGTCGGGGCGCGCGGCCGCCCAGCGGCGCAGGCGCGCCACGGCGTCAGTCATGGGAGCGGCGGTCATGGGAGGCGGGTCGTCAGGGCGTCAGAAGCCGACGTAGCGGAACTCTGTGAGCTTGCCCCCGACCAGCACGGCGACGGTGATCGCCAGAAAGAGGAGGAACCAGAGCAGCGTCTGCAGGCTCAGGCCAAGCCCATAGAAGAACCACCGCGTCCGCGGCCGCTCATCTGCATCCTGCGGCGGGCCGGCCTCCTGAGGGCCGGTCTGCCCGGGGCCGGCCTCAGTCATCGCCCGCCTTCTTGCGCGCGATGTAGGCCAGCATGTGGTTCACGGTGTCGAGGTTCTCGAACACGATGTCCATGGGCTTCACCTTGATGGAGAAGGTCTCCTCGAGAAACACGATGAGCGCCGTGAGGTTCATGGAGTCCAGGAGCTGGTCGCGGAACAGCGAGGTGTCGGCGTTCGCCTCGTCGTCTTCGAGGTCGGCCTCTTCGCGGATGAACTCAAGGATGGTCTCGGCGTCGGTCATGCTGCGTCCTTCACGTGGTTGGGCGACGGGCCGTGGCCATGGCTCAAGGCCGCGTCCCCGCACTGTAGGAGAACTTCATAGGGTTCACGAAACCCGTGGCCTCGACGCCCGCCTTGAACACCCTGGCCAGCGTGAACACGCGCTCGGTGGTCTGGAAGCCCTGCTCGAGGCCCCAGTCGTCGCTGAGGATGTGCCCGCGACCGGCAGCCCACCCGTAGGCGCCGAACTGGCAGGTGCCGTCGCCGTTGCCGACCACGAGGCAGCCGTTGCGCACGAAGGGCAGCCAGGTGGCGATGATCGCGGTCTCGGCGCCACCGGAACGGCGGCCGGCCGTGGCGATCACGCCCACCGGCCGGTTGGCCAGCTTGAAGTCCTGATGACGAAGCGGCCGCGTGCGCATGATGAACTTCGAGAAAAGGTCGGTGGGCAGCCCAAAATAGACCGGCGTGGCCACGAGCAGACCGTCGGCCGCCACCATCTTGTCGAGGACCATCTGCACGTCGTCCTCGCCTTCGCGCACGCAGGGGATGAACCTGCCCGTGTCTTTGGTCTTGCCGCACACGTTGCAGGCCTTGCAGGGCTCGATGTGCAGGTCGCGCAGGTGGACGGTCTCGTGCTCCGCCTGGCCGGGGTAGGTGGCGTCGAGCTTCTCGAACGCCGTCTCGAGCATGATGCTGCTGTTGCTGTTGTCGCGCGGGCTGCAGTTGAGCCCCAAGAGCCGCACCGTCATGCGTCAAGCTCCTCGTCGCGGTCGCCCGCCCCGCCGGAAAGAACGGGTGGGATGGCCAGACCCGCAGTCACGAACGGGAAGACAATGCTACCAGATGAGAGGCGCGCCCGCCCGCCGGCCAGAGGCCGGAGCCGGCGCGCCGCGGCCGCCGAGACGGGGTGGTGCCGAAGGTGGGATTTGAACCCACACGCCCTCTCGGGCACCGGGTTTTGAGTCCAGCGCGTCTACCGGTTCCGCCACTTCGGCACGAGTCCACCGACAGGGATTCTACCTTACTGCCCGGCCGCGATGAGCAGTACCCCGACGAAGACGAACGCCGTGCCGAACCACTGCAGCAGAGTGAAGGGCTCATGGAGGAGCAGGGCGGCGCTGAACACCTGGGCGGAGACAAAGGCCAGGCCGATGCCGGTGGCGTTGGCAAACGGCAGCGACGCATACCGCACCAGCCCGGCAAAGCTAAGCTGCGTGAACAGGCCGAAGAACCCGCCCAGGATCTGCAGAAGGATGAACGTGCGCCAGCGGTCGGTGCGCCCCGACAGCGCGAAGAGCGTATAGCACCCCACGTTCGCGACCTGGTTCACCACCAGCAGACCGAGCGCCAGCAACGCCGGGGTCCAGGCCGCTCCCCCGAACAGACCCACTTCGCCGAGCAGGGCGCCGCGGCCCTTCAGATCCATGTCCTCTCCTGTCCGCGAATCTCGAATGCCATCCTATCCCCGGACCTGAGAAGCGTCTCTGCTGATCTCAGCGCGGAACGCCATCCGCTCGCCGCTGCCGCGTTCCCGGAACGCAGAGCGGCAACGTCTGGCGCACACCTCGGGGGAACCACCAGTGGACGATCCTCGTCGCTGTGCGAGAGCTCGTCATGGCACGCGCGCTGAATGGACGACTCTACCTGAGCGCCGGCCGGGTCCACGCCCCCGGCGCCCGGCAGAGCCACAAGAAGACGCACCCGTCACTCGTCCCTTGGAGCCAGCTCGCCGAGGACGAGAAAGACCGGGACACGATCCAGTCGCTCCCGGTCTTTCTCGTGCGGGCCGGCGTTCAAGATCGAACGCCGGCTGTTGAGCCTGTCTACCCGCGTCAGTACGCGGAGAAGGTCCTCCAGGACGAGGTCGTCTTGGCGTGATCGTCGTCCTGGTGCACCGCCCGTATCCGCCACTTGCCGGGCGCGTACATCATTCTCACGCCGTACTTCGTCTCAGTGGACGTGTTGCGGTAGAGCGTGGCATACAGCGAGACGACCGATCGCCACTTGCCGCCGGTGTAGCGCTCCCAATAGACCTTGGTGTGACTGGCCTTGTTCTGCGCCGGCGTATGCAGCGGCTTGAGAGTGCCCCAGCTCGTGATCATCATGCCGGCGCGGACGCGAGACGGGACGGCGGGCGGCGTCAGCTTGGCGAGTGACATGATCTTTACGAAGTCACTGACGCTCTCCTTGTATTGGCTGTCACCGGGGAAGAACAGCATGAAGCTTGTGCGCCGCACTATCGGCCCAACCTGGAAGGAGAAGTTGCCGGTCGAAGAAACGAGAGTACCCCCCTCGGTCAAGTCGGTCAGGGGGTCATCGCTCTGGGAATAGTCCCAAATCACGTCTCGGTTGGGCAGCAAAGCCCCGGTGGTCGCGTCCGACAGCGCTCCCGTGAAGCTCACCGATCCGTTGTACGGCACGATCAATTGGTTGGCGCTCAGGACCAACTTCGTCGGCCCGCCGCTCGGGGTCGGGGTGGGCGTCGGGGTGGGGGTCGGGGTGGGCGTGGGCGTCGGAGAGAGGCCCGAGTAGGTCACCGTGTAGCTGCCGTCGCCGGCTTCGGTATACGCGTCGAGGTAGTACGTGCCGCTCTGCGTGGCCTTGTAGCTGAGGCTGCGCGGATAGTTGCCCTGGGTAGCGGCGGCCACGAAGGGAGTATTGGGATCCTTCACGCTAGCGGTGCCGGGCGCATACAAGTACAGGCGAAAGTCCGTGCCGGAGGGCCCCGTGATGCTCGCAGTCAGGGTCTGGCCTGCCGTGAGCGCGATGCTGTACACGTCGTCGTAATCTGTGGTGTAGACAAGGCTCCCAGTGAACGGAGACGAAGGGATGGCAACCCCTGGGATGTCGTCGTCCGTGCCCGGCGTAGGCGTGGGCGTCACGCCGGAGTAGGTCACCGTGTAGTAGCCGTCGCCGGCTTCGGTATACACGTCGAGGTAGTAAATGCCGCTCTGCGTGGCCGTGTAGCTGAAGCTGCGCGGATAGTTGCCCTGGGTAGCGGCGGCCACGAAGGCAGTATTGGGATCCTTGACGCTGGCCGTGCCGGGCGCATACAGGTACAGGCGAAAGTCTGTGCCGGAGGGCCCCGTGATGCCCGCATTCAGGGTCTGGCCTGCCGTGAGCGCGATGCTGAATACGTCGTCGTAGTCTGTGGTGTAGATAAGGCTCCCGGAGAACGGGGACGAAGGGATGGCCACCCCTGGGATGTCGTCGTCCGCACTGGCCCTCGAGATCGGCGCCTGCAGCGCCCGGAGACCGGCGAGTAGCTTCGGCACGCCGCAAGCCCTGTCCTTCATCTTCGACGGCGTGGTGGCCGATGCGCCTGCCGCGGTGAAGACCATCACCACGAGAATACCGACGAGGAGGACCGCGGCCGCTAGGCCTCTGCCTCTGCGCCGCCGGCCCCGCACGATCCCGTCACACCTGCACGTGCTTGCGCTGCGAACTCTCGGCATCATTCGAACCACCCCCGGCTCCGTCGCGGCCATCGTCGCGCCGCTGTTCCCTTCACCACATCTCTCATACCCGTTGTACGCCATGACTCCCGCATGTCAAGGCGAATATCGGCATCTCGCAGGCTATCCTTGACGCGGCCCTCGACAGAGCGCACCATTGGGCTCAACCGCAGGGCATCGGTTCCCTGCAAGACGGCGTCAAGGGGGTTGCGGGGTGGCCACACCCGTGGACCGGCCGAGTTGGGCGACGACCAGGAAGACGTTCCTGCTGGCTGTCGTCGGCGGCGCCGTGGCGCTCGTGCTGGGTCGCGCCTGGGGCCTGCGCGACGGCCGTGCCGCGGCGGGCGAGCCGGCGCGGCCGCGTCGCGCCGAGAACCTCCTCGAGACCGCCCGCGGCGACGATGTGGAGCTGCGCCCGACGCCCGTCGACGCGCACGGGCCGGTCTTCCGCCTGAACCGCTCGGCGGCGATCGTCTGGCGCGGCGTCGATGAGCGGCGCACGGTGGACGACCTCGCCGCCCTCCTCGCCGCCGCGTACGGCATCCCGGCCGCCGCGGCACACGCCGACACCACAGCCTGCCTCAAGGCCCTCTCGGGGCAAGGTCTCGTGTTCGGCGTGCACGGGTCGGGCAGCGAGACCACGGGGGCGCGATCGTGACCCGGTACCGGCTGGCCACCGAGATCTTCTCGCTGCCGCACGGACGCGACCACCTCGTGTACGCGCCTCTGCTTCAGACGAGCGTGGTGGTCAACGACACCGCGCTCAACCTGCTCGCCGACATCGCCGCCGAGCGCGCCGTCAGCCGCAACGCCCGCACGCGCGAGGTGCTCGATCTTCTCGCGGAGCTTCAGCTCATCGGCAAGGCCAACGGCAGGCGCGGGGCGGGCGGCGCGGCGCCGCTTGCGGCCGCGGATGCCGCCTTCGGCGCGGCCGCGGCCGCCGACCACGCGCCGCTCGCCCTCCGGCCCACGGCGGTCACGCTGTTCCTCACGTCGGCGTGCAATCTGCGCTGCGTCTACTGCTACGCATCCGGCGGCGAGGAGCCACGGTATCTCGACGAGCAGATAGCCCTCGATGCAATCGACTTGGTCGTGGGCAACGCCATCGCGAGCGGCCAGCGTGAGGTGGCCGTCACGTTTCACGGCGGCGGTGAGCCGACGCTCGCGGAAGAGGCCATGAGGCAGTGCGTGGAGCACGCCCGTCGGCGCTGCGCAGAGGTCGACCTCGCGCTCTCCACTGGCACGGCGACAAACGGCGTCATCAGCGACGACATGCGCGAGTATCTGGCACAAAACATGACCTCGGTGATGGTTTCGATCGACGGTCCGGCGGCCGTGCAGAACCACCTGCGGCCGCGTGCGGACGGCGGTCCCTCGTCGGCCGCCGTCGAACGCACCCTCGAGCGCCTCTCGCAGAGCGACTGCACGCTGGGCACCCGGCTCACGTGCACGTCGGAGGCGATCGACCATGCCGTGGAGACGGTGCGACACCTCGTCGGCGCCTACCGTCTCAACACGATCCACCTCGAACCACTGTTCGCCTGTGGCCGATCCGTCGGCAACGGCCTCCAGCCGCCGAGCGCGGAGCGCTTCATCGAGGTCTTCCGCGCCTGCCGCGAGCACGCCTCCCGCCACGGCGTGGAGGTCGCCTACTCCGGCGCCCATCAGTCGTCGCTGGCGCGCTCGTTCTGCCAGGCGAGCAGGCCCAGCTTCAACGTCACCACCGAGGGCGACGTCACCGCCTGCTACGAGATCACCGGCCGCGACGATCCGCGCGCCGAGACGTTCATCTACGGCTCCCACGACCCGCGGCGAAAGTCGTTCGTCTTCGACCAGACGCGGATCGCCGCTTTGCGCTGCCTCACCGTTGGCGACGCGCCGCGTTGCGCGCGCTGCTTCGCCAAGTACCACTGCGCCGGCGACTGCCCCTCGAAGCGGCTCTACCCGGGCGCCGACAACGCCGTCATCGCGCGCTGCGAGATCAACCGGCGGCTCACGCTCGACCAGCTTGAGGAGGTGATCCAGTGCCCGACGACCAGCGTAGCGCCGGTCTAGACGCCGGCGGCCTCGCCGCCGGCGGCGGCTACGAGCCGCCGAAGCTTTCCGTGTACGAGAGCGAGGCGCCGGTGGAATGGGCTGCCCTCCGCACTGGGGAGAGCGCTCCCGACGACACGTTGCGATCGACGCCCGCCTCGAGCGCGTCGCCCGAGGTGCTGCACTGGAGCGCGCCGCAGCCAGACTACGAGTACCCCGATCCCCAGGTTTTCATCGCGCCCGAGGATCCCTCCCGCAGGGTCTCTGGGCCCAAGAAGGTGCCGAAGAAGACCCACAAGGCCGGCAAGGAGACGCGCGCCCACTCCACGAACACCAAGCTCACCG
This sequence comes from uncultured Thermoleophilia bacterium, assembly GCA_903862845.1. Lineage (GTDB taxonomy): Bacteria > Actinomycetota > Thermoleophilia > UBA2241 > UBA2241 > CAIXSE01. The sequence goes on from CAIOZS010000198.1 coordinate 16,521, forward strand.
GGCACGACGCCTTCGGCGGCGCCCTGTGCACCTGTAATCTGGTGTGCACCTGTAACCAGGTGTGCACGTGCGAAGCCGTCGCGGCGTGCAGCTGCGTGGCGCACACCCAAAGCGGCGGCGGCGGCACGTGCACCTGCAACGCGGTCTGTACATGCCAGGGCGTCTCGAGCTGCACCTGCCAGTCCGATCAGCCCTGTTCCTGCCAGGCGCAGCCCTACTGACGCCGTGAGCCGAGCCATCGCCATGCCGACCGACCACATGCTGAGCAGATGCCGGCGGGCTTGCGCCCTCTCGGGCGTCGCGCTCCTGCTCGTTCTCGCGGGCCTGGGCGTGGCGGCCGCGGCCGCGCCCGGCGCGACGACGCACCCGTACAACCGCGGCTGCCAGGCGCTCGCCGCCGGTGACATCGCCAAGGCAAAGGCCCTCTTCACCGAGGCCGTCAAGCTGAACCCCTCAGATACGGACGCCCTCAACAACCTGGCCGTGTGCGACGTGAAGACCGGCGACTACAGCAAGGCGCTGCCGCTGCTGCAGAAGGTGCTGCGCCTCAACGAGCGCTACCGAGGCGCGAACCTCAACATCGGCGCCGACTACCTCTTCCAGGGCGATGCGATCAAGGCCGAGCCGCCCACGCGCAAGGCGCAAGCAGCCCCGCCGACCGCAGTCGGCAAGAGCGTGAAGGCGGCCGCGCTGTACAACCTCGGCCTGATCGCCGCCGCGGACAAACGGTACGTCGACGCCAAGGCGTACTTCGAGCAGTCGGCCACGGCCGCGGCCAGCGTCCAGACAGACCTGGCCTTGGCCTCCACCATGTGCGCCCTGGGAGACTACGACAAGGGCATTTCGTCGCTGGAGACTATTGCGGCCTCGCAGCCAGGCGAGGTCATGATGAAGACTGTCAACGCCGACTTGGCATTCGCCCACTACCAGCGAGGCATGTCGAGGCTCGAGAAGGGCGACCTCAACGGGGCCCACGCCGACTTCAGCGCCTCCAACACGGCACTGGCCAACGACTACTCCAAGATGGGCCTCGCATTGGTCGACGCCGAGCGCGGCAATCATGCCGCCGCTATCGCCGCACTCAGCGACCTCAAGCGGTCGTCCGCCACGCCGCAGCTCGCGAAGGCCGTGAGCTTCAACCTCGAGCGCGTGAAGAGCATGGGCAAGACACCGGGCGCAAGCCCGGATCCCTGGCTCAAATGGCTGATCCTGTTCGGCGGCGGGGTACTGTTCGCCGTGCAGTTCTACGTCGTCATGCGCGCCGCGACCCCAGGCCGCCGGCGCGGCGCGTTCGGCGCGGCGAAGGTGGCGCTCGGCGTCGTCGCGGGCCTCGCGACGGCGGTCGTCTTCGCGTGGGCCTTCTTCGCCCCGCCCGACACCCCGCTGTGGACCCTCGTGGCGCTCGGCGTCGACGTAGTCGTGATCGTGCTGGCGTGGTGGACGCCACCCTCCGCGTCTCGCCGGCCGCGCTCCGCGTAGCGGCGCAAACCCGGTCGTACATCACCCGCTGACCCGCGGGCACCCGTCGGTTTGCCTTGGGCGCACTGCGGCCGAGCGTCGGCCCGCTAGCGGAACAGCTTGTCGATGACCAGGAGGACCACGATCCACGCGATCCCGACGCCCGCCGCGGCGAACAGCGTGGGCTTGTGGAGCCCACGTCGCGAGGCATCCCGCGCCTCGCCCGCCCGCTCGCCCAGCGCCGGCACGCCGACCGGCGCACGTGAGTCGCTCGGCGGCGCGAACCCGGGCGCGGGCATCGGCTCTTCGCCGGTCGCAAGTACCGATCCGGCCGCAGCGATCACCGTCGGCTCGGGGACCCGCGCGGGCTCGTAGGTCGTTGCGCTCGCCGGCGCGGGCGCCTCCGTCAACGCCTCCGCCGGCGCGGGCTCGTAGGTCGTCGCGGCCATCGCCGGCGTCGCTACCTCAGGCGCGGGCTCGTAGGTCGTCGGGGCCATCGCCGGCGTCGCTACCTCAGGCGCGGGCTCGTAGGTCGTCGCGCCCTGGAGTCCGCTCGCCGGCGCAGGCGGCTCCAGCAACGTCAGATCGGTCTCGCTCTCGGCCTCGGCTTGTGCCTGCGCCTGGCGTTTTGCCTCGGCCTCTGCCTCGCGTTTCGCCTCGGCCTCGGCTTGTGCCTGCGCCTGGCGTTCCGCCTCGATCTCTGCCTTGCGCTTCGCCTCGGCCTCTGCCTTGCGCTTCGCCTCTGCCTCTGCCTTGCGCTTCGCCTCGGCCTCTGCCTTGCGCTTCGCCTCGGCCTCTGCCTCGCGTTTCGCCTCGGCCTCGGCTTGTGCCTGCGCTTGGCGTTCCGCCTCGATCTCTGCCTTGCGCTTCGCCTCGGCCTCTGCCTTGCGCTTCGCCTCTGCCTCTGCCTCTGCCTTGCGCTTCGCCTCGGCCTCTGCTTGTGCCTGCGCCTTGCGCTCTGCCTCGGCCTTGCGCTCTGCCTCGGCTGCTGCTTCTGCCTTCGCATCCGGCTGCGGCTCGACCTCGCGCGCCGGCGGCGGCTCGAAGGTCGTCGCCGCCGCCAGGTCCGCCGCCAGCGGCGGCGCGATCAGCACGCCTGTCTCCCACACGATGGGCTCTGCAGCCGCCGCTTCTGCCTGGCCCGCAACCGGCGTTGCCGACCGTTGGAGAAGCGTGGCGATAGCCCCGGCGAGACGACGAAGATGGACGTCAAGCGGAGGGGTGAACGCGTCGAGCCAATGCTGGCCGGCCAGGTAGTACTCGATCGACTCGCGGGGCAATACATCCTCAACGCGTAGGGGGAGGATGGTCAGCCCCGAGGAAATGGCCCTGTCGAGCTCGCGCTCAACTTGCTGAGACTGGTTGGTGGCCGACGAGAACACGAGGACGAACACTCGGGCGGCGTGGATGGCGCTGACCAAGGCCTGCGCGAAGCTCTGGCCGGGCAGCACGTCACGCGGCGCGATCCAGCAGCGGATGTTCTCGGCCTCGAGCGCCGCGCAAACCGCATCGGCCACCGGCTTGTCATGTGCCGCGTAGCTGATGAACACGTCGTGCGCGGCCACACGATCGCCCGCCGGCTGTGGCAGCGCCGTCGCCAGCGTCTCCGGGTGCGCGGCGCCCTGCGGCGCCGAAGCGCTGCCCGGCGGCCGCTCGACCCTCGTCTCGGTCGCCGGCGCGGCCCGGCCCTGCGCGGAGGGCGGCGCCAGCCCCTGCCGCAGGGCGGCGGCCAGCGCCTGGCCCGTCTGGAAGCGCTCGTCCGGGTTCTTGGCGAGGGCCACGCGCATGAGGCCGTCGACGAGCGGCGGCAGATCGGCGTTGAACGGGCACACGGCCGGTACCGGCGCCGTGATGTGCTTCACCAGCACGGTGGCCAAGGTGTCGCCTTCGTAGGGCACTCGCCCCGTGAGTGACTCGTAGAGCATCACGCCCAGTGAGTAGATGTCGGTGCGCCCGTCCACCGCGACGCCCTGGGCCTGCTCGGGCGACATGTAGTAGGCCGAGCCCATGACTGTGCCTGTGGCGGTGTGCTGCGTGACACCGATCATCTTCGCGATGCCGTAGTCGGTGAGCACCGGCTCGCCCTGGGCGGTGAGCAGGACGTTGGACGGCTTGATGTCGCGGTGGATCATGCCCTGCCCGTGCGCGTAGTCCACCGCGGAGCAGAGCGGTTCGAAGAGCCGCAGCACCTCGGCCACCGGCATGCGCTGCCCCCCGGCGGCAATGTCGCTGAGGTGCTCCGACATGGTGAGGCCGTCGACGTACTCCATCACCATGAAGTACACGTTGTCGATGCAGTCGAAGTCGACGACGCGCACGATGTTGGGGTGGCGCAGGGCGGCGACCGCCTGCGCCTCTCGCTGGAACCTGCCGAGAAGGTCCGGGTCGCTCGCCATATGCGCATGCAGCACCTTGACGGCCACGGTCTGCTCAAGGCCGGGGTGCGTGGCCCGATAGACCGTGGCCATGCCGCCGCGGCCCACCAGCGCCGTGATCTGGTAGCGTCCCAGCGTGCGACCGATCAGATCGTCTGCCATGTCTCCCCTGTCGGCTGCCGGCCGACGCCTGGCTCCGGCGACAGATAGCCCATTCCGCCATCCATTCTCTCGCAGCAATGCCGAAAGACAAGTGCGCGGCGGCGCGGCGGCGTCCCCGCCGGCTATCTGCTCAGAGCGTGTCCTTGCGTTTCTGCAGCACGACGATCAAGGCAAGCAGCGCCGCGATCAGCACGATGCACATCCCCCAGTAGAAAGCGACGTTGACACTGAGGATGGCCCCGAACTGGCGGTCCAGCGCCTGCACCATCGCCACCTTCTCCGCGGTGGTCTTGAGCCCCTTGATCCCCGGCAGGAAGGTGTCCGACATGTCCGCCGCCTTGCCGGCCCCGGTCTTGATCCTCGCGATGGTGGCCATCGCCCCGAGCGCCCAGCGCGAGGACGTCAGCGCCCCAAAGACCGTGCCGGCGATCCCCAGGTCGGAGACCGGATCCATGCCGCCCGCGAAGATGAACTGAGGTACCAGCACCAGGATCACCAGCAGCATGGCGCGGTCCTCGGTCGGGGCAATCGCCGACACGAGGAGCCCCCACATGAGCCCGGAGAAGGTCACGAGGACAAACGTGAACAGGAGCTCGAGCAGCGAGAGGGCGCCCAGATGGCCGAAGTCGACGAAGCCGATCTTGAACAGGAAGAGGACCAGGGCGCTGTACAGGGCGAAGAGAGAGCCCACCGCCACCTTGGAGGCCACGTAGGGGAAGACGCGCACGCTGACCATGCGCTCGCGCCGGTAGATGGCGTCTTCTTTGACGATCTCGCGCACGGAGGTGATGGTACCGACCAGGATGCCGATGATGCTGGCCATGAACAGCATCTGCACGGCCTTGCTGGCGCTCCCGCGCACCGGGTCGAACAGGTTTCGCTTGGACGTGACGCCGTCCAGCAATCCCAGCACCGGCGAGATGGCAAGGAGAAGGAACAGCGTCTTCTTGTCGCGCCGCATGATGTCGAGGTAGCGCGCCGAGAGTATCAGGAACTGGTTCCAGGACGAGGTGCGCCTGATGCGGGCTCCCGCCGCCGCCGTGCCGCCGGGCGCCTGGGCGCCGACCCCGTAGCCGCCGCCGAAGCCCCCCGACCGCGCGCCGGCCACCTCGCTCAGCGGTCGTACCACGTACTCCTGGAGCTGGGGGGAGGCGAGGAAGCGCTGTGCCCATTCCTCGGGCGAGGTTCCGGACTCGAGGCGCTCGTAGATCTCGTCGAACTCCTCAACGCCGAAGTAGGTGAGCGCGTCCTCCGGCGGCCCGAAGTACGCCAGCAGGCCCCCGCGCACCAGGAAGACGACCTTGTCGCACGCCATGACGTTCTTGGTGGCGTGCGTGATGAGGATGATCGTGCGTCCCTGGTCGGCGAGCTTGCGCAGGAGCTTCATCATCGCCGATTCGGTGCCCGGGTCGAGACCGGAGGTGGCCTCGTCGAGGAAGAACAGGCTCGGCCGCGTGAGCAGCTCCACGCCGATTGACACGCGCTTGCGCTGCCCTCCGCTGAGCTGCCTGACGGTACGCTCGGCGCAGGCCTTGAGGTCGAGCTCGTCGATCACCTCGCTCACGCGCTGCTCGCGTTCGTACCGGCTCGTGTCGCCCGGCATGCGCAGGCGGGCGGCGTAGTCCAGGGCCTTGGATACCGGAAGGTCGAGGTGGATGATGTCGTCCTGCGGGACGTAGCCCATCTCGTTGCGGTAGGCGTCGAAGTTGGTGTACAGGTCGACGCCGTTCAGCAAGACGGCGCCCTCCGTGGCCGGCTTGAAGCCGCAGAGGGCGTTCACGAGCGTCGACTTTCCGGCACCGCTGCCCCCGACCACGGCCACGAACTCCTGCGGCTTGATAGACAGCGAGACGTCCTGCAGGATGCGCTGACCCTTGCCGACGACCTTGCTCAGGTGGAAGGCGTCCAGACGCAGACTTCCCTCTTGGCTCATGAGCCGCAGGCGTCCGGCCTCGAACACCAGCTGGTTCGGGCCGATGCGGATGATGTCGTTCTCGCGGAGCGCCTGCTGACTCACGAGCTGCCCGTTGACGTAGGTGCCGGCGCTGCTGCCCATGTCGCGGATGACGTACTGGTCCGCCTGACGCTGAACCTCGGCGTGCTGCGCGGACACCTGAGGGTGAGCCATGTGGACGCTCGTCTGGTCGCCGCGGCCGAGCACCAGCGCGTCGCCTTCGCGGATCTCGTAGACAGGCTGGGCCGGCGCTGCCGGCGCGCCGGCGGCGCCGGGCCTCAGACTGCCGGGTCCCGCCGCGGCCAGGGCGGCCGCGACCATATCTGCCGCAAGGGCTTCCGCACCCCGGTATTCCAGCGTGACGCTGTGGCCGATGCACACGTAGTCTCCCGGAGCCAGCAGCTTCTCTTTGACCAGCTCCCCGGCCACGTTGATGCCGTTGGTGCTCCCCAGGTCGGTGATGAGGTAGGCGGGGCCGCGGCGCTGCATGACCGCGTGATGGCGCGAGACCGCGTCGACGTCGATGACGATGTCGTTGTCCGGATCGCGACCCAAGGTCACGGAGTCCTTCTTCAGGGGGAGCTCCCTGGTCCATTCGGGGGTGCTCACGATCAGACGGGCGGGAAGGTCCGGGGGCAGGACGACGGTGCGCCCCGCGCCCGGCTGAGCGGCCGCCGCAGCGGTCGCCGGCGCGGACGGCCGCGCCTCCGCCGGCGCCCCAGCGCGGGCCTGTGAAGCGCGGAAACGTAGCTGGAACGGCCCGATCTCAACGAGGTCGCCCTCGCGCAGCGTCTGGGCCACCTTGATCGGGATCTCCACGCCGTTGAGGCGCGTGCCGTTGGAGCTGCCCAGGTCCATGACGCCGCAGCCGAAGGCATCGGCGAGGATGCGGGCATGGTGGAGGGAGACGGTGGCGTACGGCAGGCTCAGGTCGTTGTCGGCGGCGCGGCCTACGTTGACGATGGCCTGAGTGACCGGGAACTCCTCGGTCCCGTCCCGGCTGTGGATGGTGAACACCCCGAACACGTGACCTCAGGCCTCCAAAGTGAAGCTCACCCGTCGCGCAGCGACGGCGACGCAGCGGCGAAGGGCACGCGGGAGACTGTCAAGCGGCGGCAAGCCCGGAGGTTGCGAGGGAGACCCGAAGAATCCTGTTGCTGCCCATCCCCGCACACCGCACTCTCCTCGTGGATGATCTGCGAGAAGAACCCTAGCAGGATGATACGCTTGATGGAAGGGCAAGCAGCGTGGGCCACGGGCCGCGCACAGGTTATGCGCAGGCAGATGTCGGGCACCGCTGTGAGAGGGCATTGAAACCTTCGCCAGTGAAGGGAGACGCCGTGGGCGCGCCGGTCAGCTACTACAGAGTCGAGGAGGCCGCGGCCGCCCCCGCCCCGCGCCCTCCTCTCGCCGCCGGGTGGCGCCGGCCGCTGGCCGTGGTGCTGATCGTCCTCGGCTGCCTGACGGCGCCTGCGGCGCTCGCCGGCGCGTACATCCACACCGTTGTCATGGACGTGAACGGCTACGTGAGCGCCATCACGCCGGTGGCCGACGATCCCGCGGTCCAGAAAGCGGTGGCCGACACTCTGGCGAAGCAGGTCAGCGGCGCGCTCGACGCAAATCAGGCGCTGCCGGGTCAGTTGCCGGCGGAGCTTGGCGAATTCACCGGGCCGCTGACCGCGCAGCTCGGAGATCTGACCCGCGAGCTGACCCTCCAGGCCGTGAAGAGCAGCGCCTTCCGCGAGTTTTGGGCGACCGCGAACCGCAGCGTGCACCCCGTCCTGATCAAGGCCATTAGGAGCAAAGGTAAGCTCGGAGTGACGACGCGCGATCTGGTGGGCCTGGACCTGGCGGAGGTCACCGCCAACGTGACGGACTTGCTCGCTACGTCGGGCGTCTCACTTCCGACGGACCTTCCGCAGGCGCTCACGAGCGGCAACGTCATGCTGCTGGATTCGCGTCCGCTGGCCGCCGCCGGAGCCGTCATCCTCCCGCTCGACCGCCTCTACCCCGTACTTCCGCTTGCGACGCTCGCACTCCTCTTGATCGCCGTGCTCGTCGCTCCGCGGCGATTGCTCGCCGCCGCCTACGTGGGCGCGGGGCTGACGCTCGTCATGGTCGCCCTCGAGGCGGGCGTCGCGGTGGGGCGCGCCCGGTACCTCGGCGCCACGGACGACGCCGGCATCCCGCACGATGCTTCCGCGGCGATCTGGGGGGCGATCACCAGCAGCTTGCGCGTCTGGGGGTGGGCCGTCCTCGTGGTGGGGGTCGCCATTGCCGTAGCGGCAGTCCTCGTGCTCCTCGTCAGCGGACGGAGCGATGGCCGGCCGCGCCGCACGGGCCCGGTGCGTCCCGACTACCTCTATCCCCCCGGCGGGACGCCGAACCCGGGAGGGCCCGGCGTTCCCGCAGATCCGCCACCTCCGCGCGAACCGGGGTACGCGGGCCCTACTTGACCTCTTCCGCGTAGGTGATCGTCCACGCGTCGCCGCTGCCCGCGAACTTCATCAGCATCGTGCGCGTCCCGGTGGGCGTCTTCATCGTGAGGTACATCTCGGCCTGGCCCGGCGCGGTGAGCACGGGCGCGCTCTTCTCGCTGACGCCCAGCTTCACGCCGAACGTCTTGAGCTGGCCGATCTCGCTGCGAATGATCTTGTCCTGGGAGGGCCGATAGGCCGTGTCGAGGTAGGAGAGCGTCTTCTCTGCGTCGTAGGCGTTGTAGGCGGCCCAGTAGGCAGTTGCGAGGTCACGGACGGCCTGCGCGTCCGTGGCGGAGATGGGCGTCGCGTTGGCCGACGCGCTGGAGGAGGGCGCAGCAGAAGACGTGGCCTGCCCGCCGGACGAGCTGGTCCCGCCGCAGGACGCGAGCAGCGCCGCAGCCGCCACGAGGACGATCACGACCAAGATGGTTTTCAGGGGCACGCGACGACGTCCCATAAGTCACACCTCCAGATCAGACGTACCCGACGAATCGGGCTCGATTCTAGCGCGCTGTCCGAGGGAGGCAAGGGGCACGCGCCGAGGAGCACGGACGTGCAGCCACGCTCGCGGCCTTCCTGTATACTCGCCCGACCCTCGTTCCCCCGCCGGTCCGGCAGATGAGGAGAGGCCGAGATGAGTTCGCTCTTGATGGGCTTGGATCCCCGGGCCCCAGTGTGCGCGGAGCGCTCGTGGACGCGCGCGGCGGCCGCGTGATCGTGGCGGCCCGGCCGCAGAGACCGGCGCCCGCGACGGGAGCCAGGTTCTTCGCCCCGTGCTCGGCGCGGTCCGCAGCCAACGCGCCGGCCACCGACCCATCGCAGGCCGGCAAGACTCCGTTCTTCGATCCGCCCAAGAACAACCTGGCCACGCGACGCGACGCCCGGCGGACCACGGCGTGAAGCGTCCGGGCGACCGGAGGGCACCATGAGCTTCTCACTGGCAGAGATCATCAAGCAGCGGCAGCCGGACCAGTACGCGCTCCACAGCCGCCATCTCAACTCCAAGCTCACTCGAGTCCTGGGCATCATCGGCTTCGACAAGATCTGGGTGAAGGGCGAAGGCGCGTATCTTTGGGACGCTGGCGGCGAGCGCTATCTCGACCTCCTCGCCGGTTTCAGCACCTACAATCTGGGGCGCGACCATCCGACGGTGCGGCGGGCGCTCGAGGAAGCCCTCGAGCTGCAGCGACCCAACCTCGTCAAGATGGATTGCCCATTGCTCGCCGGCATCCTCGCCGAGCAGCTCGTCGCGAGGATGCCGCCCGGGCTCGACACGGTGTTCTTTGCCAACAGCGGCGCGGACGCCGTCGACACCGCCCTCAAGTTCGCCCGCGCGGCCACCGGGCGTCCGCGCGTGCTGTTTCTGGATCACGCCTTCCACGGCCTCATGCTGGGGACGCTGTCGGTCAACGGCGGCGAGCAGTTCCGCAAGGGCTTCGGAACGCTCATGCCGGGATTCGACAAGGTGCCCGCCGGCGATGCCGACGCCCTGGAGCGCGAGCTGCGCAAGGGCGACGTCGCGGCGTTCGTCGTCGAGCCCATCCAGGGCAAGAGCGTGCACGTACCCGCCGCTGACTACCTGCCGGCGGTGCAGCGTCTTTGCCGCCTGCACGGAACCGTCTTCATCTGCGACGAGGTGCAGGTCGGGATGGGGCGCAGCGGGCGCTTTCTGTGCGCCGAGCACTGGGGGCTGGAGCCGGACGTGGTGACGCTGGCGAAGTCGCTCGGCGGCGGCTTCATCCCGGTGAGCGCCACCATCATGCGGCGCAGCATCCACGACAGGATCTTCAACCGTCTCGACCGCTGCGAGGTGCACAGCACGACCTTCGGCGAGAACGAGCTCGCCATGGCCGCGGGCCTGGCCACCCTTCACGTCATGGACGAGGAACGGCTCGTGGAGCGCGCGGCGGCGCGCGGCGACCGGCTGCTCGCCGGCCTGGACGAGCTGCGCAGCCGCCACGAGATGATCGCCGACGTGCGCGGCAAGGGCCTCATCGTCGCCGTGGAGTTCCGGCCCCCACGGGCGCTCGCCCTCAAAGCCGCCTGGGCGGCGGCCGAGGCCGCGCAGAAGGGGCTGTTCGCGCAGTTCGTGGTCATGTCTCTCATGCGCGACCACCACATGCTGACCCAGGTGGGCGGCCCGGACGTCAACATCATCAAGCTGCTGCCCCCGCTGATCATCGGGGACGAGGAGGTGGACGCGATCATCGCGGCCTTCGATGCCGTGCTGACCGAGGCGGCCAGCGTGCGCGGCAGCGTGTGGCGCCAGAGTGGCCGCCTCATCAAGCAGGCGCTGTCGCAATGAGCCGCCGGCTTGCAGTCGTCCGCCGGCCGGCGGTCGCCGGCGGCGAGCGCGTCGACCTCCCGGAGGAGCTGACATGCGTGCCTTCGTGACCGGCGGCGCCGGGTTCATCGGCGGAGCCGTCGTGCGGCGGCTCCTGGCAGAAGGGTACGACGTCAGGGCCCTCGTGCGCCCGGGCGAGGCCGCTCCCCTGCTCGAAGGTCTGCCCGTCGAGCGCATCGTCGGCGACCTTGCCGATCTGGAGGCCCTGCAGCGCGGCGCCGAGGGCTGCGACCAGGTCTTTCACCTGGCCGCGCTGTACAGCTTCTGGGGACATCCGTGGGAGGAGTTCTACCGCTCCAACGTCGAGGGCACGAGAAACGCGCTGCAGACCGCATGGGACGCCGGCGCATCACGGATCGTGTACACCAGCTCCATCGCGACTCTCGCGCAGCCGCCCGCGGACGGCTCGCCCGCGGACGAGGAGACGCCCAGTGGCCTCACCGACATGCTCGGTCACTACAAGCGCTCCAAGTTCATGGCCGAAGAGGTGGCCCAGGACTTCGCCCGCCGGGGCGCGCCGGTGGTGATCGTGAATCCCGCCATGCCCGTCGGCATCGGCGACCACACGCCGACGCCCTCGGGGCGGATGATCATCGACTTCCTGAACGGCCACATGCCGGCCTACGTCGACACCTGCCTCACGGTGGTGGACGTGGACGACGTGGCGCTCGGCCACCTGCTCGCTGCTCGCAAGGGTCGCGTCGGCGAGAGGTACATCCTCGGCGGTGAGATCCTCACGCTCAAGCAGCTGCTGGACCTCCTCTCCGAGGTGTCCGGGCTGCCACTGGTGCGCTGGCGCATCCCGCACGCCCTGGCGCTGGCCTGGAGCTACGTCGATGTGTCCCTGGCCGCGGTCGACCGCCGGCACGTGCCCGTGGCCACGCCGACGAGCGCCCGTCTGTCATGGAGGCGCGAGGCGTTTTCGTCCGCCAAAGCGGTCCGCGACCTGGGGTTCCCGCAGACCCCGGCGCGGGAGGCGCTGCGCAAGGCGGTGGAGTGGTATCGAGCCAACGGCTACGCGCCGCCGGCGCCGCCGCGTGCGGAGCTCACACGAAGGAGTGCAGATGACATGCCTCGCCCGGAACGAGCCATGAAGGCGGTGGTGTTCGACTTCGACCTGCCGCGCATCGTCTACGCCAGGGCGGCGGGCCGGCTGTCCCCGCAGGCGTTTCTCTCGACGCTGGGGCCGACGACGCTGAAGGACGTCCCCGAGCCGTCACTGCTTGGGGACGATTGGACCGTCGTGCGCACGGCCCTTTGCGGGGTCTGCGGCAGCGACACCAAGCTGCACTTCATGGACGCCGACATGGACAACCCGCTCAGCGGCCTCGTGTCCTTCCCCTGCATCCCCGGCCACGAGGTCGTCGGCGTGGTGGAGCAGGCCGGCCCGGCGGTGAGCCGCGTCGCTGTCGGCCAGCGCGTGGCGCTCAACCCGTGGCTGTGGTGTGCCCCCCGGGGCATCAGCCCCGTGTGCCCCGCCTGCGAGGCAGGGCATTACTTTCTGTGCGAGCATTTCGCTGACGGCGCGCTCGCACCGGGGATGCACACGGGCAACTGCCGGAGCGTGGGCGGCGGGTTCGCCCCCCTGCTGCCGGCGCACGAATCCCAGCTCTTCCCGATCCCCGAAAAGGTGAGCTGGGACGAGGCCGTGCTCGCCGACCCGTTCTCGGTGAGCATGCACGCCGTGCTCAAGGCGCCCCCGGCGGACGGCGCGCGGGCGCTGATCTACGGCTGCGGCACGCTCGGTCTGCTCACCATCGCTTTTCTCAGGGCGGCCTACCCTCGCGCCGAGATCGTCGCCGTCGCCCGCCACGGCTTCCAGGCGGAGCTGGCGCGTGCCATGGGAGCGCACGCCGTCGTGCGTGCCGGCTCGACCGCCGAGCTCGTCGCGGCGGTGGCACGGCTCAGCGGCGAACGCCTCATCGAGCCGCGCTTCGGGCCACCCTGGCTGCACGGCGGGATCGACGTGGTCTACGACACCGTGGGGTCGGCGGAGACGCTGGCCGCGGGCATCCGCGTGGCGCGCCCCCGCGCCCGCATCGTCATCACCGGCGTGAGCCGGCCGAAGCGCTTCGAGTGGACGCCCCACTACTTCAAGGAGATCGAGCTGGTCGGCTCCAACGCCTTCGGCATCGAGGAGGTCGAGGGGCAGCGGAAGCACGCCTTCGAGGTCTTCTTCGACCTCCTCGACCGGGGCAGACTCGAGCTGCCGGCGCTGGTCACGCACCGCTTCAGCCTCGATCGCTACCAGGACGCTCTTCTGGTAGCGCATGCGAAAGGCCGCAACCGCGCCGTGAAAGTGGTCTTCGACTTCGCGGTGGGCGGCGCGCCGGCGCCCTGAGCGAACCTCCTACGCCATGAGCGCACCGATTGACGCCTCCCGCAGCGAGGCCGTCCGCGGGGAAACCCCAGCCGCCGGGCCCGCCTGTCCCGCGCCCGGCGGCGGCCGTGCGACGCCCGAGCTGACGCGGCTCACCGCCAGGCTCGGGCTGCTGATGATCGCCGCCGGCGAGACGGTCGCCCGGACCCACGCGGCGCTGAGGCGCATCGCCGGCGCCTACGGCGTCACCGACTGCAGCTTCTACACGCTGCCCACGGGCGCCATCGCCGTGCTCCGCGACCGCGGCGACCTGCGCGTCGAGATGGCCGCGGAGGGTGCCCGAGCGCTGCGCCTCGACCAGGTGCAGGCGCTCTACGACCTCGTCGAAGCGGCCGAGGGGGGCGCGATCGATCCCGCCGACGGCCTGGCGCGTCTCGATGCCATCCTGGCGGCGAAGCCCCGCTACCACCCCCTGGTCCTGATCGCCGGCCACGGCCTCGCCACGCTGGGCTTCGCCCTGATCCTGCAGTTGGCATGGCCGGTGACGGCCGTCGCCGTGGTGCTGGGCCTGTTGGCCGGCACCCTCCGCATCCTCGGCACCACGGTCCATCGCCTCGAGATGCTGCGACCGGTCATCACGTCGTTCGTCTGCGGATGCGTCGTCTTTCTCATGGCCCGCCAGGGCCTCGTCGACGCCCCCTACCATGCGCTGGTCCCGCCGCTGCTGCTCAGCCTGCCGTTCGTGCCGCTCACGCTGGCCACCCTGGAGCTCGCCGACCGGCAGATCGTCTCGGGCGCCGGCCGACTGGCCTACGCCCTGGTACAGGTGGCGCTGCTGGTGTTCGGACTGCTTGCCGCCCAGCAGGTGGTCCATCTGCCGCCGGCCGACGCCGTCACGAGCGCCGCGGCCGACCTCGGCAGGTGGGCGCCGTGGGCGGGCACGCTGCTGTTCGCCGTGGGCGTCGCGCTTCACTTCGCGGCGCCGCTGCGCGTCCTGCCGTGGCTGTTCGCCGTCTGCCTGGCGGCGCGCGTCGGACTGGAGCTCGGCGACGCCGCAGGCAGCCCCTATCTGGCCGCCGTGTGCGGGGCCGTCCTCATGGCACTCGTCGCCGAATGGGCGGCCGCCCACACCTCGGGGCCGCCTCGCCTCGTCACGTTCTCGCCGACGTTCATTCTGCTGATCCCCGGAACGCTCGCGCTGACCGGCTTCACGCAGATCTTCGGGCCGGAATTTGCCATCGGGATGACCGATCTTACGACCGCGTTGTTCGTCCTCGTCGCCATCGCCGTGGGCCTTATGGTCGGACTCGGGCTGTACGAAACCGGCGCCCGGATCCTGGGCGGACGGGCGCCGCAGCTGTGAGCGGCGCTTCGGCAACGGCCGCCTTGGAGGGTGAGGGCGAGCGGCCCCGCGCACTGCCGCGCAAGCCCTGACGTCAGCGGCCGCCGGGGCCCGGGGGCCGCGGCGGCCGCTGGCCCCGCGCGGGATCGCTCCCGCGTCACCGCCGAAGCGGGTCGATCAGTACTGCGAGGCGAAGGTCGTCGTCCAGAACTGCGGGCCCCACCCCTCGTGAATGGCGTAGGCGGTCGCGAAGATCTGCGAGCTGCCGTCGTAGATGCTGTCGTGACGCCAAGGATTCCAGCTCGCGGACCAGGCGACAGTCCAGTACTGGAAGAGGCCCTTGAAGGCGGAATCGGCGCCGGCCCGGCGGCGGCCTCCGGACTCGCGCATCATCATGCGGTACATGCCGTCGGCCTTCACGTGGTACCTGCGGGCGGCGATCTCGATGATGGGCATCCACTCGGCGCGGCGCTCCCAGCCGGCGATCTGCTGCCGCTGGCGAACCTGGCCGGCGATGCGCTGCACGCGCATCTCCCAGACGCGCACGGCCTTGCGGGCCTTGGCGACCTCGGCCTTCAGCCAATCGACGGAGGCGGGAGCAGGGGCTGAGGCCGTCTCAGGCTGTGGGGAGGCCGAGCCCGACGGCGTACCGGCGGGGCCGGTGGTCCCGGCCAGCGCGGCGGCAAGAGCCGCCTCGGCGGCCTGCAGGCGCTCGTTTGCCCGGCGCAGTTCGCGCCTGGCGATGCGCAGCTTGCCGCTCAGCGGGGTCGACGCGTCGGCGGCGGGAGCCACCAGGGCTGCGGTGAGGGCTGTGGCGACAGTGAGAAAGGCAAGGACAGCGATCCATCTATGGCGTCGGGACACAAGGTCCTTTCGACGAGGTTCCTCCAGCGGCAGCGGCGAGGCCTGTGCCGACGGAGCGTTCTGCGCCCCGGAGCAGCTTGACCTGCATGCGCACGCCGCGCTGAGAAGGTATGGGGAGGCGAACGGATGAAGGGGCGCGTCGGGACGCCGCGGTTGTGCGTTCGAGGCGGCAGTCAACCAGAGATCGGCGGCGGCCGCAACCCGACGGGGCTGCGCGCCTCGATCTCGACGATCCAGCCGAGCACGTGGGAACGCTCGCGCAAAACCGAAAAGCCCGCCTCCCGGACGAACCTGACCGTATCTCTGTCCAGGCGGCAGCCGCCCGCGACCGCGGCCCACGCCGGCGCCGCCCAGCTCTGCAGCCGCCGCCCCGGCTGCCACCGCAGGTGCACGTGCTCGAGCATCAGCAGGCGGCCGCCGGGGATCAGCACCCGGCGGAGCTCGCCGAGCGCCGCCGCCGGGTCGGCGACCGTGCAGAAGCTGAAGCTCGTGACGGCGGCCTCGAAGCTCGCGGCGGCGAACGGCAGGCGCTCGGCGACCCCATCGACCACGGTGACGGGCACGGCGGCGCGCGCGGCGGCGCGGCGGGCGCGCGCCGCCATGCCCGGGTCGGGTTCGAGCGCCGTGACCTCGGCGCCGTCGGGGTACCAGCGCAGCTGGCTGCCGGTGCCGGCGCCGACCTCGAGCACGCGGCCTCGGGCGCGCGCCGCCAGGCGGCGCCGCCAGGCGCCCAGAGCGGCCCGCTCAAACGGCCACATGAACGCGTCGTAGACGATCGCGTGACCGCCGGGCGGGGTTGTGTTCGCACCTGCCATCGCTGAGACTAGCTCCGTCGTCGCGTCTCCGGGTTCATGCCCCGCCGGCGGGCGCCGCACACGCGGGGGCGGGAGCCATGGCAGGTCTGCTCGACTTCACCAAGTACGACAAGGACGATCGCGGCGTCGCCGTGGGTCCCGAGCTGGCCGCGGAGCTGCGGCGCCTCGCCAACCTCTTCCTCGTCTCGAGCATCACGCTCGTGCTCTTCCTCACGCGCGCTTTCGCCGAAGTCTTCAGGGTCACGTTCATCCCCAGACCCGCCTACGTGGTGTGGGGCGTCGTCATGCTCACCGGCTGGGCCATGACCTACGTCTACGGCGTCTTCGTCACGTTCAAGGCACGGCGCTGGGGCTGGTTCGCCCTGTGCGTGATCCCCTTCACCTGCGTGCCGGCCGCGGCCGCCTACGCGTGGATCCGCCGGCAAGAGATCGAGCGCACGGTGCTCGGCGAGGACCGCACGCCGGCCGGCCGGCAGAAGCGCGGGGGACGCAAGACCAGGCGCTGACCCACGCCCCGGGCGCCGTGATACCCTGCCAAGGTCATGCCCGCCCCCTCCCCCGCCCCGCGGCGCACGCACCGCTTGCGCGCCGCCATCATCTTCCTCGTCATCGTGGTCGCGCTGTTTCTCATCCTGCCGCGACTTGCCGGGCAGAAGCACGCGCTCGACCTCCTGCGCGCGGCAAGCTTGCCCCTGCTCGTCGTCGCGGTGGCGGTCGAATGCGTCTCCCTGCTCTTCTATTCGATGCTCTTCCGCCGGCTTCTCGGCCTTCTGCGATATCCTCTCGGCCTCGGCCTCGCGCTGCGCATCAACCTCGCCGGCCTGGCCGCCGCCCATCTGTTCTCGGCGGGCGGCGTGGGCGGCGCCGCCGTTACCTACCGCGTACTCCAGAAGCGCGGGATGCCGCACTCTCGCGTCCTCATCGCGGTGATCTTCCAGAACGCCTTTGCCTACAGCGTCCTCTTCGCGCTCTTCGCCGTCGGGCTGGTCGTTCTTGTGCTTCGCGGCCAGGCCAACGACTTTGCCCTGGTCCTCGCGACACTCTTTCTTTTGCTCCTCCTCGTGCTCGCGGGGTACGGCTTCTGGCTGCTCAACCACACGAGCGCCCTGCGCCGACAGGCGCGGCAGGTGGTTGGCTGGCTCAACCGGCGCAGCAGCCGCATCGACATCTCGCTCTCGCAGCTCGACGAATGGCTCGACGGCGTCGTCGACGGCTGGCGGCTGCTCCGCCAGGACGGCCGTCGCCACATCCGTACCCTCGGCTTCGCCTGCGGCTACTGGGCCTTCGACATCGTCTGCCTCGTGCTGGTGATGCTGGCCTTCCACGAGTGGGTCCCGGTCGCCTACCTGCTGATCGCCTACGGCGTAGCCAACGTGGTCGGCTCGTTCTCGCCGACGCCCGGCGGCCTCGGCGCCGTTGAGGGCGTCATGATCGCCCTCCTCGCAGGGTTCGGCCTGGCCTCCAGCGCGGCCGTCGCGGTGGTCCTCGTCTACCGCCTCATCAACTTCTGGCTGCCGATCCCCGTCGGGCTCGGCACCTACCTCAGCCTCCGCTAGCCCGCGGGCGCCGCCGGTCGGCGCCGCCGCCACAGCGTCCCGCGCGTGTGGTACTGTCTTGAGCTTGGCGGGCGCCGGCCGACTGGGGAGGTAGCCCATCAAGAGGACTCTCCGCCATATCGCCGTCTTCGCCGTGATCGTCGTCGTGCTCTATCTCCTGCTGCCGAGGCTCGTCGACACGGAGCAGACGCTCACCCTGCTCACGCACGCCAGCTACGTGCTGCTGCTTGGCGCCGTCGCGCTGGAGTGCCTGGCCGTCCTGAGCTACGCCAATCTCACGCGCTTCATCCTCAAGGTGCTCGACGTCCGCCTGCGCCTGCGCGACGTGCTCGCCATCACCCTGAGCAGCCTCGCCGTGAGCCACGTGCTCTCGGCCGGCGGCGTCGGCGGCTGGGTGGTGACCTACAATGCCCTGCGCAAGCGAGGCGCACCCCACGGGCTCATCTTCGTGGCCATCGCCGCGCAGCAGTTCTTCAACTACATCGTGCTGTGGTTCTTCTTCGCTCTGGCCCTGGTATGGCTCGTGCTGGCGCGCGACGCATCGATCGCCGGCTACTTCGTCGGCATCGTGCTCATCGGCCTGATCCTCTGGCTCACGAGCTACGGCATCTACCTCTACAACCACCGCTCACGGATGCGGCGCCGCGTCACGCAGCTCGCCCACCTCGCCAACCGGGTGATGCGCCGCGAGGTCGTGCACGAACGCCACATCGACGGCTGGCTCGACAACCTCTTCGTCGGCATGCGCCGCATGACCACGCACCGCGGCTCGTTTCGCAAGACCACTCTGCTGGCTTGCGGCCTCTGGCTGTTCGACATGCTCTGCCTTTACGCGACCTTTCTCGCCTTCGGCTACAGGATCGGCTTCGGCTTCCTGGCCGTCGGCTACGTGGTCGCCTACGCGATCGGCACGCTGGCGCCGACGCCGGGAGGCCTCGGGGCGATCGAAGGCATCCTCATCGCCCTCTTCGTGAGCTTCGGCGTGCCGTCCGCGACAGCCGTCGCCGTGGTGCTCGTCTACCGCCTCATCAACTTCTGGCTGCCGATAGTGCCGGGCTTCATCGCCTATCTGATCGTGAAGCCGGGCCGGCGGCCCATCGCCGAAGGCGAGGTCGAAGAGGCGGCCGCCGAGGCCGCCGAGATGGAGAGCCTCAAGATGCACCCGGGCGACTGACGAGCCGCCCGTGCTCCCCGGCCCGCGAAGCGCCGTCTTCCACTGAGGTCGTCGGCCGCGGCCTGAGCTGCGCAGAGGCCTGCTGACAAACCCTCACGGCTGTGGGAAGATCGTAGCGAGCACGTGACTTCCCCGACGTGGCTTCGCGGCCTGCCTCGACTCACGCCACCCGGGCACGGAGGGCACTTCGCTTCTCCTCGCCGGCCGATCCTCGCCGGTTCGGTGAGGGAACGGTGGTCGACACTCGCAGGAGGAACAACAGGATCATGCCGAACGTCGTCGTCGCCAAAGCGTTAAGCGTGGATCCGCAGGGGAGGACGGACTGCCTGGATCGCGCCCTCGAGGCCGCAGGTTTCTTCACGATCCTCGCCGGACTGCCGCCCTCGACCCCGATCGCGATCAAGGCCAACATCGGCCCGGCCTCGCAGTGCGCGTACCACTACTACACCGACCCGGTGCTGGTCGATCATCTCTGGGACCGCATCGAGCAGGCAGGATTCCACGATCTCGCCATCGTCGAGAGCGAGACGACCACGAGCAACGGCTTCAGCAGCGCGACGCCCGATGCGATGGCGCGCGGCCTCGGCTACCGTCACCCGGTGACGAATCTCTCCCGGGAACAAACGCGACGGGTAAGGTTCCACGGGCACGAGCTTACGCTGTCAGAGCGTCTCTTCAGCTCTTTCACCATCAGTTTCGCAAAGGGCAAGAATCATGACCTCATGTGGTTCACGGGCGCCCTGAAGAACATGTACGGGGCGATCCCGATGGACAAGTACCAGTCGTTTCATCACAAGAGATCGGGCCTCGACGTTCTGGGTGCCATTCTGGCAGTCAACCTTCTGCAGACGCCGCAGTTCTGCGTGATCGACTGGATCGACGGGGTTGACGGGAACGAGGTCTGCTACTTCTCCAAGAAGGTGAACAAGGTTCAGATAGAACGTCTTCACGCGCGTCCGCAGCGCATCATAGCAGCGCACGACGCCTTAGACATCGACCATTTTCTCTGTCGCAAGATGGGCTACGACGCCGCGGCCATGCCCCTGCTGACCAAGCTCCGGGCGGAGTGGGGAGACCGTACAGGTCGGCGGGTCAAAGGGGAGCCGGGAAACCAGAAGTATCGCGTCGTCGGCGACTCGGAACTACCGCTCGATGACTGGCGCCGGCTCTCACGGCGGACTCACTGGAAGGCGGTCCTCCAGGATCGCATCCCCTTCATCTCCAACGCGGTTATCGGTGCCAATATCCGCAAGTACTACTTCGACGCCGAACTATTCGAGAGGGACGGACCGCAGTGAGCACCCGAAAACGGCAACGCGGGACCCCTTTCAGGACGCCGCAAGAGGCCTGCATTCGCGGCTACGCGCCGACGGGCGCGGCGGCTACCCTCGCAGCGACCAGCCGCAGAGCGCGCGCGAAGCGCTCTACGCGCGCAGGCGATACACCTTGAGCACCGGGCCGCGCTCGCCGGGGCCGGGCGTGAACACCTCGACGAGCTCGGCCTGCTCGCCCAGGCTGCGGTAGAAGGCGGCGAGCTCGGGGTAGGTCTCCGCCGCCGCCAGCACGCGGTCGTACACCTTCGAGCTCACGATCACGTAGTCGGCGTGCTTCTCGCGCAGCCAGTCGAGGCTGTGGCTGCGGTTGGCAACGCCGGGCGCCGGCAGCCGCAGCCGCAGGATGCGGTAGGCAGGCACCTCGAGCCCGGCGTCACGGTAGTACTGCTCGTCGTGCACGCGCACCAGCGGCGGCCCGTAGTTCTCGGTGGCGACGATGCTGCCGGCCGGCACATTGCTCTCGATCCAGGCTTTCGCGCGCACGCGCACGTCGGCGCCGGAGAGCGCGCGGTCGAAGGCGATCGCGCCGGCCAGCGGCGCCACCAGAGCCGCCGCCAGAACGAGCGCGACGGCCGGCGCGGCGAAGCGCCGGGCCGCCGGCCGCAGGTCGACGAGCTCGAGGCACATGCGCACGGCGAGCAGCACAAGGAGCGGGAGGATCGGCAGAAGGTAGCGGTCGGCGAGCTCCTTCCAGGTGCTGATGTACACGAAGTAGGCGAGCGCGTAGGGCGCCAGCAGCAGGTCGACGGTCGTGTGCCGCCAGAGCGCCCATGCCAGGCCGGCGATGACGAGCACCACGAGCACGACGCCGAGCGTCCCGCCGAGGTTCACCTGAAGGTTGTACCAGAAGCCGTTGCCGACCTTCTCGAAGCCCAGCCAGCCGCGGTCCATGATGCGGTTCTGGCGCAGGAAATCGTGCACGAAGTGGCCGGGGTCGAGAACGACGAAGGGCGAGCCGGCGAGGAACGCGACGAGCATGGGCGCGTAGACGCGCGCGAGGAGCAGCCGCGGCCAGAGGAGCGCCGCGCGGCCGCCGGCCGCGACGCGGCGCCGCACCTCGGCGCGGCAGACGTACACAGCGGCGATGGTCGCCGGCAGCACGAGCGCGCCGAGGTTGTACTTGGTGGACGTGGCGAGGCCCGCGGCCACGGCGCCGGCGATCAGCCGGCGGCGCCCCCCGCCGCGGGCCGCCTGCAGCAGGAGGAGAAACGCGAGCAGCGAGAGCGCGGTCGCCGTGACATCGGTGACGGCCATGTGCGAGTACGCCACGTGCAGCGGCGCGACCGCGAGGAACAGGGCGGCCACGAGGCCGGCCGGGCGGCCGAAGGCCTCCCGGCCGATGCGGTACAGCAGGTACACCGAGGCCGTGCCGGCGGCCACCGAGAACAGGCGTGCGAGCAGGAAGTACGGCCCCGGGTCGACGACGAAAGAACCCACGGCCAGGGGATTCACGTGCTGGACCGCCCACAGCAGTGGCGCCGCCAGCAGGTAGACGCCGCCGACCAGGTAGAAGAACAGCGACGGGTAGTAGAAGAACTGCGGGTTGAGACCGCCGCGGGCGACGCCGAAGGCCTTCGGCACCACGACGCTCTCGTCGGCATTGACGAAGCTGAACGGCAGCCCCCAGCCTACGCCCTTGAGGCGCAGGGCGAGCGCCAGGACGAGCACCGCGACGAGGAGCGCCCCGGCGACGCCGGGGCGCCCACGCAGCCCGGCGACGACGCCCGCGTCTTTCACGCGTCCGCCGGCTCCAGATCGACGACGACGGCACCCTGCGCGACGCGGGGCACGAGGCCGTCGGCATGGTCGCGCACGAGGTGGAGAAAGGCCTGTGAGTCGATGGCTGCGTCCTTCGGATGGGGCGGCGCCGTGGCTGCTAGCCGTGGAAGTCCTTCATGATGGCGACGCCGGCGCTGGTGCCCACGCGCACGGCGCCGGCGTTGATCATGAGCTCGACGTCGCGCAGCGTGCGGATGCCGCCCGACGCCTTGACGCTGACGTGCTCGCCCAGGCAGTCGCGCAGCAGCTCGACGTCCTGCACCGTGGCACCCTTGGGCCCGCAGCCCGTGGAGGTCTTGACGAAGTCCACGCCGGCCTGCTCGCAGATCTTGCAGGCCAGCTTCTTCATCTTGGTGGTGAGGTAACAGGTCTCGATGATGGCTTTGACGACGACCTGACCGCGCCCCGTGTTGATGGCCTTCATGCGCACCGCGCGGACCACGCTGGCGAGCTCGTTGCGCACGTGACCGAAGTCGCCCGAGAGGAAGGCGGGCAGGTTGATGACCACATCGACCTCGTCGGCGCCGCGGGCCACGGCATCTTCGGCGGCGACGACCTTGGCGCGCAGCGAATCGGCGCCGTAGGGGAACGAGATGACCGAGCACACCTTGACGTCGGCGCCGCGCAGCAGGCTGTCTGCCAGCGGCACGAAGTGCGGGAACACGCAGACTGCCGCGAAGTGGTACTTGCCGGCTTCGCGGCACAGACGCTCCACGTCGGGAGACGTGGTGTCCGCCTTCAGAAGCGTGTGATCGATGGTCTTGGCGAGTTCCTCGGCGGTCACGCCGGTGGACCTCCAGGGAGACGGCGGGGTGGGTGGAGCCTCAGCGAGTATAGCAAACGCGGCGGTGCGCCCCGCGTCAGATGAGCCGCTCGATGAAGCGCTCGTCGCGGCGCCAGCGCTTGCGGACCTTGACGCGCAGATCGAGAAAGACCTGCACGCCGAGGATCGCCTCGATCTCCTGGCGGGCGCCGCTGCCGATGGCCTTGACGACGCGCCCGCCCTTGCCGACGACGATCGCCTTCTGCGACTCGGTCTCGACGATGAGATTGGCCTCGATCTCGACGAGGGGCCGGTCGGCGCGCTCCGTGATGCCCGTGACCTCGACGGCCACGGCGTGCGGCACCTCGTCGCGAGTCCGCCGCAGGGCCTGCTCGCGGACCAGCTCGGCGATCAGCAGCTCGAGCGGCTGGTCGCTCTTCTGGCCCTCGGGAAAGTACACGGGACCGGGCGGCATGGCGGCGGCCAGCCGGGCCAGCATGTCGCCCAGACCGTCACCGCGCTTGGCCGAGACGGGCAGGACCTCGCGACCGCCGGCGAGCCGCCGCGCCTCCTCGAGGCGCGCCCCCAGCCGGGGGCCGTCCACGAGGTCGATCTTGTTCAGCGCCACCAGGGCCGGTAGGGCGGCGCCCGCGACCGCCTGGACGATGTAGCGGTCGCCGCCTCCGAAGGTCTCGGTGGCGTTCAGGAGAACGAGAGCCGCATCGACTTCGGACAGCGCCTCGTCGACCGTGGACTGCATGCGCCGGGTGAGCGAATCGAAGGGCTTCTGGAAGCCCGGCAGGTCGAGCAGCACCACCTGGCAGCCCTCGAGGTCGACCACGCCGGTGATGCGCCGGCGCGTGGTCTGCGGATGATCGCTGACGATGCTGACCTTGCGCCCCACGAGGGCGTTGACCAGCGTGGACTTGCCGACGTTGGGCCGGCCGAAGACGGCGACGAAGCCGGAGTGGAAGTCGCCGCTCACCGGCCGGCCTCGCCGGCGCCGGGCGGGGCGCCGTCGCCGGCGGCGAACGGCGTCGTGAGGAGGTCGCGCAGCGACAGGACGCGCACCTCGCCGCCGACACGCGCGATGATCGCCGGATCGCCGAGCTCCGCCAGCGCCTGCAGGCAGAGCCCGCAGGGCAGGCAGTCCTGCCCGTCCGCCGCGGCGACGGCGACGTAGCGCAGCGAGCGCTCGCCAAAGACGATCATGGCGGCGAGCGCGGCGCGCTCGGCGCACAGGCCGGCGGGGTACGATGCGTTCTCAACGTTGACGCCGTGGTGGCTGCGGCCCGACGGGCCGACGACCACGGCCCCCACGGCGAAGCCCGAGTAGGGCGCGTAGGCGCGAGGGGCGATCGTCACGGCTTCCTGGAAGAGCAGGCGTTCCGCCAGGTCCGGGGCGCGGTTCACAGGGGGTACCACAGGCGAAAGAGGACGACCGTGACGACAATGCCGAGAACGGCCCCGGCGGCCACCTCGAGGAAGCTATGGATGCCCGACTGGATCCTGCTCTGCGCGACCAGCAAAGCCATGAACAGGGCGATCGCCGAGATCGGCAGGGCGTAGCCGGTGTTGGCGGCCACGAACGTCAGCGCGACCCAGGCGGCAAAGGCCACGGCGGCGTGCGCCGACGGCAGGCCGCCGCGGAAGGGGGTGCCGCGATGGGTGAGCGCTTTCATGGCGATGGCCGCCAGGATCACGATGCCGAGCGCGATCACCGTGACGTCGATTGGCGAGCCGCGCAGCTTGGTGAGCACCGTGTAGGGCACGCTCGTGATCTTGTCGTAGAAGACGAGATAGGCGACCACGATGGCGTTGACGGCCGCGATCAGCACGGCGCCGGCGGCCACGTCCTTGGCGACCTTGGCGCGCGGGTCCTCCTGGTCGGTCACCAGGTCCACGAGGTGCTCGATGGCGGTGTTGAGCATCTCGGTGATGAGCACGAACGAGATCGCCACCAGCAGGGCGATGACCTCGAGCCGCGTGAGCGCGAAGAAGAGACTCGCCAGCAGCACAAGGCCGGCGATCGCGAAGTGGACCCACATGTTGCGCTCGTAGCGCAGCGCATGGACGATGCCTTCGAAGGCCCAGTTGAAGCTGTGGAGCAGGTTACCGCGGCGTTGCGACAACGAGCGCCTCCCAGTCCACAAGCTCGAGGAGCTCGGCCTGGCGCAGGGCCATCTGCCCGGCGTCGGTCTCGTGGTCGTAGCCCAACAGGTGAAGGGCGCCGTGCACGAGCAGCACCGCGAGCTCGAGGGCCGGGGGCAGAGAGTCGGCGCGCGCCTGGCGCAGCGCTTGGCGCGCGCAGACGATGACGTCGCCGAGCAGGCGCGGCGGCCCGGCAGTGCCGCCTGCGGCGGCCGGGCCGGGCCCCTCGCCGGCATCCTCCAGCGGGAACGAGAGCACGTCGGTGACCTCGTCCCTGCCGCGATGCTCCGCGTTGAGGGCGCGCATGCGGCGCTCGCCGACGAGCTCGACGGAGAGCTCCGCGTGGTCGACGCCCTGGGCCTCGAGGACGCGCGCCACGAGCCGCGCCAGCGCGTCCTCGTCGATGCTCACGCGCGTCCGGTTGAACACCTCGACGAGGTTCATGCGTCGTGCTCCGGCCGGGCCGCGGGCCGTCGCGTCTTCGCGGCCTCGAGCTTGTCGTCGTGGTCCTTGTACGCGTTGACGATGCGCTGCACCAGCTTGTGCCGCACGACGTCGTGGCCGTCGAAGCGCGTGATCATGATGTCCTCGATCTCCTGCAGGACCTCGGGCACCGTCACGAGCCCCGAGGTACGGCTGTGCGGGAGGTCGATCTGCGTGACGTCGCCGGTGACGACCATCTTGGCACCGAAGCCGAGGCGCGTGAGAAACATCTTCATCTGCTCGGGCGACGTGTTCTGCGCCTCGTCGAGGATGATGAACGAGTCGTTGAGGGTGCGGCCGCGCATGAAGGCCAGCGGCGCGACCTCGATCTCGCCCTTCTCGATGAGGCTCGCGAGCTTCTCGCCGTCCATCATGTCGTAGAGCGCGTCGAAGAGCGGCCGGAAGTAGGGGTCGACCTTCTCGGAGACCGTGCCCGGCAGGAACCCCAGGCTCTCCCCCGCCTCGACCGCCGGCCGCGTGAGGATGATGCGCCCGACCTGCTTGGAGAAGAAGGCGCTGACCGCCATGGCCGTCGCCAGGTAGGTCTTGCCGGTGCCGGCCGGGCCGATGCCGAACGTGATGGTGTTGCTGCGGATGGCGTCCACGTACAGCTTCTGATTGACCGTGCGCGGCCCGATCTGGCGGCCGCGGTGCGTCCACACGATGTCGCCGTACACCTCGGACGGTTTGCCCGACGAGTTCACGGCGATGTCCATCAGCGACTCGACCATGGCGGGGTTCACCGGACGTCCGGAGCGGATCACCGTGAGCAGCTCTTCGAGCGCCGCGCGCGCCCTCCCCACGGCCTCGTCGGGACCCTCGAGGATGAGAACGTTGCCGCGCAGCGTGAGGGTGCAGTCGAGGCGCCGTTCGAGGATCTTGAGGTGCGCGTCGTGCTCTCCGGCGAGTGCCTGCGCCACGTTGTTGCCGCCCAGGTCGATGACCGTTCGCGTGACCCGCGTCACGGTCAGCCCTCCAGCTTCTCGCGCACCATGCAGCTGAGCTTCTTGCCGTCGGCGCGGCCGGCGACCTTGGGCCTCAGCCACCCCATGACCTTGCCCATGTCCTTGGGCGTCACCGCATCGCAGGCGGCGACGGCCTCGGCGACGAGCTCTTCCAGCTCGGCGTCGCTGAGCTCCTCCGGCATATACGACCTCAGCAGCTCCTCTTCGTAGCGCTCCTGGTCGGCCAGGTCCTGGCGACCTGCCCCTTCATACAGCTCGGCGGCCTCGGCGCGCCGCTTGCGCTCGCGCTTGAGCACGGTGAGCTCGTCGGCCTCGGTGGGCTCCTTGCGGCTGTCGATGCGCTCCTTCTTAAGCGCCGCGACAAACGACGAAAGAGCCTCGCGGAGACGCTTGTCGCCGGCCTTCAGGGCCGCCGTGGAATCGTCCTTGATGCGCTGCTCGATGACGCCGAGCTCTCTCATGCGATGCGTCCTTTCACTCCGTCCTCGTACTCTTCATCGGCGACCGTGCGAACCAGGCTCCCCGGGCTGGCCGCTCCGTCAAGGTAGTAGCGGATGTACTGCGAACTGTATCCCCTCCACAGCCCCTCGCGGCGCCCCTCGACGACAACCTCCGCGGGCCGCCCGAGCGCGGCGCGGCGCGCGGACCGGGCGGCCGCCTCGGCGGCCGCCAGCGCGCGCGCCATGCGCTCCTTGACGAGCGCGGCCGGCTGCGGCTGCAGCTCTGCTGCTGCCGTCCCCGGCCGCGGCGAGTAGGCAAACACGTGCGCGCGCCCAAACAGGCCGCTCTGCAAGGCAGCGAGCGTGCGCCCGAAGGCGGCGTCGTCTTCGGCCGGAAAGCCGACGATCACGTCCGTGCTGAGCATACAGTCGCCGAGACGCGCCTGCATGCGCGCGGCCGACGAGGAGTACTGCGCGAACGTGTACGGCCGCCGCATCGCGGCGAGGACGGCGTCGTCGGCCGACTGCAGCGGCACGTGTAGGTGGCGCGCCACGCGGGGATGCGCGAGCGCCTCCAGCAGGCGCTCGTCGAGGTGGCGCGGCTCCAGCGACGAGACGCGCAGGCGCGCCAGGCGCGGCAGGCCGGCGAGCGCAATCACGAGGTCCGCAAGGCGCAGCTCGTCGTCGCGCCAGGCGCCGAGGTCGATGCCGCTGAGCACGATCTCGCCGCAGTCGCGGGCAAGGGCGGCGCCGGCGGCCGCGAGGGAGTCGCGCAGCGACGTGCTGCGCGGCCGCCCGCGCACCAGCCTCACCACGCAGTAGCTGCAGCGCCCCGCGCAGCCGTCCTGGACCTTGAGCACGAAGCGCGTGCGGGCGGCGTCCCGGGCCGGCGCTGCGGACGCCGCTTCCGCCGCGCCGGCGGCGGCCCGGGCGGGCGCTCCGGACGCCGCATTTGCCGCCGCCCACGCCGCCCAGTCGGGCCGCGCCACCACTTCGACGCCGAGGCCGTCGAACTGCTCGGGCCGAAGCGCGGCGGCGCACCCCGCGACGATCACGCGCCTGCCCTCCCCCGCCACGCGCCGCACCAGCCGCCGTGACTTGCGCTCCGCCTCGGCGGTCACGCAGCAGGTGTGCACCACGACCACGTCGGCCGCCTCGCGAGCGCTCACCGGCCGCAGGCCGGCAGCCGCCAGCGCAGCGAGCGCCTCCTCCCCGTCCGCCTGGCTGACCTTGCAGCCCACGAAGGCGTTCGCGACGCTGGTCATGCGACCCGCGTGAGGTGCAGCATCAGCCACATGCCGTCCTCGCGCCGGCTCGCCGTGACGTAGCCGGGGAACGCGGCGGCGGCCTGCTCTCCCTGCTCCACCAGCAGTCCGGCGAGCAGCAGATGCGCGGGCCGCAGCTCGGGCGCGCCGCCGTCCGCGCATGTCGCGAAGCGCCGCGCGAGCCGCAGGATCGGCTTGAGCGCGATGTTGGCGACCACCGTGTCGGCCGCCGGCAGCGCATAGCCGGGCGCGGTGGCGTCGCCGAGAAGAAACCTCGGCGCCAGCCCGTTGAGGGCCGCGTTGCCGGCCGCGGCGTGCACCGCAATGGGGTCGATGTCGACGCCGCACACGGGGGCGAAGCCGAGCCTCAGCGCCGCAAACGACAGCACGCCGGAGCCGCTGCCCAGGTCGAGCAGCGGTCCGCGCGGGATGACCTGGATCTCCGCGAGGCACTGGCGCGTGCTGGCATGGCCGCCGGTGCCGAAGGCCCGCCCGGCTTCGACGACGACGTCGAGCAGATCGTCGCGGGACGGGTACCAGGGCGGGCGCACGTAGAGCCGCCCGACCACGAGCGGCTTGTGGAAGCGGCGCCAGGCGTCCTCCCAGCCCGGGCGCTCGCGGGTCACCGCGAGCGCGCCGAGAGTCCCGAGCCGCGCGAGCGCCGACGCCGCGAGCTCGTCGGCCTCGGCGCCCTCCGCCAGCCAGAACGTCAGGGTGTCGCCGCCGTCGGCCTCCTGCCAGCCCGCCGGCTGCAGCTCACGGATGATGTCCACGGCCTCGGGATGCGCGTAGTCAAGGGCCGCCGGATCGGCACGGGTCTCGTAGGCCGCGGTCCCGGACCAGTCGTCGTCGGGCGGTGCGCCCGAGCTCACGTCCGCGACCGCCTCAGCGGCCGCCGCGCCCGGGCCCAGGCGCAGCGTGTACCGCGTGTACCGGGCCCGCGTCACTGGCGGAAGACGGCCCGCACCTTGTCGAGGAAGCTTCGGTCGGGCTCGTAGTTGGCGTCGCCGGTGAGCTCCGCGAACTGCTCGAGGACCTCGCGCTGCTCGGCGCTGAGCTGCCGCGGCACCTGCACGTTGACGATCACCTTGAGGTCGCCGCGGCCGTAGCCTTGCAAGGCCGGCACGCCCCGGTTGCGGTAGACCTTGGCTTCGCCCGGCTGAGTCCCCGGGCGCAGCTCGATCTCGATGTCGCCGTCGAGCGCCGGTACGTAGGCGGTGGTGCCCAGCGCCGCCTCGACCATCGTGACGTCCAGCCGATAGATGAGATCGTCACCGTCGCGCACGAAGTGCTCGTGAGGCTCCACCGCGATGGACACGTAGAGGTCGCCGGACCTGCCGCCCTGGGCGCCGACGCCGCCCTCCCCCGTCAGGCGCAGCCGCTGCCCGTCGGCGATGCCCGCCGGCACCTGAACGGTGACGATGCGCGAACCGCGCACGCGGCCGGTGCCGCGGCAGTCCGCGCAGGGATCGCTCACGATGCTGCCGCGGCCGCGGCAGACGTTGCAGGTGCTGGTGCGCACGAACTGCCCGAAGCCGCCGAGGCTCGAGATCTCGCGCATGCGGCCGCTGCCGTGGCACTGCGGGCAGGTGTCGCGGCCCGTGCCGGGGCGCGCGCCGCTCCCGCCGCAGGTCGCGCAGTGGGTCTCGGCCTTGATCTCGACCTCGCGTGAAACGCCGAAGACGGCCTCGGCCAGCGTCAGCTTCTGGCCGACCTCGACGTCGTCGCCGCGCGGCGCCGGGGCGCTGCCCGCGGCGGCGCCCCACATCCCGCCCGCATCGCGAAGCACGGAGTCGAACATGCCGCCGCCGAAGAAGGTATTGAAGAGGTCGCTGAAGCCGACGTGCTCGAAGTCGGTCATGCGGCGGCCCTTGAGGCCGTCGAAGCCGTAGCGGTCGTAGGCCGCGCGCGTATCGACGTCGTCCAGAGCTTCGTAGGCCTCGGCCGCCTCCTTGAACTGCGCCTCGCAGTCGGGGTCGCCGGGGTTGACGTCCGGGTGGCACTCGCGGGCCAGCTTGCGGAAGGCCTTCTTGATGTCGTCCTGCCCGGCATCGCGGGGCACGCCGAGGACGTCGTAGTAGTCGCGCTTCATGAGCGGGGGGAGGTCACGGGTTCACCAGATCTCTTCGAGGTATGTGCTCAGGCTGTCGGCGGTGGCGCGCACGGCGCCGATCACGCGCTGGTAGTCCATGCGCGTGGGGCCCAGCACGCTCACCGTGCCGAGATTGCGGTTGGAGACACCGTAGTTGGCCGCAACGAGCGAGCACTCCTGCAGCGACGGAGGCGTCATCTCGTGGCCGATGCGCAGAAAGACGCCGTCCTCGCGCAGCGCCTCGGAGAGCAGCTCCAGCAGGTTGTAGCGCTGCTCCAGCATCTCGAGGACCTCGTTCAGGTGGCCGGCGCCCTCGCGCGTGAGGTTGTCGAGGAGACGTGAGGCGCCGCCGAGGTGCAGGCCCTCCACGTCGCCCACGCCGAGCGTCTCGAAGGCCTGGCGCAGGGTGTCGAGGAAGGCGCGTTCCTTGGGCCGCAGGTCGAGACTCTCGAAGGCCCCGGCGGCGCGCCGCGTGCCGAGCTGCTGGCCCACGAGACGTTCGTTGAGATACACGCGCGCGAACTCGGCGAGACCCTCGTCGACGGCCTCGGCAAGCGGAAAGATGCGCTTCGTGACCTGGCCGGAGGTGGTGATGATGACGACCATCACGAGGTGCGGCTGCAGCGAGAGGATCTCGATGTGGCGGACGATGGACGTGGTCACCGCCGGGGCCGACACGACGGCCAGCAGCTCGGTGACCCGAGACAGCGCCTCGGCGGTCTCGCGCAGGGCGTCGTCGATCTCGCTGCGCGCGCGGTCGCGCCCGGCGGCCACCGGCGGCGGCGTCTCGCGGCGCTCGCCGAGGATGACGTTGACGTAGTGCCGATACCCCACATCGGTGGGCACGCGCCCCGCCGACGTGTGCCGGTGCGCGAGCATGCCCATGTCTTCGAGATCGGCGAGGTCGTTGCGGATGGTCGAGGCCGCCGCGCCGAGGGCGAAGTGCTCGCTGAGGTATTTCGAGCCGACGGGCGCGCCCGAGGCGATGTATTCCTCGATGACGACCCGCAGCACCCGCTCCTGCCGTGGTGTGAGCGCCAAATCCAACCCCTTAAACGTCAACCGCGAAACAGGCGTACGCATACCGCTCCGGCCACGTACCGCCCCTTTCGCGTCACGCGGATTGTACCACTATGCAGGGAAACCAATCCAGCGGCGGCGAGCGAGCCGGCGGCTTCGAGATCGAGAATGGCGGTCAGCTCGGGGAGCGGCACAGGGTCGCCGCAGCGGGCGGCGAGCAAGAGGCGCTCGCGGGCGCGCGTGGCCGCGCCGAGGTCTTCGACCTCACGCGGCGGGCGCGCGCCTGCGGACGTAGCCCGCAACCAGGCCGCGGTGCCGGCAACGTTCGTCCAGCGCCGCGCACCGACCGTGCTCACGGCGCCGGGGCCGAGGCCCAGGTACGGGCGGGCGCGCCAGTACGCCAGGTTGTGGCGCGCCTTGCGCCCCGGGAGCGCGAAGTTGCTCACCTCGTACCAGTCGTAGCCCGCCCGCGAGAGGGCGCGCACGACGCGGCGGTAGAAGGCCGCGCCCTCGTCCTCGTCCCGCGAGCGCGCGCTGCGCGCCGCCAGCGGCGTGCCGGCGGCGAGGCTGAGCTCGTACCACGAGATATGCGCCGGGCGCAGACCGAGAACGGCGGCGATGTCGGCTTCGAGGTCGGCCGCCGCCTGCCCGGGGATCCCCTGGATCAGGTCGAGACTGAGGTTCGCGACCCCGGCGCGGCGCAGGCGGCCGAAGGCCGCGGCCGGGTCGGCCCGCGCCCGCCGCCCGAGCGCTTCGCGCAGGGCGGGCGCGAAGCTCTGCGCGCCCAGCGAGACGCGCAGGCCGCACGCCGAGCCGCGCCCGCGGGCGCGCGGCGCGGCCGCCGCCCACGCGGCAAACGCCTCGTCGACGTCCTCGGGGTTGGCCTCGACGGTGACCTCGGCGGCAGACGTGAGAAACGGCCGGAAGAGCTCGAGCAGCCGCTCGAGCCGGTCCGGCCCCAGCAGGCTCGGGGTGCCGCCGCCGAGGTAGAGCGTGTGGAGGCGGCGCACGTCGTGCGCCGCGCGCTCACGCTCCCATTCGGCGGCGACGCCCCCGACGAACCCGTCGAGCAGCGCGCCGTCCGGCGCATCGCCCACAGCCGCGGAGGCGAAATCGCAGTAGTCGCACTTCGCGCGGCAGAACGGCACGTGCACGTACACGTGGTGGACGGGCCCTGCAAAGGCCGGCGCCGGCAGCCGATGACGCAGCGTGGCAAGCACGTCGGTCACCGCGTCGGCAGGAGGAAGAAGAACGAGCCCTCCTCCTCGCGCTCGAGCCGGCCGCCGTTCTTCTCGATGACCCTGCGCGAGGCGACGTTGCCCACTTCGCAGTCCAGGCGCACGGGGTCGAAGCCGAGTGCAGCGGCGAGCGGCAAGGCCGCGGCGAGCATCGCCGTGGCGTGACCTCGCCGCCGGGCGCTCGGCCGGACCTCAAAGCCGATGTTGCCGCCGCCTCTGAGCAGCCACTCGTTCAGCTCGTGACGGATGTTAAGGCGGCCGACATACTCGTGCCCGGCCGCCCACCACAGCACCGTCTGGGGCACGTAGGTCTCGGGCGCCTGGTCGGCGGGCCATACGCCGAAGGTCGACCACACGTACCTGTCCGGCGCCTGGGGATCGGTGACGCCGGCGCGCAATGCGGCCACGTAACGCCCGAATTCGGCGGCGTCCGCCATGCGTGCCGGGTCGAGCTCAAGGTGCCGGCCTTCGGCCTGATACTCCGCGAGCGCCTCGAGGAACGAGGCGTGGAAGGCGACGGCCGGAGCGACGAGGCGCGGCGTCTCGGGCGTGGCGTCGCCCGCGGCCATCAGTGGTCCTTGTCGTCCGGCTCGAGCTCGAGGACGGCGAGGAAGGCCTCCTGCGGCACCTCGATGGTGCCGATCTGCTTCATGCGCTTCTTGCCCTTCTTCTGCTTCTCGAGCAGCTTGCGCTTGCGGCTGATGTCGCCGCCGTAGCACTTGGCGATCACGTCCTTGCGCATCGCCTTGACCGTCTCGCGGGCCACCACGCGGCTGCCGATGGCCGCCTGCACGGCAACCTCGAACATCTGCCGCGGGATCTTCTGGCGCAGCTTGGTCACCAGCGCCTTGCCGCGCAGATGCGCGCGCTCGCGGGGGACGATCAGCGAGAGCGCATCGACCGACTCGCCGGCCAGCAGGATGTCGAGCTTCACGAGGTCGCTCTTGCGGTAGGCGTGGAACTCGTAGTCCAGGGAGGCGTAGCCGCGGGTGCGCGTCTTGAGCTGGTCGAAGAAGTCGAGGACGATCTCGCCGAGCGGCAGCCGGTAATGCATCTCGACGCGCTGCGGCGAAAGGTACTTCATGTCGACAAAGTCGGCGCGCCGGCCCTGACAGAGCTCCATGATCGTGCCGACGAACTCGGTGGGCACGAGGATGCTGGCGGCCACGAACGGCTCTTCCACGTGGTCGATGTACGTGGCGTCGGGCATCTGCGCGGGGTTGCGCACGACGACCATCGAGCCGTTCGTGAGGTAGGCATGGTACTCGACGTTGGGCATCGTGGTCAGCAGCTCGAGGCCGTACTCGCGCTCCAGCCGCTCGCGCACGATGTCCATGTGCAGCAGGCCGAGGAAGCCGCAGCGGAAGCCGAAGCCGAGGGCGTTCGACGACTCCGGGTCGTACATCAGCGCGGCGTCGTTAAGCTTGAGCTTTTCGAGCGCGTCACGCAGTTCTTCGAACTTGTCGCCCTCGGTCGGGAAGAGCCCGGTGAACACCATCGGCTGCACGACCTTGTAGCCCGGCAGGCCTTCGGTGGCCGGCCGCTTCTTGTCGATGATGGTGTCGCCGACGCGCACCTGGGCCACGTCCTTGACGCCGGTGATGATGTAGCCCACCTCGCCGGTCTCGAGGCGCTCCGTGGGCTTCATCTCGGGGCCGAAGTAGCCCAGCTCCTCGATCTCGGCCTCCTGACCCGTGCCCATCATCGTGACGATCTGGCGGCGCGAGAAACCGCCGTCCACGACGCGCACGTAGGCGATCACGCCGCGGTACTGGTCGTATTCGCTGTCGAAGATGAGGGCGCGGGCCGGCGCCGCAGGGTCGCCGCGCGGCGGCGGCGTGCGCGCCACCACGGCTTCGAGCACGTCCTCCACGCCCTCCCCCGTCTTGGCCGACACGATGAGGATCTCGTCGTGCGTGGCGCCGGTGAGCTCGTGCAGCTCCAGCTCGGCCTCCGGGATGTTGCTGGCCGGCAGGTCGATCTTGTTGAGCACGGGGATGATCTCGAGGTCGTTGTCGATGGCGAGATATGCGTTGGCGACGGTCTGGGCCTCGACGCCCTGGGTGCAGTCCACGAGCAGCACGGCGCCCTCGCAGGCGGCGAGGCTGCGCGAGACCTCGTAGGTGAAATCGACGTGGCCGGGGGTGTCGATGAGGTTGAGCTGGTAGAGCTGGCCGTCGCGCGCCGTGTAGGCGATGCGTACCGCCTGCGACTTGATCGTGATGCCGCGCTCGCGCTCCAGGTCCATCTTGTCGAGGAGCTGCTCCTTCATGTCGCGCGCGGCCACCGTCCCGGTGACCTCGAGGACGCGGTCGGCCAGCGTCGACTTGCCGTGGTCGATGTGGGCGATGATGCTGAAGTTGCGGATGTGGTCGAGTGCAGTCACGACCGCCAATGATACAGGCTGCGGGCGGGGCGGTCGCCCGGAGGGCGTCAGTCGGCCGAGGCGGCCGGGCGGGCGCCGCGCCGGCGCAGCAGCCGCCACACCATGCTCAGCTCTTCGAGCTTGAGCGCCTTGGCGATCCCCAGGTAGACAAGGCCGCCGCCGGCCACCGCCGCGAACACGGAGACCAGCAGCCGCAGAAACCCGCCATCGGCGAAACCGCGCAGCGCGTACCAGAGGCCGCCGGAGACCGCCGCCAACGGCAGCGCGCAGAGCAGCGCCGCGCCGGCGGCCCGCGCCATGCCGCGGCCCCCGAGCAGGCCGACCTGGCGCCGCAGCAGCCACACCAGCAGCACCATGTTGAAGATCGAGACGATAGACGTAGACAGGGTGATGCCCGCCACGCCGAGCGGGCCGAGGAGGATCCAGTCGAGGAGCGCGTTGAGCGCCAAGTTGACGAGCCCGACGTACAGCGGCAGCCACGGCTTCTGCATGCTCTGGAAGCTGCGGTTGAACATGATGTTGACGTTGGCGAACGTGAGGCCGAGGGCGAACATCGCGAGGGCCCCGGCCACCTCGCTCGTGTCGGCCGCCGTAAAGGCGCCGCGCTGGTACACCATGCGGATCACCGGCACCGCGAGGATCGTGAACCAGGCGAGGAACGGCAGCGAGACGAACACCATCTGACGCACGCCGGTGGAGAGCGTCTCACGGAAGCGGCCCATGTCGTGCTGCGCCGCGAAGCGCGAGAGCGACGGGAACAGCACCGTGCCGATGGTCACCGCGAAGATGCCCTGCGGAAGCTGATAGAGGCGGAACGAGTAGCCGATCTCGGCGGCCGCGTGGTCGCTGACGAACTGGGCGAAGTACGTGTCGATGAGGGCGTTGAAATTGAGGATCCCGAGCGTGATGGTGATCGGCACCATCAGGGCCAGCACGCGGCGCAGGTACGGGTCGCGGAAGTGGAAGTTGACGCGGATGGGCTCGCCGGCGGCGCGCATCGCGAGGCCGAGCAAGACGAGCTCGACGACGGTGCCCACGAGCGTGCCCCAAGCCAGCGCGTACACGCCCCAGGCGTCGTGCCACACGGCCATGAAGGCAATGATCACGAGGTTCCAGACGATCGAGACGACGGCCGGCATGGTGAAACGCTCGTCCGCGTAGAGGACGCCGGTCATCACGCCGGCGAGGGCGAGCACCAGCACGGTCGGTACGAGGATCTGCAGGTACTGCGCCGCCAGCGTCGCCATGTGGCTCGTGCCGGTGAGCTCGGGGTAGATGGCGCGCACCACCGGGGTCGCGGCGAGGATCAGGACGAGGCAGACTGCGCCGACCGCGGCGAGCATGAAGCCGAGCAGCGTGGCGGTGAGCCGCCGGGCGCGCTCGCGATCGCCGGCCGCGAGCAGCGCCGTGAGCACGGGCACGAAGGCGGCGCTGATGGCCGCGTCGGCGAAAAGCTGGCGGATGAGATTGGGCACCACCGACACCGACACGAAGGTGTTGTAGTCGGCGCCGACGCCGTAGACGCCGGCGGTGAGCACCTCGCGGCCGAGGCCCACGACGCGGGAGATGGCGGTCGCCGAGGCAACGATGACCGCCGCCCAGGCGAGCTTGCGGGTGCGCTCGCTCATAGCCTCATGTCTTCGCCGACGATCGGGCGGAATCCCCCGAGTGGCCTAGCGACGAGTGTCCTCCGCCAGATGCCGGACGACCTCATCCCTGACGCGCCTCGCCAGCGCCGCGCTTTCCTCGGCGGCCGCCGTGGGAACCGTCGGATACTCACCGGGATAGCGATACTCGACCCCGTAGGGCGTCAGCTGCGCGGCGTCGGCGAGGGACTCGGCCAAGCCCGGGTCGGTGGACCGGCACAGAGCGAGCAAACGCTTGATGTCGTGCGTCCTCGGGAACTCGACCTGGTTCCAAACGAGGAACGCTTTCAGCGCTTTCTCAGCAGCCTGCTGAGCATGGAATGCCGCGATCTCAGAAAGCGCGGCCGCGGCCAGCAATCCGTCGCGGGCCCTGAGGTCGGCGTCGGCCTTCGCCAGCCACTCGCCGGCCATCTCACGAGCGGCTTTCTCAGGCGGCTTCATAGAGGTCCCTGCCGTACTTGTTGGCGGGGTATGCGATGCCGCCGATCACATGCTTAGTCTCCTCGAAACGCGCGCTGCTCATCACAATCACGTCGATCGGCATCTCGATGTCGCCGAGCGCGTCGCGAAGCCGAATGCTCTCCTGGCGCGTGTCTGCGACATCGTCGAGCACCACCAGAAGATCGAGGTCGCTGTCCGCGGTGGCTGTGCCGGTCGCCATAGACCCGAAGACGATCACGCGCACCGGCGAGGAGGCCGCGCGAAGACGGCCGACGACCTGTTCCAAGAGCTGCACCGGATCGTTCACGCCACCCATCATATCTGCAGCGCCGCAGTCGCAAGCTCAGGGCTGTCGACGTGCGTCCTCGATGACACGGGTTCCTACACTTCGTCCGCGCTCACCACGACGGCAAACGGCACCCCCAGCGCCTCGAAATGCCTCTGCCCGCAGCGCACCTTGTCGGCCTCGCTGGTGCGCAGCTTCAGGAAGTCGCGCGTGCCCTTCGTCTCGCGGACCAGGT